>JALYRR010000006.1:9887-28512 GCA_030855265.1 Bacteroidota bacterium | reverse complement strand
GCCTATACCTGGAAAAAACTTGAAGTGGGTGTGGCGGTTCCTCAGTTACTGGGAAACTCCATTCGTTACAAAAGAGACGATGGTGAAAGCAACTATTATCATCTTGCACGCAGCTACCAGGGAACTATCAAATATGTTTTTGATGTTGTGAAAGAAAAGGAGATCACTGCGTATCCGCTGATCATGGTTCGTTATACTGAGGGTGCGATCGTTCAGTATGATATCAATGCGGTTCTTGATTGGAAAAAGATTGGCTGGCTGGGAGTTACTTACCACAGCAACAGTTCACTTGCCTTAAGTGCAGGTGTACGTTATAAGAACCTGAGCGTTGGATATGCCTATGATCTTGGTATAAGCAACACAAAGTCTTACACAGGATCTTCCTCTGAATTTTTACTTGGATTTACTTTCGGTGGAGGCAAAAGAGATCCGATAGAAGATGTTGCGAGGAACGAAGAGCCGAAAGATTCCATTACCGATGCGATGATTGCAAAATTAAAAGCGAAGACAGATACCAACGAAGTAGAGATTCAGCGATTGAAAGCACAACTGGCAAATGTGAAATCAGGTAACTCATCTGAGCCAACACCAAGCTTAACGGAGAATCTTATGCGCACAGGATCTTCAACAGATTTCGTTGATGATAACGGGATGGGAGTTGGTTCAGGTTACTATGTGATCTTAGGAACGTTTAGTAGTAAGGACAATGCAAATAAGTTCAAGGATGCGAATATCATAAAAGGATACAATGGTGTTCAGATCATTCAGAATCACAAAACCAAAGCGTATTATGTGTACTCATCAAAATTGGATAAAGTAGCGGATGCGGAAGCAGAGCAAAAGAAATTCAAGAATGAATATCCGGACGTCTGGATACAGCAATTGGAATAATTGATAAAGGCTTCGTGAATACGGAGCCTTTTTTTATTTCTGTTTTTTCAAAAGCCTTTGATCTTAAAAGTCGATTTCTGCTTCCGCTATCGTACTGACATTACCGTGCTCGGTCATTCCGGACTTGATCCGGAATCTCATTTATTAATAGTCTTAATTTTATGAGAACTGGGTCAAGCCCAGAGTGACGCTCCGACATTTGCCGATAGTCTTCGATCGCTTATAAGTTTGCCGACGGGAACGGGAATTAATCTTAGCATATCAGTTCGAGCGGAGTCGAGAACTATGAAAGCACCAAATTTGCAAGCTAAATTGTCACTAGGCAGAGCCTAGCGCCTACTGCGGGAACGGGAATTAATCTTAGCATGTCAGTTCGAGCGAAGTCGAGAACCGTTATCATTTCTCAAAAAATGACATCACAAACTAACCCGCACGGTCATGCAATTACCTCGGATACTCCACCCTCACATGATACATATTCATCAACTTCTTCTTGAAGATTTTCTTAAGAGTATTGATATCCTTAAAGGTGATATCTGAATTGGTGAACTGGTTCTGAGCGATCTGAGAGTTGATAATTCCTTCCACCAATGTGCTGATACTTTCTGCATCATAGGTCTTTAAACTCCGGGAAGCTGCTTCCACTGAATCAGCCATCATGAGCACAGCCGTTTCCTTCGAGAAAGGAATAGGGCCGGGATAATGGAATTTTGCTTCGTCAATTTGCTCTTCAGGGAATGCATTTTTAAATGACCGGTAGAAGTAACCGGTAATGGTTGTGCCGTGATGCGTTCGGATAAAATCAATGATCGGTTCCGGCAGGTTATGTTTTTTAGCAATCTCAATTCCAATGATCACGTGGCTGATGATCATCGTGGCACTTTCATCATAACTCATTTCATCATGGGGATTCATTCCGCTCGCCTGATTCTCGATAAAGTACATGGGCATTTCCATTTTTCCAATGTCATGGTACAGCGCGCCGGTTCTTACAAGTAACGCATTCCCTCCGATCGTATAAATGGCTTCCTCAGCTAGATTGGCCACCTGCAACGAATGCTGAAAAGTCCCCGGTGCCCTGGAAGCCAGCTCACGAAGGAGTTTTCCGTTTGTATCAGAAAGTTCCAGCAATGATACATCCGAAGTAAAACCGAACATTTTTTCAAAAACAAAAATCAGTGGATAAGAAAATAATGTCAGCATCGCGCTTACGCCAAAGAAAGCGAAATCCAGCCAGGTTATAATGTCACTACCGCCTTCCTGAATAATTGTAATACCAATATAAGAGATGCTATAGGTTAGGAAGATGAGCGTTGCCGAGATAAAGATCTGGGAACGGTTGCGCATATTCACAATACTGAAAATGGCGACCATACCTCCAAGCAGTTGAATAAATGCGAAGTCGAAACGGTTGGGTGCCATGAATGAAATAATGAGCACTGTTACAAGGTGCACGAACAAAGCGATCCGCGTATCGTAAAAAGCCCGTGTGATAACAGGAAGTATACAGAAAGGAAGTACATAAATGCTGAAGGTCTGGGAATTCATGGCGAATCGTGCCATCAGAACTTCCAGTGTAATGAGCATTAGAATGAAGGTGATCTTTGTGTTGTCATGGAAAATATCTTTCCTGAAAAAAGCAAGGAAGGTCGTGAGCACCGCTAGGCAAAGTGAAACAAGAATGATCTGCCCTAAAAGGATGTACCAGTAACTTCCCACTCCGCCCGGTTGCTCTTCATATTCCTGCTTCAGTGATTCAAGCACCTGGAATTTCTGATCATCGATGATCTCTCCTTTGGAAACAATGCTCTGGTCTTTCAGGATAATATCCCGGGATGGTGAAATGTCCTCCACCGACTGCTTCAGCACTTTCTCTGTTGTTTCTTTATCGTAAAAGATGGAGTGAGCTATCGTATTCTCGAGTAGAGGCAGAACAAACCGGTCTGCCGTTTTGGGACCTTGCGTGGATTGGTCCTGCAGATAAGCGTATGCAGACCGAATGGTATAAAAATCATTGAGGTCATGTTCCTCCGCAATATTGTTCTTCAGAACATAAATGGTGTAGTCCTCCGGCTTGCCTTCAAGAACTTCGGTCGGTTCAATGATCCCGCGGGCATAGATGGAATCAATCACACGGTTGGCAAAGCTCAGTGTTTTTTCTTTTATGTATTTGCTCTTTTTATTGTCCCATTTTGTGTTAAATTCTGCAACAAACTGCGTCCTTTTGCTGTTTACAATTGAGGTATCATATTTAAAATAAGGCTTTGCATTTTTAAGGATCTCTGATTTTTCTTTTTCCAGTTCATCTTTGGATTTTTTGATGGCGAAATCGAAAGGAGCAATCAGATCTTCGTGATACCAGGGCTTGCCTTTCAGATTCTGAAACTCATATTTGAATTTCCCTTGCTTGGGAAAAATATAAACGATCACAGAAATAGCAATGATAAAAAGCATTGCCTTGTAAATTTCAGGGTGACTGTGTCGAATGAATGAGATCAGTTTTTTCACTATCGGGCTGTTGGTCATACGAAATTATTAATATTTAACGTGCAGGGACCTGTATGAACCTGTGAATTGTACACATTTTTATCCACAAAAGCCGAATAAAACCCCTTTAAACAGGTGGATATTCCCCTGAATAAATTAAATTTGAGCTCAGTTTTAAAATTCTTATTTACATATCAATAATCAATAAAATCTTATGAAAGAAGTTTATATCGTTTCAGCAGTACGTACGCCGTTGGGCAGTTTCGGAGGATCATTGGCATCTGTGCCTGCAACACGTTTAGGTGCTGCTGCTATCAAAGGAGCATTGTCAAAAGCAGGAATTGACGGGAAAGAAGTACAAGAAGTTTATATGGGAAGTGTGCTACAGGCTAACCTCGGACAGGCTCCTGCCCGTCAGGCTGCCATGTTTGCCGGTTTACCCAATACCGTACAGTGTACTACCATCAATAAAGTATGTGCTTCCGGAATGAAAGCTATTATGATCGGTGCTCAGAGCATCATGTGCGGAGATGCTGACGTAGTTGTAGCAGGCGGTATGGAAAACATGAGCCAGGTACCTTTTTACAGCGAGAACATGCGCTGGGGAAACAAATATGGCAATGTATCGATGATCGACGGACTTGCAAAAGACGGTCTTACCGATGTATATAATAACTACGCAATGGGTAATGCAGCTGATTTGTGTGCAAAGGAGTGCAATATCTCCCGTGAGGACCAGGATGCTTTTGCTGTAGAATCTTACAAACGTTCACAAGCTGCAGGTGCTGCAGGGAAATTTGCTGATGAGATCGTAGCAGTTGAAATTCCTCAGCGTAAAGGAGATCCTGTTATTTTTAAAGAAGACGAAGAATACAAGAATGTACGTTTCGATAAAATTCCTGAACTAAAAGGTGCTTTCTCCAAAGAAGGTACTGCTACAGCAGCAAATTCATCAACTATGAATGACGGTGCAGCAGCAGTTGTGCTGATGAGCAAAGAGAAAGCAGAAAAGCTTGGAATCAAACCGATCGCTGTGATCCGCGGATATGCTGATGCGGAACATGCGCCGGAATGGTTCACGACTGCTCCTTCATTAGCGGTTCCGAAAGCCATCGCAAAAGCAGGATTAAAAATTGAAGATATCCATTTCTTTGAATTGAATGAAGCTTTCTCAACTGTGGGAATAGTGAACATTCAGAAAATGAAACTGGATGCATCAAAAGTAAACGTAAACGGTGGTGCTGTATCTCTCGGACATCCCCTTGGTTGTTCAGGCGCACGTATCATCGTGACACTTATCAATGTATTGAAGCAGAACAAAGGAAAATTCGGAGCTGCCGGAATTTGCAATGGTGGAGGTGGAGCGAGTGCAATGGTGATTGAATTAGTATAAGGTAAATAGTATCAGGTATCAGGTAGGAGGATGATACAGATCCTACTACTTGATTACCGCTACTTAATACTAGTTACTTGCTACTTAATACTTAAAAATGTTCGGAATTTGCAACCTTAGTATCATCCCTTGCCGCAAGGAACCATCCGACAGATCGGAGATGGTTACTCAGCTTTTATTCGGGGATTTCTTCGAAGTGCTGGAAACACAAGGAAACTGGTGTCATATCCGAAATCATTTTGATAAATACGAATGCTGGATCGATAAAAAACAATTCCTTCCCATCGCAAAACATACATTCGAAATTCTTGCATCAACCGAAATCTTCTGTACAAATGAACTCATTCAGGTGATGACGGATAATCATTCAGGGAATCTTTTCCCGGTGTTGATCGGCAGCAGTCTTCCTGCTTTCGACAATGGAGAATGTGTTGTTGAGAATCACAGCTATAATTACGAAGGTGCATTTGTAAACGGAGAACTTCCTTTCAGCAAAAGCGGACTCATTGAAACTGCTATGCTTTATCTGAATGCACCATATCTCTGGGGAGGACGCGGCCCTTTCGGAATTGATTGCTCCGGTTTTACCCAAATAGTGTATAAGCTGAACGGGTTGCAGATCAAACGCGATGCCTACCAACAGGCTGAACAAGGCGAAACATTAAGCTTTGTTGAAGAGGCAGAAGCGGGTGATCTTGCATTCTTCGACAATGATGAAGGAAAAATAGTGCATGTTGGAATTGTTCTTGAAAACAATAAGATCATTCATGCTTCCGGAAAAGTGCGCATTGACGGATTTGATCACCAGGGAATTTACAACAACGAAAAAAGAGATTACTCACATCGCCTGCGTTTGCTGAAACGAGTGATTTAAATTCGGGATAATTTTTTTTGATTCAAGACCGTCAATATTTATGAGGGTGCGCTGACAGTTCGAGTGATTTCGTTTTTTACGAAATCGTATCGAGAACAGGCGTTGCATTCGAAAACGTAAAAGAAGCTTTCACACTTTCTCGATACCTGACCGCGCACAGGTGGGAATTTTACAATTCAATCTTCACTTCCTCTCCAAGAAATTTTGGCTGAGTATCCAGAATATAAAGGTCCAGTACCGCTTTGAATTTTGCAAAGTATTCCCTCAAACGCGTCTTCATTGAATATTGATTCGGAACATCTTTCGCATTAAAGGCAACCACATTCATCCCGTATTTATTTCCGATAAACACCGCTCGCTGGTTGTGAAATTGTTGTGAAATGACTGTCACGTTCTTTTGTCCGAAAACTTTCAGGCATCTTACCATGGAGTCATGTGTCCGGAAGCCTGCATAGTCAAGCGTGATGCAGCTATCGGGAACACCAAGTGCGATCAGAGCATCACACATGTCCGTGGCTTCATCATATTCTTTTTTATGATTATCTCCGCTCACAATGATGTGTTTTACTTTGCCGCTTTTAAAAAGTTGAGCCGCTGCTTCGATACGGTATTTGAAATACAGATTATCATTTCCACCTCTTGCCTTTTTGCTGGCGCCAAGCAGAAGCGCCACATCATTTTTTGGAATGAGCGAAACATCCGAAAAGATCTGTGAATTAGTGCTGTTGATGATATGGTAATTACACCAGGCGATGATCATGATCAGAAAGAGAAAAAAGACAAATGCATATTTGAGCAGTTGTTTCCAGCGGATGGAACGGGCCTGCTCCTTTAGTTCGGAGATCATAAATAAAGATCAATTAAAACAAATGCACAGAAAACGACACTGGCCACACCGTTGGTAGTTGCAAATGCCATGTTTACTTTGCTGAGATCAGTTGGTTTTACAAGAAGGTGCTGATACAAAAGCAGCGCAATGAAAAAGCCTGCACCGATCCAGTACCATGTGCCGAAGCCCGCATACCAGCCTGCATAAACTATGAAAGAAGCACTGATGAGGTGGAGGAAATTGGATAACATCAATGCACCTTTTTTGCCCAGCCAAACAGGGATGGAACGAAGATCCCGTGACCGGTCGAAATCTTCATCCTGCAAAGCATAAATGATGTCGAAGCCGCTCACCCAGAAAAGGACAGCGAATGAAAAGAACAAAGGAAGCGGGTCAAATTTTCCTGTCACAGCGAGATAGGCACCGATCGGAGCCAGCGATAAACCTATTCCAAGGATCAGATGACAAAGCGCTGTAAATCTTTTTGTAAGACTGTAACCGAGGATCACGATCAGGGCAACAGGAGATAAATAAAAACAGAGTCGATTGATCAGGAATGTACAGGATATAAATAAGAGGCAATTGATGATGACAAACAACAAGGCATTGGAAGGATTGATGACGCCGGCAGGAATTTCCCGAACAGCAGTGCGTTCATTCTGCCCGTCAAATTTGCGGTCGATGAACCTGTTAAACGCCATGGCAGCGCTTCTTGCGAACACCATGCAAAGGATCACCAAGCCGAAAAGCTGAATGCTGAATTTAGCTTCTGTAAATGTGATGGCAAGGAAATAACCGATCACAGCAAAAGGCAATGCGAAAATAGTGTGGCTGAACTTAATGAGAGAAAGATAATCACTGAGGGATGCTGACTTTTCTTCCTGCATGTTAACGATTCATTTTACTCATTATGATGATCACGAGCAGAAAAACAATTGGGATAGAACTGAGGACCATACCATAAATACCGGGAGTGAGCTTTTTTTTATTGATCTCATGCCTTGTATCTATGAAAACATAAATGCTGGAACAAAGCATTCCGAAAAAGCCGGTGAGTATCGCGAAAAATAATCCTGAAACGATAGGAGCGATGCATAAAAGAGCGGCTGCACAACCAAGGACAATTGAAACGATTCCGAGAATATTTAATTTTTTTTCCATAATTATGGACGCAAAATTATCATTTTTTCCTTAGCGATGATCTCGTTTCCTGAACTTAAAATGCAATAATAAATTCCTCCTGAAAGGCTTTCTGGCAATTGAATGCCTGTTCCAGTTAATGCCTTACTCAGGACCAGTGAACCGGTGGAATTGTAAATGTTTATTTCTGTTTTTTCTGTAAATTTTCCATTGAAACTAAATTGAATAATTTCCCCTGCATGTGTTGGATTTGGGTAGAGATTAAAGATTTGTGCAACAGGGATTTCTTCTGTCGCCACCGATAAACATCCGGTTAAAGCGGTAAAAGCATTCACTTTTCCGTAACCCCAGTAATTATCCGGCAAACTGTTTCCTGTGAAGCTATCCTGCGTGGCACAATCAATGATCGCATTTTTTACATCCATCGCTGTAGCGGTTGGATTTTTTTGAAGGTACAATGCTGCTGTTCCGGCAACACCCGGACAAGAATGCGAAGAGCCTCCGTTGCGCACATGATAACCGCCTTGTGCAAGCACATCCGGAGCTCCGGCGATAATTGCAGGAACCAGAGATAACACCACAGCAGCAACTGTCAAATCTCCCGGCGAAGCAATATCAGGCTTGATCCTGCCATCACGTGTTGGCCCGATACTGGAAGTAATATGCCTTTTACCGGGAACGTTGGTTGGGATTACAAACAAATTATTGTTGTAGTCAATATAGCTTTTTCGGTTGGTGAAATTAGCTACACTGATCACGTTGTCGAGACAATTAAAACTGCTGACAATTGTTTTATCAGTATCAGGTTGTTTATAAAATGAACTGTCGGGCATGCTTGCAAGCGATGGCAATGTTCCTGAAACAACATCAAAATTCCAGAGGTCAAATTTTCCGGAACCGGTAGTGATCAGTCTCCAGTTGTAGGAAGTCGAATCAGGGATGATATGAAATTCCATTGAATAAACTCCTCCGGACAGATCGCCGTAACTTTCAATGATGCCGATGCGGTTACCTGCGTTGTAAAGTGTGTCTGCCAATAAAACTCCTAAATGCGAACTGATATCTGAAAAAGGAATGCGTCCACGGAATGAATGAACCGGACTCATTTGATCTGCACCAATTGAAAAATCCACATTCTTCAGATCATTTGTATCGGCCCACATTTGCAAATAAATGTCATTTGGAGGATTGCTGAAAAATGTAAAATTGGTATCGCTTGTAACTGAATAGCCCAGGTGATAAGGAAAATTTCCACCATTTCCTGTAGCCGCCACAAAGGATCTTCCGGTAGAAGCATTGATCATACTGCTGATCAGTTGTGCCTGAAGATCCATTCCGTCATGAGAGCCGTAATAATCGCCGAGGCTGGCATTGATCACACAGGGTTTGCCCATGGCAAGCGCTTTTGAATAGATGTAATCCACACCATCCGTGATGAGGCTGGAAGAACTGCTGTAGAAATCGATCGCTACCATGATGATGTCGGCTTTGGGAGCAACTCCTTTATACGTCCCTGTGGCCAATCCATTCCCAACGCCAATCCCTGCGACATGTGTACCGTGTCCGGAAAATGCAAGATCAGTATGAGCGGATGCGGCACCGCTGTCGATGCCCAGGTTATCCCATTCCTGTCCGTAATTGTATGGCATTGGCGTGTTTGCAGCGATGGGCAATGTCTGATCCCAGAGGTATTTGATTCGGCTTTTGCCCAGACTATCCTTAAAATCAGGATGTGTAAAATCAATTCCTGTGTCCAGAAAACCAACCACAATGCCTGTTCCATCATAAGGTTGAGTTAAAGGAGATTGTCCGGTATGAACAGGAATCACATTGTTATGCATCAGCATCGTATCGTTCATCGGCTGAAACGACGGAGGGTAAGCCTCCAAACGTTCGATTTTTTTATTCCGTGCGAAATCTGACAATGCAGAGGATGGGATTTTTACTGCGGCAATTGATCCGGAAGCATATTTGAAAACTCCCTGATGAAGCTGTACAAGTTCACGGATCACAGAAATATCGCCTTTTACAAAAACATCGATCAGTGAATTATCAGACTGAACTGATTTTTTTGCCAAAGCGAAGTTCATTTTGCTTTGCGCGGAAAGCTCTGTCAATGGTAGAAGAAGAAGGATCAGGAGCAACAGTCGTTTCATAGTGTGGGTTTCCGAAATTATTACGAAATTTACGATATAATCAGCATATTATAAAATTTTGCAGGCCTCTCTTTTATATAATAGGATTCAGGATTTCAGCGAATCGCCTGCAAATGGTTTTTTGCGATCCGCCGCATTGTTTCCTGAAAAGAATGCGCTCTGGATCAATGAGCGCTATTATACCTATGGTCAATTGCTCGAAGAACTGAACTCCGTTTATGCAAAGATCCCTGCTGATGGAAATTTTTCCCACATTGCCATTTATTGCAACGATGATGTTCAAACCTACGCATCCATCCTTGCAGTTAGCATTTATGGCGCTGCCTGGATTCCCCTGAATGATAAATTTCCTGCCGCAAGAAACAGGAAGATCCTTGAACAAAGCAAAGCAGATCTGATCTTAAGTTCCGCTACTCATTCCATTGAAGAGATTGCTGCTAACATTCCTGTGATCGCAACACAACAGAGAACAATCGAAACCACTGAATTGTTGCAAAAAACTGAACAACCTTTTGCTTATATATTATTTACTTCCGGATCAACTGGTGAACCGAAAGGCGTTCCAATCAAAAAGGAAAATGTAAACCATTTTTTCGATTGGTATTTGGAGAAGTATGATTTCAGTTCGGAAGATCGTTTCTTACAGGTGTATGAACTCAGCTTTGATGTATCCGTCTTTTCTTTTTTTATGCCCCTGATGGTTGGAGCTTGTGCTTATATTGTTCCCGGTAGCGGAATTAAATTCGTACAGATCATGAAAATGCTGAAGGAGCACCGGATCACTGTGTTGAGCATGGTTCCTTCGGTACTTCATTTTGCTGAGAAGTACCTGGATGAATTAAATTTCCCTGAACTGAGATATAGTTTCTTTTCAGGTGATTCTCTTTATCAGGATCTTGCTTTGAAATGGAAGAAAACTTTGCCGAATGGGCAGATCCATAACTTTTACGGACCAACGGAAACGACCATTGTCTGCACACGTCATTGCTGGAAAGATTCAGATCCTGCTCCCGCAAATGGAATTGTCCCGCTTGGAAAAGCATTTGATGGACTGGAAATATTGATTGTGAACGAAGATCTTCATCCTGCGCAAAAAGGAGAATTGTGTTTCAGCGGAACACAGGTTTTTTCGGGATACCTGGAGCCATCTTACGATTGCTTCCTAATGTACAATGATAAAAAATCCTATCGCACAGGAGATATTGTTTCTATCAATGAAGCCGGTGATCTTTTGTTTTATGGTCGTTCGGACCAACAAGTAAAGATCAGCGGATTTCGGGTGGAACTCAAAGAAGTGGAAATGGCGCTGCGTTCTGTTTGCGGAATGAACGCGATTGTGCTTGCGGTGGAAGGAGAGAATGGGAAAAAGGAACTCAATGCCTTCACCGAAACAACTTCATTGAACGAAAAAGAAATCAATGCTTCGCTTGCAGAACATTTACCGTTCTATATGATTCCAACGCGCTATGTTCTGAATGTTGAATTTCCGTTGAATGCAAACGGGAAAGTGGATAGGCAAAAACTATTATGTACACGATGAAAGAAAAATTGCAAGAGGTTTTCCGGACAGTTTTTTCGGATCAGGAACTAATGATAACGGAGTCAACAACAGCAGATGACATTCCAATGTGGGATTCCCTTACACACCTGGAACTGATCGCTACGATTGAAGAGGCCTTTTTAATCCGTTTTTCATTTGATGAAGTAATGAAGTTTCAAACGGTGGGAGATATGTTAAGATCACTCGAATTAAAATCCGGCGCAGGCAACTAATATGGACTTTCTGTCTCCTTTATTTTTTCTGTGTTTATTTTTTGTGATCCTGATTCACAGGATTCTGCCTTCCCGCTTTCGGCCGTATTTACTGCTGATTGTCAGCTTAGTCTTTATCGCTTCGTTCAGCTTAGGATCCTTACTGGCCATTGTGTTTTTTTCTGTGTTTACTTTTTTCGCAGCGAAGTGGATGAAAAGCAGCCGCATTTTTTACCTGGTTTCAATAAGTGTTCATGTTGCTGCGATCCTGCTCTTCAATTATTTCAGCATAGACCGAAGTGGACTTAATTTTCATTTTTCTTCTGTTCAGTTTGATGTCGCTTCTTTCATTCTTGCCTTGGGTGTTTCTTTTTATTCCCTGCAAAACATAGCTTATCTCACGGAAGTGTATTACAAACGAAGAAATCCTGAATCCGACATTTCTCATTTTCTATTGTACAATTGTTTTTTTGCAAAAGTGATCAGCGGCCCTGTCATGCTGCCCTCAGAATTTTTTCCACAGATAAATTCGGCGCATGCTAAAGAAGGACTTTTAATCTCCGGTTTTCAACGATTGATTTTAGGACTCTTTAAAAAATTGGTTATCGCTGATCGACTGGCTCCATCTGTTGCATCAGTCTTTGATCATAATGATCATTACAGCGGACTCACAATTATTCTGGCCACTTGTCTTTTTACGATCCAGCTGTATTTTGATTTTTCTGGATATACAGACATGGCCATCGGAATTGGAAAAATGCTGGGCTATGAATTAAAGGAAAATTTCCGATTGCCTTTGCGGGCCGCATCCGTTTCTGAATTCTGGCGCAGATGGCACATATCACTGATCTCCTGGTTTACTAACTATATTTATTATCCTGCCGTTTTTTACTTTCGTTCATGGAAAAAAGCTGCGGCTATTACCGGGATTGCAATCACTTTTCTTGTTTCGGCACTCTGGCATGGGACCGGGCTTACGTTCCTTGCATGGGGCGCTTGTCACATGATCTATTTAATGGTTGAATTGCTGAGCAAGAAAAAGCGGGCAGCACTTTCACTGAGGATGAATACACAAATCCTGGCTTTCATTGGTGTAATAAGTGTTTTCTGCGCGGTATCATTCAGTCATCTTTTTTTTCGGAGTACATCCATTGAGGTTGCGTTTCAAATGCTTGCAGATATAGGATCAGATTTTTATCCGGATGACCTTTTAAAAGGACTCATCGTGCCATTGGCTGTGGGCGGACATCAGCAGGATCTTTTCAATTTATATCTTATACTCTTCCTTTGTTTTGTTGTTTTATTATTTGAAAGAAAAATCAATACACTCGGAAATTCAGAAAGGTTTCAGCCATGGTTAATCGGAACACTTGTTCTGATGATCTTCTTGCTTGGAGCGGTTGCTGATACATCACGTTTTATTTATATGCAATTCTGATGATGAATAGGACGCTGAAAAAAATTATGTTTGTGTTTCTCCTGGTTGTCTTGCTTTTAATGGCACTCAGCAAAGGATATGATTTTGCCTTGCGTGAAAACTGCAATATCAAAGCAGCGTATGTTCAGAAAGAAAAGATCAATGCGGATCTGCTTATTCATGGTCCGTGTGAACCTTTGTGGATGATCAGTCCGGCAAAACTGGATCCGATAACGGGTTTAAGGTCCTACAATCTTTCCCTCAGTCATTCTGATTTTGCAGACAATTATTTGCATTTGTATTTCTATCTGAAGAATAACAAGGCTCCTAAAGTTCTTTTCCTGTATGTAACGCCGGAGTCGATGGACAAGAACTACAACACGTTCAACACATACCGCTTTGCACCATACCTGGGCGATCCGGTGGTGGATTCGGTGCTGGCAGAATGTGATCCGGCTTATTTTAAATGGAAGATGTTTCCGTTTATGAAATACGCCTACTATAACAGCAGGATCAATTTCGAAGTGATTCAGGGATTGAAGCATTATTTCGGAAGCCGCAGGGTGCCTCATTTTCCGGATGGATATGAACCGCCCGAGCAGGTTGTCTGGGACAATCACCTGGAAGAATTCATTCGATTGTATCCGGAAGGTTACCAGTTTACCTGGGATCCCATGCGACAGAAATATCTTGAAAAGATTATCGAGCTTGCGCAACGTTCGGGCATCCTTGTTTACCTATACGAATCGCCTGTACTGGAGGAATCGGTAAAATATCAGCCGAACAGAAAGGAAATGTTATCACGGATTGAAACAATTGCCGGCAGATATGGTATAAAATATGCTCGCTTCCAGGATATGGAAATTGCCCGGTCCAGAGATTATTATATGTCAACGCTCAATACTAATCTTCGCGGTTCAGGGATCTTTACTGATTCTTTAGGCAGATACATTAAAAAGGAAATGCTGAAATGAAAAGACTGATATTTTTTCTCATTTTGTTCTCAGAACTTACGCTTTCTGCGCAAAAAGATTCAGTGGCCTATTCCCGTGATTATGAATTTAAGGAGGGTATTTTTATTGACGGAAAAAGTTTCCGAATGAATAATCCCATTCCTAAAAACTCTATCATCACTGCTATCCCCAAAAATCAGCTTGATCTTCTGGATGAAGTCATGGAGTACAAAACGGTTTCGTACAAGGACACTTCCGGAAAAGAGATGCAGCTTGAAACCGCCACCGCATGGGGATATTGCCAGAACAGGACGATCTACCTCAACTTCAACAAACAATTCAATCGGGTAAATGTAATAGGATCCTTGTGTCATCTCACTGCGCATGTTACCACACAGGTGGGATACCGTGATCCGATGGATTACAATTACGGGATCAACAACAGCTATGATGAACTGAGGCAGTTTGTTTACGATACCAAAACAGACAAAGTGTATGATTTTAATGTGAAAACCATGGAGCTGCTCCTGAAAGAAGATCCGGCACTTTATGATCAATTCATGAAGCTCAAGCGGCGAGAAAAGGCGGATTCAATCTTTATCTACCTACGTAAATACAATGAAAAACATCCCCTGTATCTGCCAATCTAAACTCCAACCCCTAATTCTCTATTCCTCCAATTCTCAATTTCCCCAATCTCTAATTCTCTAATTTACTCCCCATTTTACTGTTTTTTTCTCGTCAAAATTGACGATATTTGCTGTCCGTTAAAAGAGTAGAAAACTCTGATGGTGGTCTTTTTTAATTCTTCGATTCTCTAATTCTTTAAATCTTCAATTAAATATGTCAGAAGGCAGACAAATAATTTTTTCCATGGTGAACGTTAGTCGTACGTTACCAGCAGGAAAAACAATCTTAAAAGATATTTATTTATCGTTTTACTATGGAGCCAAGATCGGTATCCTCGGTTTGAACGGATCAGGAAAATCCACCTTGCTGAAGATCATTGCGGGTGTTGAGAAAAATTACCAAGGAGAGATCCATTTTTCACCCGGCTACCGGATCGGGATGCTGGAGCAGGAACCGAAGCTGGATGAATCAAAAACAGTGATTGAAGTCGTGCGTGAAGGAGCGCAGGAACATGTGAATATCCTGAATGAATACGAAGAAGTAAACAACAAATTTGCGTTGCCGGAATACCTGGATGATGCGGATAAAATGGATAAGCTGATCAACCGTCAGTCACAACTGCAGGATCAGATCGATCAGCTGGATTTGTGGAATCTCGACAACCGCCTTGAACAGGCAATGGAAGCATTGCGTTGTCCGGAAAGCGATACACCCGTTAAGAATCTTTCGGGTGGAGAACGCCGTCGTGTTGCTTTATGCCGATTGCTGATCCAGGAACCTGAAATTTTATTGCTGGATGAGCCAACCAATCACCTGGATGCCGAGTCGGTTGACTGGCTGGAGCAGCACCTTCAGAATTACAAAGGGACGGTGATCGCGGTAACCCACGATCGTTATTTCCTTGATAATGTTGCAGGCTGGATTCTTGAACTTGACCGTGGAGAAGGTATTCCATGGAAAGGAAATTATTCGGAGTGGCTGGATCAAAAAGGAAAACGTCTTGCCCAGGAGGAAAAGACCGAAAGCAAACGTCAGAAAACATTATCACGCGAGTTGGACTGGGTTAGACAAGGCGCAAAAGGACGCCAGACAAAATCCAAAGCACGTTTACAGAATTATGAGAAAATGCTTGGAGAAGATTCCAAGTCGAAAGAAGAAAGATTGGAGCTCTTCATTCCGAACGGTCCTCGTTTAGGAAATGAAGTAATTGAATCCATCGATGTTTCAAAAGCATTCGGTGATAAATTATTATACGAACATTTAAAGTTCAAATTGCCACCTGCGGGAATTGTCGGGATCATCGGTCCGAATGGTGCGGGTAAGACCACCCTTTTCAGGATGATCATGAATCAGGAAAATCCGGATACCGGAGAATTTAAAGTAGGTTCAACTGTGAAGATCGCTTATGTGGATCAGACACACGAAGAAATAGATCCGGAGAAAAGTATTTATGAAGTACTTACAGGCGGACA
Organism: Bacteroidota bacterium; assembly: GCA_030855265.1. Lineage (GTDB taxonomy): Bacteria > Bacteroidota > Bacteroidia > 2-12-FULL-35-15 > 2-12-FULL-35-15 > 2-12-FULL-35-15. Next base: position 12,518 of record JALYRR010000006.1, on the reverse strand, counting down.
TGAGAACATTACCATCGGAGGGCAGACAATGAACTCCCGTGCTTATGTTTCCAAGTTCAATTTCCAGGGATCCGATCAGGGAAAAAAATGCGGAATTCTTTCCGGAGGAGAGCGCAACCGTTTACACCTTGCTATTGCATTAAAGAAAGAAGCGAACGTATTGTTGCTGGATGAGCCGACGAATGATCTCGACGTTAACACACTTCGTGCATTGGAGGAAGGTCTTGATAATTATGCAGGTTGTGCTGTGATCATTAGCCACGACAGATGGTTCCTCGATAGGGTTTGTACGCATATCCTCGCTTTTGAAGGCGATTCACAGGTATATTATTTTGAAGGTGGTTATTCTGAGTACGAAGAGAATAAGAAGAAACGACTTGGGAATGTGGAGCCGAAACGTGTTCGTTATAAGAAGCTGACTGTTTAATAATCCATTGCGTTAAAGCATTCGTAAATATGTTTGCGAAAAGAGACTTTTAGCGATTGAAAGCATTTCGGATGGCGGTGGAGTTTGGTTTCACCGATATGTATCGGAAACCGGTAGTAAGGATTTAATTTGGATTTATACAGAGCACATGAAAAGAATGATCCTTGCCATCGTTATCGGTGGAATTATTGGCGCTATCCTGATCCTGATTCTCATGCTTGTTTTCAAAGACAAAAATGCGAATGAGCAAAGCGGAATTCAGCTTGTCACCAACGATTCAACGTCGAATAACAATGATCCTAAGAAACAGCAGGTGCTTGTGTACGGCGATTATATGGATCTTGACAGCACCGATTTTCTCCTGATCCCTTTAGGAATGAAAACGCTGGAAGGTCAGGATAACAGAGGTCTTCGCTCCAAATCCAGTGATGAATATACGGAATCGGAAAGCAGTGGAAGCTACCGCAGCTTTAAATACAATTTCTATTCACTCGATTTCGGGAATTGCAACAACATCATTTTTTTTAATAAAGTAACGGATGAAACACATCTGCTTCTTCAAAATCCCGCCATTATTTCCCAGTTCTATTTTCCTTTTTATGATAAAGAATATCAGGGTGAAAAATACTGGTTCATTTTACTGGGAATTCGTGAAGATGATTCGAATGCCGATGGATACATCAACACGTATGATGCGGAGAAAGTTTATCTCACCGATCTCTCCGGAAGGAACATGAAGCAGATCACTCCAGATAATACTCAGTTGGTGGATTGGTTCATTGATATGCCTACGAACAGCATCCTCATGAAAGTACGATTTGATACCAACAAGGATCTGAAATTCAATTATTATGATGAGATCGAGATCCTGAAAACTTCCATAGATGCGCCTTATCAGGCAAGAAAGATCATTGCGGATCCTATCAAAGAAGAGATCAGAAATATCCTGAAGAGAATCAAATAAAAAAAAGCTGCTCAATAAATGAGCAGCTTTTTTTATCTGGTTTTTAGGTCTTGCCTCTTGCGTCTTATCTCTTCTCTCTTCTCTCTTGCCCCTTACTTGGAAATATTCATTTCGCTGATCAGGTTAGTAGCACCTCCAAACTTATCGATCAGGAAAAGGATGTAACGGATGTCGTTGCAGATAGTACGTTTATAATTGCTGTCGAATACAATATCTCCGCTCATCGCTTCCCAGTTCGCATCGAAAGCAAGTCCTATCAGTTCGCCGTTCGCGTTCAGTACAGGACTTCCGGAATTTCCACCTGTAATGTCGTTGTTGCTTAAGAAAGCTACACGCATTTCTCCGCTTTTGTCAGCATAGGTTCCGAAATCTTTTTTGAAGTACAGGTCTTTCAGTTTTGATGGCACATTGAAATCAGGATCTTTAGGATTTTCTTTTTCAATTACACCATTCAGGGTTGTGTAGAATTTGAAATCCACACCATCTTTCGGAGCATAACCTTTAACAGTTCCATAAGTCAGTCGCAAAGTACGGTTTGCATCAGGATAGAATTTTTTATCCGGTTGCATTTCCATTAATCCTTTGATGTATTTGCTTCCTTCTAATGTATTCGTAGCATTGAATGCGTCAATATGTGTTTTGATCTTAGCATTGTAATTATCCAAAAATGCTTTTGTAAAAGCAAATGCAGGATCGCTTTGTAATTTTTTCAGATCCGGTTTCGCCAGGAACTTCTCAGCATTTTGTTTGGATCCGAGGAAGCTTTTGCTGAACACACCTTTCGCGAATTTTTCAAAAATTTCTTTCGATGTTTTGGATTTGTTCTTTTTTACAAGATCTGTAAGGTGCGCAGGATGCTGATCTGCGGGGATGTTCTCATAGAACAATTGTGTAAGTCCTGCAAGAATTCGTTCTTCGGAAACAACATTGAAGGATTTGTAAAATTCATCATTCGCAGCCTTGATCTGCTCTGTTGCTTTTTTAATCATTTCAGGATCCGGCTTGTCGCTTTTCAACAGACTTTCCAATTGCAGGTAATAGGCAGCCTGTGCTATGATCGCAGAACCCATTACTCCTTCTTTCAGGTAAGTAGCATGCAATGCATAAGGAACATAAGCGGCATAAGCTTTTTCGTAGTTGGAAAGGATGGATGAATACTGGGATTTATTCGCAGCCCATTCTGAGAATTTTGCTTCAGTCACTTTTTTCTCATCATACACTTTTAGTCTTTTTAATTGTT
>JALYRR010000006.1:0-9877 GCA_030855265.1 Bacteroidota bacterium | reverse complement strand
GTTCTGTCTGACCGATAAAATATTTCCAATAGTTAGAAATGCTTGCATAATTGGATGACAATAAAAGGCGGACACTGTCGCTCTTTTTCATTTCTGTATTCCAGGAGTTCAAGCGTACTTCGCGCAAAGCAACGATAGCAGGATTCACTTTCTCCACAGCCAGCTTAATGCCCATGGAAGTTTCGTATCTGTTGGTACGGCCCGGGAAACCATAGATCATGGAATAATCACCTTCGTTTACTCCTTTTGCAGAAACGGTCAGGAATTTTTTTGGTTTGTAAGGAACATTGTCTTTAGAGTATGCAGCTGCCTTATTGTCCTTGTTTGCATAAATGCGGAACATAGAAAAATCAGCAGTGTGACGAGGCCACATCCAGTTGTCAACATCACCACCGAATTTTCCAATGGATTGAGGAGGCGCAGCAACGAGACGGATATCAGTGAATTTTTCAAAGACAAACAGATAAAAAGCGTTGTCACGGAAAAAAGATGAAACACTACCTTGGTAAGTTGTTCCTTTCGTAGCTTCAGCAGTAATGGCTTTAAAAACTTCCATTTTCTTCATTTCTGCTGTTGCACCTTCAAGACCCGCAATTGCTTTGTTTACGCGGTCAGACACATCTTCCATTCTTACCAGGATAGAAACCCAGAGTCCTTCATTTGGTTTTTCTTCAGCAAATGATTTTGCCCAGAATCCGTTATCAAGTATGTTATCAGCAGTTGTGCTGTGATTTGCAATGGCATCGTACCCGCAATGGTGATTTGTAAGTAATAGTCCTTTATCTGAAATGATCTCAGAAGTACATCCGCCATCAAACCAGGCAATGGCATCTTTCAAGCTGGAATTATTGATATCATAGATTTGTTCCGGAGTCAGTTTAAGACCGGCTTTAACCATTTGTTCATAGTTGTTTTTCAAAAGCATAGGCAACCACATGCCTTCATCAGCAATTGAAGAAGTAACAACGGAAAGAGAGATAAAAAGTGCGAATATTTTTTTCATAGAGTCATTTGTTTAGCGGCACAAAAATAGCAAAACCACGGGATAATAAAGTAGTATTTATAGGAAAGGATAGAAATGGCGGATGAGCGGCAAAGATTTGAAGATGAATTGATTATAGGAGAGCTAAAAAATCCCGATATTCGCAGCATTATTCCGGATTCAGGAATGACAACTACTTATGGCTCAGAAACCAGCAATACCAAAAGGCACACGGGATTTTTCACCTCAGGAAATGGTGAGAAGGAATTATATATTCGATACCATTAAAAAAGTATTTCAATTGTATGGTTATCTGCCTATAGAAACACCTGCAATGGAGAACCTTTCCACATTGATGGGCAAATACGGGGAAGAAGGAGATAAGCTTATTTTTAAGATCCTGAATTCAGGTAATTTTCTTGATGGGGTAGATTCAGCAATTCTTCATGCTCAGGATTCAAAACAACTTACTAATAAAATTTCCGAAAAAGCCCTGAAATACGACCTTACGGTTCCTTTCGCAAGGTACGTAGTGCAGCATCAGAGTGAGATCACTTTTCCTTTCAAGCGCTATCAGATTCAACCGGTTTGGAGAGCAGATCGTCCGCAAAAAGGCCGCTACCGCGAATTCTACCAGTGTGATGCCGATGTGATCGGAAGCAATTCTCTCATCAACGAAGTGGAACTTACGCAGATGATCGATGAAGTTTTTACTGCACTGAAAGTTCCTGTCACCATCAAGATCAACAACCGCAAGATCCTTAGTGGAATTGCGGAAGTGATCGGTGAAAAAGAAAAAATTGTGACCATCACTGTCGCGATTGATAAGCTCGACAAGATCGGAGCAGAAGGCGTCAACAAGGAATTAAAAGAAAATGGGGTCAGTGATACCGCTATCGAAAAATTACAACCGCTTATTGAGTTTAAAGGAACCACACTCGAGAAAACAGCTTTCCTGAAAGAACTTTTAGCCGGATCAGAAACCGGATTAAAAGGAATAGAAGAGGTAGAATATATCTTCAGTAAATTCTATTCTTCAGTTGAGAAAAAAGGAAATCTACTTCCATTACACTCCGCAGTATTGGAACTTGATATCACACTGGCACGCGGACTGAATTATTATACGGGCGCTATTTTCGAAGTGAAAGCGAATGCCGGAACACTCAGCAGCAGCATTTGCGGAGGCGGAAGATATGATGACCTCACTGGCATCTTCGGCTTGCCAGACATGAGTGGAGTGGGGATTTCATTCGGTGCCGACAGGATCTATGATGTATTGAATGAATTAAATTTATATCCGGAGTCTGTATCGTCTTCCACAAAATTACTGTTTGTGATTTTCGGAGAAGCGGAGCAGGAGTATAGTCTTCCACTATTAGCAAAAGTGCGAAGCGCAGGGATTAACTCAGAAATTTATCCGGATGCCAATGCGAAGATGAAAAAACAAATGGGCTATGCGGATGGAAAGAAAGTTCCTTATGTGGTGATTGTTGGCAGCGATGAAATGCAAAGCGGAATGCTGACCTTGAAAAACATGATCAGTGGTGAGCAGGAGAAACTGGGTATTGAGAGCATCATAGGAAGGGTTTACCGCTAAGACTTACACTCAGTTTTTTTACCACTAAGGCACTTAGTTCACTTAGGAACAAAAGAGTTTCAGTTTTTTAAAATGTAAAAATCGTTTCTGATAAATCACTTTATTTTACCAGTATAGCTTAAATCAAACCTTCTAAGTGTGCTAAGTGCCTTAGTGGTTAATATCCAGGGAATACCATGCATCAAATAACAACAGAACACCTAAGCTTCGGAGCAATCGCCCGGATCCTTTCAGCCAATCAGAAATTAGTTCTTTCCGATGAAGCGAAAGTAAACATCATTCGCTGCAGGGAATACCTCGACAATAAAATGGCTTCTCAAAAAGAACCGGTGTATGGTATCAATACCGGCTTTGGTTCTTTATGCAATGTGGCCATTCCGGATCATGAACTGGCTCAACTGCAGGAAAATCTTGTAATGTCACACGCATGCGGTACCGGTGATGAAGTTCCTCCGGAAGTGGTGAAGCTCATGTTGCTTCTCAAAATACAGGCTTTGTGTTACGGTCGTTCCGGAGTGCAGTTGGAAACAGTTGAACGTCTTGTTGATCTTTTTAATCATGATGTTCTTCCGGTTATTTATCAACTGGGTTCACTGGGTGCTTCAGGGGATCTGGCGCCACTCGCACACATGAGCCTTCCTTTGATCGGGATGGGTGAAGTGTATTACAATGGCTCGAAACAAAATGCATCGGAAGTATTAAAGGAACTAAAGCTGAAGCCAGTTAAACTGCGTTCAAAAGAAGGTTTGGCATTGCTCAACGGAACACAGTTTATGAGCGCCTATGGTGTTTGGTGTGTGCTGAAATCCTATCGTTTGAAGAATGCTGCCGACCTGATCGGAGCCGCTTCACTCGATGCTTTTGATGGACGTATCGATCCTTTCAAACCCCATATTCATATTATCCGTCCCCACCAGGGACAGATTCTTACAGCCGCTAACTTCCGCAAGATTCTTGAAGGCAGCGAACTGATCAAGCGAAAAAAAGAGCATGTTCAGGATCCCTATTCATTCCGCTGCATACCACAGGTTCATGGCGCTTCCCGCGATACGATCACATACGTGGAATCTGTGATATTAACGGAGATCAATTCGGTGACAGATAATCCAACTGTTTTCCCGGATGAAGATGAGATTATTTCCGGTGGAAATTTTCACGGACAACCACTTGCTCTTGCGCTGGACTTCCTTGCCATCGCTTTAGCGGAACTGGGGAGTATTTCAGAACGAAGAACCTATCAACTCATTGCAGGATTGCGTGGATTGCCGCCATTTCTTGTTGCAAAACCCGGATTGAACTCCGGTTTAATGATTCCTCAATATACCGCCGCGGGAATTGTAAGTCAGAATAAACAATTGTGTTCACCTGCTTCAGTCGATTCGATTGTAAGTTCAAATGGACAGGAAGATCATGTTTCTATGGGAGCAAATGCGGCTACAAAATGTTACAGAGTGGTTGAGAACCTCGAGAGGATTCTGGCTATAGAACTTCTGAATGCATCTCAGGCGCTTGAATTCAGGAAACCATTAAAGTCTTCAGCGATTATTGAGAAGATGATCTCTGATTACAGAAAGCGCGTTTCCTTTGTGGATGCAGATAAGATCTTATATACAGAGATCGAAGCAAGCATTCAGTTTTTGAAACAAATGGATACATCAATCTAATGAAAACCGTTCTGCTGATTTGTTTTGTGCTGCTGGCTGAAATTTCAATGGCCTGCCAGTGTCTTCCGTTGCCTGTGATCAGCAAAGAAATTGCAAAAGAATATGATGTGATCTTTTCTGGCAGTATTGATTCCGTTACTGCATGTAACAAGGGTATTGCGACAGCCCACTTCAGCATCCGGGAATTATATAAAGGTGTTGTGATGCAGGAAGTGAAAGTGAATTTCGATTGCGTATCATCCTGCATGATGAGTTTTGCAAAAGGAGAAGAATGGATCATGTACTGTGTGTATGAGCGCTTCGACAGGTTAAATGTGAAGTTCTGCAGTCACAGCCGAAAAAATTACAATCATTCTGATGCAGCTATTCAGGCTGGAACTGATCAGAAACCTTTTGATGAGGAGATGACTTTTTTAAAATCAGAATTTGGAATTCAGCCGTTCAAAGAAAATGAAGATATAAATACCCAACAAACCGAAATGCGGCCCCACAATGAACAACCTTCCGGAATGAGCAAGCTCTGGCTGTTGCTGATTTCATTTGGCGCAATGCTGATCGTTTATTTTGTGGCGAAAAAAATTAAGAAATGATTCAGAAATTCAAAGCGCATCCCTGGCATGGAATCCCTATCGGTGAAAAAGCACCGGAAGTAATAACAGCATTTATCGAGATCGTTCCGACAGACACTGTGAAGTATGAAATCGATAAAGAAAGCGGTTACCTCAAGATCGATCGTCCGCAGAAGTTTTCAAACGTGGTGCCTACTATGTACGGTTTTATTCCGCAAACGTATTGCGATAAGAAAGTGGCAGAGTATGCAACTCAAAGATCCGGTAAAGTGGTAGAGAAAGGTGATGGGGATCCACTTGATATTTGTGTGCTGAGTGAGAGAACCATCACGCATGGCGATATTATTTTGCAGGCTATTCCTATCGGCGGCTTCAGACTGATCGATAAGGGAGAAGCGGATGATAAGATCATTGCAGTTATGAAAGGTGATGAAGTATATCATTCCTGGAAAGATATTACGGATTGTCCGGCCGCACTCATCGACCGTCTCAAACATTATTTCCTGACCTATAAAAACATTCCGGGAGCTGAAGTGCCAACCTGTGAGATTACCAATATCTATGGTAGAGAAGAGGCTTACGAAGTGATAAGAAGAAGCCGGGAAGATTATGACAATAAGTTTAATGACTAAACCAGGAAGGATTTAAGAAGCCGATCTTTTTCGGCAAAAAACTTTACCTGAATTTTCAATAATAGAATTTTCCGCAATTCTATTTTTCGAAATCAAGGTTGGGTTGATCTCTTTTCTTTCCTGTTAGTTTTACTGAAGGACCCACAATTTCGAATTCTATCTTCTCAAACCAGATCTGTCCGGTTCCGGATAATAAGGCGCCAAATGCAATGTTGGAAGCTGTCTTGGGAATGTCTAAAACGATCTCATATTTTTTCCAATCCGTTGTTCCTTTAATTGAACGGTCCTGCATATTGTCAAATGCAATTGATTGTTTCGAATTTTCCTGATCGGCTCGTAACCAGAATCCTGCCCAGTCCTTTACATTCACTGATTTCATATAGCCAGTCATTCTAACTCTTTTACCAAGGTAGTTATCTGGCAAAAAATTCTGCATTAAAGTTCCAAATCCATCAATATCCTGTTCAATGGAAAAGATCGTCAGCGCACTTTTTCCTTTTTGTCCGGCAGAGGAATCTACAATCATTTGATAGCTGGTAGGCTGATCACCGGCTCTGAACCAACCTGTTGGTAATTCATTTTGTTTTATTTTTTCTATCATTGGCTTCCAGCGTGCATCGGAATGCAATGAATTAAAATCTTCCTCGGCAATGATTTTTTCGTATTCCGAATAGCCCATTTTAGTGGTAATTTTTTCAAGACAGTAAAATGCACTGTCAGGAACTTTTGCCATCGACCATGAACGTGCCGCCTTGTAGCGGTCGTGAGATGTGCCTTTCCAGCCTTTTGATTTAAATGCCATGGAGTAATTCTGGGCAGAAATTGTATAGTCCTTGATTTTATATAATGAATCAGCTTTACTGATCAGTTTTTTATAATCTGTGTTTTTTTCCTGCGAAAAAAGAATCTGTGTCGCACAAACGACGAAGAGGACAGCGATTGTTTTTTTCATTGAATATTTTCTTTGTTGAAATAAATCGTTTTTAATTGTTTTTTAAAAAATCCCCATCAATAATTAAAAGCTTCACTGATTTTTCTGATAAAGAACGATGAGAGCTCAGATTATCGGAAACAATATAGGTCATTCCTTTGCTTAATGTAACTGATTCGCCGTTTTCCATTTCGCTGATGAATTCGCCTTCCAGACAATAAACGATGTGTCCTTTCTGACACCAGTGATCCGCCAGGTAATTAGCAGAATACTCTACAATTCTCATGCGGAGTCCTTCCTGCTGTATTGTTTGCCAGTAGGAAGTTCCTTTCTCTCCCGTATGTTCGACCTTAGGAATTTTGTCCCAGTCGATTGTTTGGAAAGGGATGTTACTCATTTGTCTTTTCTTTTTTCCGGATCATTGGCAAGTATTTTTCCCAATTATCAATGATCATCCAGATGTTGATCGCAAAAAGGATAAGGGCAATAGGAAGGCCGGTTGGAATATTTACAAGATGCGTGAGAACAATGCCAACCATGATTGGAAACATCATGATCGCACCCAGGGCTCTGAAACGACCGGGGATCACTAAAATCCCGGCAATGATCTCAACGACTGCCACCAGTGGCATCAACCAGCCGATTTCCATAAAGGCGCCAAACACTTTCATCAAACTTTCCGGCATATCTTCCGGCATCGGCATGTAATTAAAAAATTTATTGAGACCGGAATTGATGAACATTAGTCCGAATAGTAAACTAACAACAAAGAGGATTTTGTTTTTCATATGATCGGTTGATTGAGGAATTATAAATTTAAGACAAATTTGACTTTCAAGCCAAAGAATCTGGAAGGATTTAAATTCTGTGGAGGGGCAGAGATCCAAGAACGATCCCTAATCATTTAATCCTTTACCGTTGAGGATAGCCTTTGTGCATTTTTTTACTCGCGCTTCTCTTGTGGTGGATTGTTTGGCTGCAGAAAAATAAAGCAGATAGGCTCTTTGTCTTCCGGATGTCAACGCATAAAAGGCGTTTTTTAGGGTAGAATTATTTTTGAGCTGTTCTTGAAACTCATCAGGAATGCTGTAATCGGAGCTTTTTTTTAATTCTACTTTAAGTCCGGATTTTTCTACTTCAATGGCTTCACGGACGTAGGATTTTATAGCTGTTTTTAATTTAGTTATTTCCGAAAGGCTGCTGAAGCGGATCTGTCTTGCAGACTGAACATTTTTGGTTTGCTGTATCAGGATCCTTTTTTCATCTTTCAGCAATGCTCCTTTGAAAAATAAAAGCGCACAGTATTCTTTAAAAGCATGAATCAAAACAATATTACTGTTCTCAAAGGTATAGCAGGGAACACCCCATTTTAATTCTTCATTCAGGCCGCAGCCAAGCAGGATGGTTCTCAGGTGCTCAAGTTCATTCTGCCATTTAGGAGCTTTCCCGGTTGATGAACTTACTTTCTTAAAATAAAAATCAACTTTTGGATTCATGTTTTTTTGTGTTGAATTGTTCTTATACCTTTAATGAGCCTCTGAAACCTCTGGCAGCATAATATGATTCTGCTCCGTTATGATAAACGAAAACAGTTCCATAGCGAAAGTCACCGAAGAGTGCTCCTCCAAGTTTTCTGATTTCAGGAGGAGTTATGATCCAGCTTGAAGTTTTTGTATCGAAGGGTCCGAATTTTTGGAGTTCACGGTAATCTTCTTCTGTCAACATATCAATACCCATGGATTCGGCCATTTCCATCGCATTGTTTTTAGGCTTATGTTCTTTCCGGGAATCAAGTGCTTTCCTGTCGTAGCATACACTCCTTCTTTCTTTTGGACTTTCGGCAGAACAATCATAAAAAATATATTGACCTGTTTTTTTATTCATTCCGATCACATCAGGTTCGCCGCCTGTTTTTTCCATTTCATTGAGAGACCATAATTTTTCCGGATTCGCCTCCAGCTTAGCCTGAACTTTTGCCCATTCGATTCCTTTATGGCGCTGAACATTTTTTTCAAATCGGGTTTTTAATGTGTTGAGCAGTTCCTTTTGTTGCGCAGTTCCAATTTCGTTTTTAGTTTTCTTTGCCATCGTTTTATTCTACTTTTTGTGAAGAACTAGATTAATTAAAATGCGATAAAATTTACTTCGAAAGAGAGAAGATTTATTGGTTGGTTTCGGCGACTATTGTATTTTTATTCTGGAGTGTGAGCCGGAGCCAAATGAAACCAATCGTGCCGGCAATGAAAGAAGCTAGGAGGATGGCAATCTTCGAATTGTTTACAATAACAGTACTGTCGAATGCAAGAAGCGTTATAAAAATGGACATCGTAAACCCGATTCCTCCTAAAAATCCCGCTCCGATAATGTTTTTCCATTTCAGGTCGACAGGTAAGGCGCAAAGACCCAGGCCCACACCAATGAATGAAAAGAGCCAGATTCCGAGTGGTTTCCCGATCACCAGTCCGAGCATAATTCCTATACTGTTTGTTTCAGCTAAAGCAGATTTCCATGTGTCGCCGAATGCAATACAAGTGTTGGCTAAAGCAAACAAAGGAAGAATGACAAAGGCTACCGGTTTGTGCAAAAAATGCTGAAGCATAATGGAAGGTGATTTTTCTCCGCCATCACCGAAAGGGATTGCAAATGCCAGGAGCACGCCGGTAATGGTGGCATGCACTCCTGAATGCAACATAAAATACCACATGAAAGCACCACCCGTTAAATACGGAATCAGATTTCTGACTTTTAAACGGTTTAGAATTAAGAGTATTCCGAAGATGCCTAAAGCAATAAACAGGTTTGAGAATGCCAGAGTATTTGTATAGAAAATTGCAATCACGAAAATGGCTCCGAGATCGTCCATCACAGCTAATGCAGTCAGGAAGATTTTAAGTGATGCCGGAACTCTGCTTCCTAATAAGGACAGAATCCCAATTGCAAAAGCAATGTCGGTAGCCATTGGGATCCCTGCACCGGATTGTGTAGGCGTACCAAAATTAAACGCTAAGAAAATGCCTGCCGGGATCAGCATCCCTCCGAGGGCTCCAAAGATGGGTAGGGAAGCATTTTTTATGGAGGATAGTTCACCGTCATAAATTTCCCGCTCCAACTCTAAACCGATGAGCAGAAAGAAAATGGTCATGAGCCCGTCATTGATTAAATGAACGAGACTGAATTCCCCGATGCGTAAATGCCAGAAGTGAATGTAATCTGTTTGCAGTGCTGAGTTGGCAAGTAGGAGGGAAAGCAGGGTTACGAAAACTAAAATCAGTCCGCCTGCCTTTTCACTTTGAAAAAAATCCTGGAATACTTTGCTTAATTTCATAACCTCAATTCTTCTGCAATTTACAAAAGTTTATTCAGTCTTGGTTTTCTCTACAGGTCTAATGGATGAAAAAATAGTGATCCGGATTTCAGATTTAAATTTTCACAAGTATTTCCATTGTGCTTTTTACTTTCGGAATTATTTTAGCGCTTCTTTCCCGATCTCACAACCAAAAGC
>JALYRR010000078.1 GCA_030855265.1 Bacteroidota bacterium | reverse complement strand
CGGCATATTCCTTTATCGTATCCACGCCGCTTTTAAGCATTCTGTGCTGTATGCGCCTTCTAACTGTTGCCATTTTGTAATGACTGAAGTCCACATCGTTATTTTTGTGAAGAAGTTTGAAAATAATATTCAGGTCGGGATCATTTTCCGAGATCGCGTTTACTGATTCTCCCTCCCGATGATCTCTCAGGATTCCGTTCTTATTGATATGGGCGAGTTTAAGAGCAATTTCTTTTGGTGAAAGAACAAAGTCTACTACCTCTGTTGCTATCGCGTGCTCAGGCATGCTTTTGTTGGAGGCTGAATCATCCTGAGCAAAAGTGATTCCGCCCATATTCCTGATCGATTGAAGGCCAATTGTGCCGTCATGACCGTTCCCGGAAAGTATAACCCCGATCACATTTTCCTGATGCGTCTCAGCAAGAGAAGAGAAGAGAACATCGATGGTGAGCGATTCCCCGCTTTTGGCACGGGGGAGAAGCCGGATATGGCCGTCGGTCACTTCTATTCCTTTTGTAGAAGGAATCACATACACATTATCAGGGAACATATGCTCCATCTGTTGAATCACCTGTACTTTCATTTTTGTTATTCCTGAAAGGATCTCCGGCAGTTGACTTTTATGATCCTTGCTCAGGTGCTGTACATAGATATAGGCCATACCTGTCTTCGCAGGTAGGTTCTTTAAGAGTTCGGATACTGCTTCCAATCCACCCGCAGATGCACCAATCGCTACAATTGGAAATGGTTCGGTTTCCTTTTTTAGGACAGACTTCTTTTTAGGAATAGTTTTTTTTTTAGGGGCAGTTTTCTTTGTCTTCGCTGTGGGGGATTTCTTCATTGAAAAAAGTTTAAAAGGGAATTTTTTACCGAAGCTCAGTTATCTTTCAACCAGGCTAAGAATGAATTCATTCCTGGAAGGGCGGGCGAATTTTTCGTCCACCAGAAGATCGATCACTTTTTTGAGTGCGATCTCCAGAGAACTAAGATCTGTTTTTCGGATGTAATAATGCGCGCCAACAGCATACAGTTCATCAGCCACCTCATCGTGAAGGGAAGTAGAATAGATGATTACCGGGAGCTTTTGGAGTTTTTTATCAAGTTTTATTTCCTTCAGACATTCAGCGCCATTTTTCCTGGGCATGTTGAGATCCAGAAAAAGAACATTAGGAAGAGAAGAGGAATTTTCTTTCAGGTATTTCATGAGCAGTTCTCCATTGTCGATAGTGACAAGCTCATGAGGTACCCGTATCTCATTCAATGCCTCTGTGAAAAAAAAGCGATCATCCACATCATCATCCGCCAGGAGAATCTTAATGTTTTTTACAGGAGAGAAAGTGTTATTATGAGCCATTAGGTAAATCTAAACTTATTATAACAACTTAACACCATTTGTCATCGAATATATTGAGTTTTTTTAGAACTGTGAAAGGCTTTCCTCATATTTTTTGGCATTTCCACAATTTGCCCATTGAATAACAACTTAGGGTTAAAAAGCTATTAAATTCTCCACCTAATTTATTGCCTTTTCAGCCACAGAAAATTCCTTCCTGATCCTGAAATTCATAAAAGGAAAATAAAGGGTGCCCTGAAGGGACTTGCTGGCACTTGCTTTTCATTACAATCTGTAACTTATTAATATAAATAAAAATGAAAAAAATACTTTTAATCCTCGCTCTCTTTTTTGGGATCCAGGAAATCGGAACAGCTCAAACATCAACTCACCAAGGAGAAGATAAAAGTAGCAGCAAGAAATTCAGAAAAGGATTCAGGAAAAAACAAACATCCCACTTTGATCAGATGAAAAAAGACAAAGCCATTCGTTACAATGGTACATCCTATTGGCAAAAACAAAAAAGCAACAAGTATAAGGTGGATGGAAACGGCAAATTCAAAAGTGCAAAACCTTATAAAAAGAAGAAAGTAAAAGAGGTGAAAACCAATCAGAATTTTGAATAGCTGAATTAAAGGGGTTTGTCAGTTTCAATTACTCTGGCAGACCCCAGAGGTTTAAAATCTTCCAGTTGTAATTTCAGATTACAGAATGGATATTCGTGCTCCTGCTGGTTGGATGCGACAATGATCAAACGGTTCTTAGAATGATCATTCACCAATTGCTGGTACCAGTCAATTCCTTTTTTATCGAGATTGGATGCGGGTTCGTCCAGAAGGAGGAGAGGAGTGTCGCTTAGAATCGCCAATGCAAGCCGAACACGCTGCTTCATCCCTGAAGAATAATTTTTTAATTGCTTGTTCTTCTCTTTTTCAAGACCTGTGAAACTGATCACATCTTTTGTTTCGAGACCCTGAAAAAAGGGTTTGAAATTCTGATGGAATTCAACTGCTTCATGGAGTGTGAACTCTTCATAAAGATCCAGGTAGGGAGCTGAAAAACTTAGATAACGATAGAGATCATCGTGTTCGATGGCTGAATGATCATCTCCTTTCTTGTAGGAAACATCACCTTCCGATGCAGTTAAATTCCCTGCGATCAATTGAATGAGGGTGGATTTCCCTGAGCCATTAGAACCTAGAATGACATAATTGTTCGACGCATCAAATTCATGATCCACCTTCCGGAAGATCCATTCATAGTTGTATCGTTTACCAATGTTCTGAAGTGAAATGTTCATCAGGCTGTTTTACGAGATCCCGCGCATGATCCCGTCCTTTGAACTGCGGATGAATCCAAGGATCTGATCTTTCTCTTTGGAGGAAGGAGCTTCCTGTTCAATGATTGCAAGTGCATTTGTTACATTGTGCCCTTTTACATACAATGTTCTGTAAATGTCTTCAATTTCCTGTATACTTTCATTGCTAAAGCCTCTTCTGCGCAAACCCACTGAGTTGACTCCTACATATTGCAACGGTTCTCTTGCAGCTTTCGTGAAAGGTGGAACATTCTTCCGTACTCCTGTCAATCCTGAAATAAAAGCATGTGCACCAATTCGTACAAATTGTCCAACACCTGTTCCTCCTTCTATGATCACCCAATCCTCTATATCTACATGTCCGGCCAGATTTACACTGTTGGCGATAATGATATTATCACCCAGTATACAGTCGTGTGCAATGTGAACATAGGCCATGAGCAAACAATTGCTTCCAATGGCTGTTTTCATTTTATCAACAGTACCGCGGTTGATGGTCACGCATTCCCGGATTGTGGTATTGTCACCGATCTCTACGAGTGAATTTTCACCTTTGAATTTCAGATCCTGGGGAATAGCTGAGATAACAGCTCCGGGAAATATTTTGCAGTTTTTTCCAATGCGGGCGCCTGAAAAAATAGTTACATTCGGCCCAATCCAGGTGCCATCGCCAATTACCACGTTCTCATCAATGTATGAGAATGGGGAGATCGTGACACCTTTGCCGATCTTAGCTTCAGGATGTATGTGCGAGAGCTGGTTCATTGTTTTTTACTTTAACGATTTGTGCCATCATTTCAGCTTCGATCACCGGACGGTTGTTCACATATCCGATTCCTTTCATGTGACAGATCCCTCTTCTGATAGGTGTTACCAGATGAAGGTCGAAAACAACTGTATCACCGGGAATTACTTTTTGCTTGAACTTCACTCCGTCTATTTTCATGAAATAGGTCAGGTAGTTTTCCGGATCAGGAACTGTTTTTAAAACGAGAATTCCTCCGGCTTGAGCCATTGCTTCGATCAGCAGAACGCCAGGCATAACAGGGTTTTCAGGGAAATGTCCTTTGAAAAATTCTTCGTTCATCGTCACATTTTTAACCCCTACAACACTCTTGTCAGTAAGTTCCATGATCTTATCAATCAGGAGAAATGGCTGGCGGTGTGGCAATATTTTTTGGATGTCGAAAATGTTCAGAACCGGTTCCTTGTTCAGGTCAAAGTACATGTGGTCATTTCTCTTTTTCGGTCCGCCACGTTTGCTTTTGATCAGCTCTTTGATCTTTTTGGCAAATGCAATGTTACCGGCATGACCCGGCCTCGCAGCCAGAACATGCATTTTTAATGGAACTCCTACAAGGGCAAGATCGCCTACGATGTCCAGCAGTTTGTGGCGTGCCGGCTCATTAAAATGATGAAGAACTGTATTGTTAAGAACACCACGGCCTTTTACTTCCACATGTTCCTTTTTGAATAATTTTTTAAGATGTGCGATCTTTTCTTCTGAAATATCACGATCCACAAGAACTATTGCATTGTTTAGATCGCCGCCTTTGATAAGATTATGAGCCAGTAATGCTTCCAGTTCATGAAGGAAAACAAATGTGCGGCAGGAAGCGATCTCCGATTTGAATTCACGAACATTGTTCATGGAAGCATGTTGGGTTCCCAAAACTTCTGAATTATAATCCACCATTACGGTTGCTCTGAACTCATCCTGAGGAACAGCAAGCATTTCCACTTTTTTTACAGGATCTTCATACGTGAGGTTTTCAGTCAGTTCAAAATAGATACGTTCCGCTTGTTGGTCAACAATACCTGCGGTTTCAAGGATCTTTATAAAGGGAAGGGAACTTCCGTCCATGATCGGCATTTCGGGCCCGTCCAGTTCCATCATTACATTGTCGATCTCTAACCCTACCAGGGCCGCCAGCACATGTTCCGTAGTGGAAACGCGGGCTCCGTTCTGCTCCAGAGTGGTCCCTCTGGAAGTATCAACCACATTGTCTACATCTGCATCTATCACCGGGTTGTCTGTGAGATCCACCCGCTGAAACTTATATCCGTGATTATCGGCTGCAGGGCGGAAGGTCAGGTTTACCTGCTTTCCTGTGTGCAATCCAACTCCTGAAATAGTCACTGCTTTTTGTATTGTTCTTTGCTTTACACTCATTTTGTTCTTTATTGGTTCAGAGCACTCCGGATTAATGATTCCGGAGGCGGATTTCATGGAGTTCAAATTTATACAAATTATTTGTTCATCAGCCATTCAGAGGATTTTTATTCTGAGCGGGCGGTGCCAACCAATTTTGAACTATTTGGGATAGCAGAGGTAATGTTTCTTCACTGTTTTGGCAAGGACATCAATGCTTAGCTGATCGGAAGCTTCTGCTATGTCGGATATGCTGCCATCTTTGAACATGATATTGATCCTGATCTTATCTGCGCGGTACGCATCATTTGTAACAATCCCGGAAAATACAAAATAGCTGACATCCCGATCGTTCAGCGAATACCGGCGCTGGATCTCTTCCCGAATTCCCCTGATCTTATCCTCCTTGAATGCCTGATTCTGCATTTCTACTTTAAACAGCTTCCGGTCCACCAGTTGACGGCAGAGCATTGAAAGTACCGGATCCTTGTGGGTGGTCCAGACTTTTATGGAGGTCATGATGTCATTGTCATCCAGCTTTGCAAAAGTGGTTAACAGGGATGGTTTTTTCTCGAAATCGGAGCGGTTGTATTTGTTGTATAGAAAGGTTCTTAATGCCGGGGTGCAAAAAAGACCTGTCTTCTTTTCCGCCAGTTCTTTTGCCCTTTTTAAAATATTAACCAGCAAACTTTCTGCACTGAGTACTGTTTTGTGAAGATAAACCTGCCAATACATGAGCCTGCGGGCGATAATGAATTTTTCAATGGAATAAATCCCTTTTGCTTCCACTGCCAGCTGGTCATTTACAATGTTGAGCATTTTAATGATCCTGTCGGAACTGATCACCCCTTCGGAAACACCGGTGAAGAAACTATCGCGTTTGAGGTAATCCAGGCGATCCATATCCAGTTGACTGGAGACAAGCTGATTCAGGAATTTCTTCTTGTACTTGTTCTGAAAAATACGAATGGCAATGCTCAATTCTCCTTTAAATTCGGCATTCAGCCGATCCATGAATAGTTCAGAAATGTCTTCATGGTTCACATTGCTGACAATACTATGTTCCAGGGCATGGGAAAAAGGACCGTGCCCGATATCATGTAGTAGGATCGCTATGGTTGCTCCTTTTGCTTCCTCATCACTGATCTCGTGTCCTTTGGATCGCAATACTTCTATCGCAAGGCCCATGAGGTGCATGGCGCCCATGGCATGATGAAAGCGGGTGTGAAGTGCTCCCGGATATACAAGGTTGGTTAGCCCCAGTTGTTTGATCCTCCGCAAACGCTGAAAGTACGGGTGATCTATCAGATCGTATATTATTTCATAAGGAAGAGATACGAAACCATAAATAGGATCGTTAAAGATCTTTAGCTTATTGGAAAATGAGTTCATCGCGGTAAAGATAATTTATCTTTTTTTAACGGGAGGCAGGGATTTAAATTTCTAATTTTATCACCATTGGGGAAATTCAACAGAAGAAAAATGTGCGCACGGAAATTGCTGAACAACGCCCGTTATCCGGAAACAGAAAAACTGATACGGATCTTTTTGTAAAAGCATGAACGATTGAAAATATATTGACCTTAAATTTTAACCTTGTCCTGGTATATTATTCGCCTCGACTCACAAAATCTAAAACAACCACCTTTATGGAACGAATTCAAATACTCTGGACTGATGATGAAATAGACCTTTTAAAACCACATATTCTTTTTTTAAAAGACAAAGGATATGATGTCCAGACGGCAGCCAGCGGAGATGAGGCTCTCGAACTGATTGAAAAAAACGAGTTTGCAGTTGTATTACTTGATGAAAATATGCCAGGCCTTTCAGGGCTCGAAACGCTCAATCGCCTCAAATCAAAACGTGCAGATCTTCCGGTGATCATGATCACCAAAAGTGAAGAAGAGCATTTGATGGAAGATGCTATCGGTTCAAAGATCTCTGATTACCTTATTAAACCTGTCAACCCGAATCAGATCCTGTTGTCGCTCAAAAAAACACTGGATAACCGAAGGCTGATTTCAGAAAAAACCACTTCTAATTATCAACAGGAATTCCGCCAGATCGGTATGACTCTCGGAGATAAGCTCAGCTGGACAGAATGGGTGGAAATATATAAAAAACTGGTGTATTGGGAACTTGAGCTGGACAACAGCAAAGATGAAAGCATGATGGAGATCCTGAAAATGCAGAAGTCGGAAGCCAATAAACTTTATGGGAAATTCATTGAGAACAATTATGTGGGATGGTTAAACGGTAAAACTCCGAATCCTCCTTTATTCTCTCATACAATCTTCAAACAAAACGTGGTTCCGCTTCTCGATAAGCATGAAACAACTTTTGTAGTGCTGATCGATAATCTGCGCTGGGATCAATGGAAGATCATTCAACCGATCCTCAATGATTATTTTAAGGTGGATACGGAAGAAGCTTACAGCAGTATTCTTCCTACAGCGACTCAATATGCAAGGAATGCATTTTTTGCCGGACTGATGCCTTCGGAGATCGAAAAACGTTTTCCTAAATTATGGCTGAACGATGAAGAAGAAGGTGGAAAGAACATGCATGAGGAAGAGTTGCTTGCTGAACAGTTAAAGCGGTTGGGTAAGGATGTGAAAATGAGCTATAATAAAATCACCAATCATGCGGCCGGAAAAAAGTTATCCGAGAACATGAGTAACCTGATGCAGAACAAGCTGAATGTGATTGTCTACAATTTTGTGGATATGCTTTCCCATGCCCGTACAGAAATGGAAGTGATCCGGGAGTTAGCAGATGATGAAAAAGCATACCGCTCTATCACTTTATCCTGGTTTGAACATTCTCCACTTCATGATATCCTGAAACAGATCGCAGCGAAAAAATGCAAACTGGTGATTACAACGGATCATGGAACCATTAAAGTGACAGAACCAAGTAAAGTGGTGGGAGATAAAAATGTGAACACCAATCTGCGTTACAAACAAGGAAAAAGCCTGGATTATGTAAAGAAGGATGTGTTTGAAGTCCGCAATCCTGCTGATATTTTTATGCCAAGGCAGCATGTGAGTACTGCATTTATCTTCGCGAAAGAGGACATGTTCTTTGCCTATCCGAACAATTACAATTATTATGTGACCTATTACAGGAATACATTTCAGCACGGAGGATTATCACTGGAAGAAATGATCATTCCTTTTATAACACTTAGCGCTAAATAAAATGAAGATCGAACTCAACAGCCTAGAGGAACTTCCGGCAGCAGCTAAGAAAATGCTGAAATCCTTTGGAGATGAAAAGGTGATTCTGTTCTACGGTGAAATGGGCGCAGGAAAAACGACGCTGATCAAAGCGCTTTGTGAAGAGCTCGGAGTGAAAGATGTAGTGACCAGTCCTACTTACTCCATCGTGAATCAGTATAAATCAGCCTCCGGACAAAAAATATATCATTTCGATTTTTACAGGATCAATTCCGAGGATGAAGCCTACGACATGGGATATGAGGATTACTTTTATTCCAAGTCCTATTGTCTTGTGGAATGGCCGGAGAAGATCAGTAGTTTATTGCCGCTTACATACGAAAAGGTTACCATCACGAAATTGGGTGAGCAGCGGATCATTGACTTTTAATCGGATTTTTTGAATTCTTTTTTTTTCATGATCTGCTTGATTGGGCAGATCATTTTTTTTAATTGATATCCAACTCCGCGGTCATTTCGAGTGTTTTAGCGCTTTGAAAAAGCGATAAAATGCCTGCCTGCCGGTAGGCAGGTATCGAGAAAGAGCGGAGGAGTTCAATGTTCAATTGCTCAATGCCTGCGCACGTTCTCGATACATCACGCTAAAAAAGCGTGACACTCGAACTGACCACGCTAATGCCCCTTCCGTTACGAGTCCCACGTGTCGCCTGTTAGATCCTCCTGGTTTTATGCTTGACTTTAAAAGGAGATCATTTGAATAAGTCCTTCCTTAATGATGAACAGGGGGCTTCAGACTAATCAACAACTCATCTTTAATAACTCGGCAGAATAAGCCGGAACTTTACGATAGATTTCATAAATTTGTTGTAATTACATTGATACTGTATCCAGGAAATGAAAACATCCAAAGAATTACTTGCCTCCCTCACCCAGACTGCTTTAATGCCACAGGAAGAAATGCTGGAAGTGGCCCGTAAAAAAGGTAAACTGTTTATCGGGATCCCGAAAGAGATCTCTTTTCAGGAGAATAGGGTAGCATTGGTTCCGGATGCTGTGGCTTTGTTGGTGAATAACGGACATAGGATTGTTGTGGAAACGAATGCCGGGAAGATGGCGAATTTTCAGGATCACGATTACAGTGAAGCCGGAGCACAGATCGCCTATAGTGCAGAAGAGGTGTATAAAGCCGATATCATTTTAAAAGTTGCTCCTCCTTCCCCGGAGGAAATCGAGATGATGCAGCAGAAGCAAACGCTCATATCCGCACTTCAATTAACCGTGCAGCCGGAAGATTTTATTAAACAGCTTATTCAGAAAAGGATCACTGCGGTAGCATTTGACTGGATCAAGGATCAGGATGGAATTTATACTGTGATCCGCTCTATGGGTGAGATCGCGGGAAGTACTTCCATTCTTATCGCTGCCGAATATTTAAGTAATGTCAATAATGGACAGGGTGCTATTCTCGGAGGAATATCAGGTATTTCACCTACCGAAGTGGTGATCCTCGGTGCCGGAACGGTGGGTGAATTTGCAACCCGCGCTGCTCTTGGATTAGGCGCTTCCGTAAAGGTTTTTGATAACTCCATTTATCGTTTAAGACGTTTGCAATGCGATATAGGAGCAAGAGTATTTACCTCTGTGATCCAGCCGCGTGTGTTGGCGAAACACTTAAAGACAGCTGATGTAGTCATCGGCGCGATTCGCTCGCAGCAAGGCAGAACTCCCTGTGTTGTTTCGGAAGAAATGGTTGCTGAAATGAAAGTTGGTTCCGTGATCATTGATGTAAGCATTGATCAGGGCGGTTGTTTTGAAACATCCGAAGTAACCAATCACAGCAAGCCGGTATTTCGCAAGCATGGGGTCATTCATTATTGTGTTCCGAATATTGCATCGCGGGTATCACGCACAGCATCGTATGCATTGAGTACGATTTTCGCGCCGATCCTGATAAACATCGGTGAAGAAGGTGGTGTTGAAAACATGCTTCGCAGGGATGCCGGTGTTCGTAATGGTGTCTATTTATATAACGGAACGCTCACCAATCAGGTGCTTGGCGAAATGTTCAAGCTTCCTTACAAGGACATCAATTTGCTAATGGCTGCGTTATAGTCAGTAGTCCTTAGTCATTCTTCTTTAGCCGGGTTCTGAAAAACGATCCGCTTCAGTTTTTAAATAATGCTTATTTTCGCCCTTCTAAGTACGAGATACTCTGTACTTAACTAACTATTCAGGACTCAATACTAACCCCTCAATACCAACCATGGCAATCCCCGGTAAAAACAGTGATCTTTTCAGACGTTTCAAATTATATGGTTTCGGTTTGTTGCTGGGCATACTTGCAGTAAGTGTACTCTACAAAGGAAAAGGTTGTCAGATGCCAGGTTCAGCTAAACTTGAAGAACTCAGCTATCAGAAAATTGAATACACCCAACACGGTGAATGCAGAATGAAATGCAGAAATATTTCTGAAAGCGATATCAAAGAATTATTAAAAAGCGGCAAGATTAATTATGATAAAAGTGCTGTCCGCGATAAACCATGCGGAACTTATGCCCTGGAAGGAAAGACAGCCGGAGGAAAAAATCTGAGAATCATTCTTGCTGATTGCGATACAATTTCAAAAGTGGTTACTGCCATGAATCTATCTGTAGGTTCTGAAGAAGAGGTGAAGGACAGTTGCGCCTGTGAATAGATTTTGTTTATTGAACGATCAGTTTTGATCTGCCCATTTTTCCATCTGCCGAGAGTTTGATCAGTACATAGATTCCGGAGGGAACACCTTCCAGAGTCAATTCATTAAACGCTCCGCTTCGCAATTCAAATTCCGTTGCCCTGAATAATTTTCCCGTGAAATCATATAACCTGAATTGAGCATAATCAAATCCGGTATTGACGTTTGATATATTCACATAACTTCCTGCCGGATTCGGAAAGATGGAAAGATCGTAGATGTCAGTGCTTGCGATGGAACAGCTCTGATTCCACCCGCTCATTTGTTTCACTGCCCATTCTCTCTGAGAATGAATAAAAGGATAAATGCCGGGATAATTAATTCTTAATACATATCCTGAATGCGTGAGTGATACTGCATCCTGATTGTAATCTGTTAAAGAATTTTCAAAAGACGCATAAGTGTTATATTTATTAGGATCAATTTTATAAGCTTCATCTGCAAGGTTATGCTGATCAAGAATGAATTGTCCGAGATGTTCCAGTGTGTAATTATTTTGCACGAGCTGACAAACATAATCGAGGTATTCCGTTTTCCATTCTTCTACCTCAAAGATTCGTTTAAGGAGAGGGCGATCATCAAATTTATTTGCCGGCACCAGATATCCATCGAGCAAAGAGGTTCCGCTTAAGATTTTTATATCCTGAAACGTTTCATTCATGTCCCAGGGAATCCATCTGTACATTCCATCCGGATGTTCGTAGAGGTGAAAATTGTTGCCGCCGCCCCAGTAACTGTCCCAGCTCCGGATGCATTTTTCGATGGCAAGGATCTTCAGATAAGAATGCACATCAAAGTTTGCTTCGAGGTAGGTTTTAAAATCGGGAGATGAATTGTTGTTGATGTTATCGATGAATGAGATCAGCTTCGTCCAGTCATCAGCTGTTTCATTGGTTGTTAGTTTAAGTCCCTGATCCTTGTAAACGGCGGATTCTGTTCCTACCCAGTTCAGCGGCACGCTTGCTCCTCTGTCGGTTTTGTATAAATTCCCATCATTCATGCTGCTGCCATAATTGAATTTCAGGAAACGTTTATCAACATTTTCTATAACCACATACAAGCCGATAAATTCATCGTTTACCCACACTTTGGTGAAGCTGGTGCGGGAGGCGATGAGGCCGGCATCGCGGAAAAGTTTGAATGAGATCACATCATGAAGCAAAGATGGATCATTTGTAAAATTGCTGAGGTTGATTTTTTTCAGACCATCCAGATCCTGGTTGACGAATTCATCAAAGGAGATCTTCAATGGTTTTTTTCTGCCGAATTGCGTAAGCGTATTGGAAGCATTTCCTTTTTCTCTGAATCCGCAATCATATAATATTGTACCATCCCAGGTGATTTTGCATTTGTGATATCTCTCCGGATAAAGCTCCGGGTTAGCGAAGTTCAGCGCGAAATCATTTTCAAGTGTATCAAACCAGTCAGGGAGATCTGTCTCTATTTCAAGCGTATGCATGATGCTGTCATTGAACACAGCACTGCCGGTTTGAGCCGGGGAAGCTAAACCGCTTAACAAAAAGATGATGAATAAAAACGTTCTCATTTCCCGTAAAAATGATGTTCCCTGTTAAGTGTTTCGTAGTGCTTTTTGAAATTTCTTCGCATAAAATGTATTCCAATACTGGTATTAAATCCCGTCTGTGAATTTTTATTCGCGATGTTGAATTGAAGTCCGAATTTAAAATGCAGGCGAATGTGTTCATTGCATTTCTTTTCGAAACCGGTGAAGGGCTCCAGCGTTGTTTGAGCACCGGTATTGAATTTCGCATTCATGAGATTGAGTTCTCCGCCGACAAAAAAGCAATTCTTTTTCAGGTAGGTTGTTTTGCCCAGGTAACGCTGAAATCCTATTCCTGATTTAGTGATAGCATAAGGCTGTGCAGGCGCAAAGGTCAAATGGATATAATACAATTTTACTCCCCGGAAGGCCAATCCTGCTTTGTACTGGATGCCCGCACTTTTTCCTGTCATGGCTTCGTTACGGAAAACGGAGAAGTACGGGATGTTGAAATAACCTGCATTTACGCCGGCCCAGAGTGTCATTAGTTTTTTTCCCTGAACGGTATCAACGGTGTTCCAGGGTATAATGCTGATCGACTGATCAATTTTCATTAACCTGATCTTTGTGGAATCAGTTTTAATGATGGTTCCGGTATGAGAATTTCCATCCTTAAGAACTACTTCATCCGTCAGCAGCCTGCGATAATTTCCACAGGATGCCAGCAGAGATCCAATAAGAAGTAGGGGAATGGCTGATTTCAGGAATTTCATTGTGCTTCGTAATCCGGCTGATCCTTTTGGAAAAGCGGCCTATACGAAGATACAATTTTTATATCAGCTGGTTTTTCTGCGGTCTTTTTCCTTGATGATCAAACTTAACTCACGACCAGTTTGTCCTTTTACAGAAGTATTCTCCTGCGCTCTCCGGATGAGGTAGGGGAGAACCTCGCGAACAGGGCCGTAAGGAACATATTTCGCCACATTGTAACCTGCATTTGCAAGGTTGAAGCTAATGTGATCGCTCATTCCCAGCAATTGTGAGAAATAGATGTGTTTGTTATTCTTTTCAATGTTTTTTTCCTGCATCAGCAATGCGAGTGTCATAGAACTTTTTTCGTTGTGCGTTCCGGCACAAATGGCAATTCGTTCAATGTTCTCCAGACAGAAAAGAACGGCAGCATCATAATCGCTGTCTGATTGTTCTTTGCTATCCTGGATTGGTGAAGAATACCCTTTTTCAATGGCTCTTGCCCTTTCTTTTTCCATGTAAGCACCACGAACCAGTTTTGCACCCAGGAAATAATTCCCTTCTTTAGCGATGTTGAAGGAATGGCGCAAATAGCTCAACCTGTCGTTGCGATACATCTGAAAGGTATTGTAAACAATTGCTTTTTCTGAATTGTATAACACCATCATCTGATTGGCGAGTGAATCGATGGCAGGTTGGATCCAGCTTTCTTCCGCGTCAATAAATATAGGCACGCCTGCATCATGCGCCTCTTTACAAATGGAACTGACTCTTAATTGAACCCTTCCGAATTCCTTTGTTTCTTCCGGATCAAGACTGGATTTAAGGCTTACTTTTTCAAGAAGATCAAATCTGGCAAGGCCGGTTACTTTGAAAACACAAAAAGGAATGTGCTTGCTTCTTTTCGCCTGATGAATGGTGGCAATGGTTTCCGTGGCGCAGGCATCAAAATCTTTTTCGCTTTCTTTTCCTTCAACGGAATAATCAAGGATGGTCCCGATGTTGAATTTACCGAGTTCCTGCATTGTTCTTTCGCATTCTTCAATGGTTTCTCCACCGCAGAATTGTTTAAATATGGTGGCTTTGATCAGGCCTTTGATCGGTAAATGCGTTTGAATTGCAAGACTGGTTAGTGATTTACCGATGTTCACAAATGCACTGTTAGAAACCATCCGGAACAACCAGTAGGATCTGTTTAAGTCGCTGCCAGACTTTCCTGAAAATGCAACTTCTGTATTGTTGAATGATAACATAAGGCGGATTTGAGACTGCAAATATACAAAAAAGGATCTTTTGGTAATGAACAGAACCCGCTT
Organism: Bacteroidota bacterium; assembly: GCA_030855265.1. Classification (GTDB taxonomy): domain Bacteria; phylum Bacteroidota; class Bacteroidia; order 2-12-FULL-35-15; family 2-12-FULL-35-15; genus 2-12-FULL-35-15. The sequence continues at coordinate 688 of JALYRR010000078.1, read as the reverse complement.
AGAAAGTAAGATTTCCCGCTTTTAGAAATGAATATATGGCATTGGTTCATTATATTTGTTTTACTTATAAAATTGTATGTCGGAGATCAGGTCAACCAATTACTCGGTTTTTGTAACGCATGATATTGCGGCTGCAATTAATAAATTCCTTAAGACAAGTAAGAACAAATACACAAGACTATTTATCCTGGTAGATGAAAACTCACTTGAATTATGTTATCCTCAGCTGGTAGAAAGGATCCCTTCTTTTGAAGATGCGGAACTGATAGAGGTGGAAAGCGGTGAAGAAAGCAAGAATGTGGAGGTGTGCATCCAGATCTGGAGTGCATTGAGTGAATACGGAGCCGACCGCAAATCACTTTTTGTAAATCTTGGCGGTGGTGTGATCGGAGATATGGGTGGCTTTGTAGCTTCTACTTTCAAAAGAGGAATTGATTTCATCAATATACCCACTACTTTGCTCTCTCAGGTAGATGCCTCTATCGGAGGGAAGTCAGGAGTAGATCTGAATCACCTTAAAAATGAGATCGGGGTGTTTAACAATCCAGCAGCAGTATTTGTAAACAGTACATTTTTAAATACACTTGATCGTCGACAACTTTTGTCTGGTTTTGCTGAGATCATAAAACATGCATTGATTGCAGATGCAACTTACTGGTTAAAAGTAAAAGAGGCAGATTTTTCAATT
>JALYRR010000077.1 GCA_030855265.1 Bacteroidota bacterium | reverse complement strand
TGATCATAACCATAATAAGAAGCGTACTGAGTTCCTCCGATCCCTACAAGATCTTCTGCGCTGAACATTTCAATGTTGAACGTTTCAGGATCATAGGCATCGATATCGATGAAATCAGTTCCATTCACATCATAACCAAGAGATTCTCTGAGGTTACGGGAGAACAAGGTTTGCTGACCGTTGTTGAAACGTTGAAAGTCATAGTAGTCACGCGGGTCAACTGATCCGTCAGCAAAATAATGAACCTCTGTACTTAACATCGCATCATATAAACTGTCATCTGCAAGATCCTGAATGTGGAAGTTAGCTAATTGGCGCATACGTGTCCAAAGATCGATAGGGCTTAATGAATAAGCTCTTTCCGTTCTTTGTTCGTATTCGAAACCTAACTGGATCGCGTGTTTTTTAACATCGGCAGAGAAGTTCGCGAATACACGGAACTGATCATCTTCCTGATAATTGTATCCATTGTACTGACGACCGGTATTGTACCACATTGAGTAGATATTATTCGGGCGGTCACCATTGGCAAGACCTAATCCATTCTGAACATCAAAAATATTGTTGATCTGAGAAGGATCTGTCAATTCATAATACTGATTTGTGTAAGGTGTTCCAGTTGGATTTTGCGTTCCGGGAGTGTATGTATAACTAATATCGCGGAAACCATTTTGCCACCATGCAGAAACTGTGTCTTTTGTCCCATCGCCATCAAGATCATATAAAGCTCTTTCTTCAAAAGTGTATTCTGGTCTGCGTTCCTGAACGAATTTTCCGATATAACCATAATCAAAGATTTTGTCTTTGTGGTTATCATCATGAGTTTTCGCTTTTGATTTTGTATAACCGGCCTGTAGTGTGAAATAGGCATTCTTTATATTAGACGAAGATTTTTCCTCTTCCTTTGCAGTGGCAGAATTGAACTTCTGTGTCAACTTTGCATATACCCTCCAGGTGTTAGTAATAGTTTGAGGATTGTTCGACGGATTGTAAAGAGCATATTCATAAACGAAATCATGTCTCTTGTTATAATCAACGGATCCACCCAATGTGATTCCCATGTTTACAGTAGGCTGATATTGAATTTTTCCATTTAATCTTAAAGCAGTTGATCCAACGTTTTGTCTTGCTTTGATCTTTTCAAGATCACTTGCAGTAACATATTCTGAATTTAATACATAACCCTGGCCTTGTGGGGATGGACGCAAAGGATTTGCTTCCAGCTCAGCTAGTTTATCATCATTTATTTTATAGAAACCAACAGCAGATGGATTAGGATCTTTTTCACTTACAACCTCACCGGAAATACTGAAACCAAGAACGGATCTTTTGTAATCATTTACAGAATCCTGCTTACTTAATAAAGGACCATTCAAAGAGAAACCTACGAAGTTATATCCATAAGCATCAAGTCCTCTTGATCTACCATCTTTTTCTCCCAAACCGGAAGAGATAACTTCAATTCCACCGCTGTATGTACTTGCAGGACCTTTTGTTGTGATCGAGATAATACCACCGGTTGCATCTCCGTATTCTGCAGGAGTACCACCAACAATAGTTGTGATCTGCTCAACACTTGATTGAGGAACACCACCTGTACCAATTACTTTCTGACCATCGATATAATAAGAAGTACCATCTGATCTTGCTCCACGAACGTTCAATGCACCACCTTCATCCTTTTGATAAACACCGGCAGTTGTTGATGCAACAGAGTTAATATTCTTTGTTGCCATGTTCTGGTATTCCTCAGCGGTAACTGTTCCACCGGATTTAGTATCCGGATCGATCAGTGGCTTACTCCATTCCACTACTTCAACTTCCTGTAATTGCTGACCCGGAGCAAGTGCCATATTCAACTGTGCAGTTTTACCAACAGTAAGAACTACGTTATCAATCTGTACAGCCTGGTAACCTACATAGGTTGCTTTAACATTATACTTACCGGGATTCAAAGGCTTGATGATTACTTCTCCATCAATGTTGGTTGTACCAACACCTGCCTGAATACCACCCATTTCAACAACAACGTTTGCAAAAGGAATGGTTTCATTATTTGTTTTATCAGTCAGCCTTACTTTAATGGCTGCCTCGTTCTGTGCAAGCACCAGTGCCGATGAGGCGATAACAATAGATACTGTAGTAAATAATTTTCGTAGCATATTATTAATTTTATAGTATAAAAATTTTTCGTGCAAAATGAAGTGCGTAAATATAGGAATATTTAAATTTCATTTACAAATATTTTATTCATAATAATTCCACCAAAAGTCGTTGACCTCAAACCTTTCGAACAGGCAGATAAATCAATACGAACAGAGCGTAATTATTTCAAATAAAAAACTTAACAAAAAATTTATTGGCAACTTTTATAGTTGAAAAAAACTATAAATTAAAAGGAGGGATGTTGTTCTTTTAAAATCAATTATGCAATTATACTAATTATTTTAATAAATGTTACACAATTATTAAAATAATTTATTTTTTTCTGAATTTGAACCAGCGAATCAGAAAGAACTCTCTTTTGTTACCTCTCATTTTTTCGCCTTTGCGTCTTTCTCTCTTCATTTTCTTCCGCGTTTCCTTTGTCTGCAGGCGCTTATGGTGTTCCTTTACAGCTTTCTTGGATTGCTTTTCGATCTTCCTCTGCTCCTTCCATTTTTGCTTTGCTTTTTTTCGCTGTGCTTTGCTGGTAGCTGGTGATTTATCTTTGGATGTTTGTTCCTGAGAATAGGAAAGCAATGGAAGCATGCAGATCAGCAGCAATACAATTTTTTTGAAAATGGATCTGAGAGTCCTCATCGTTCCTGCAAATTTACGCATTCTGTCTTTTAATTCCAGCACAATAAATAAATTAAAAAAATGTTATTAGCTTTGTATTATGCCTTCAAATTCAATGAAATCCATTTTTCTTTCCATTTTATTTCTTTCCGTTTTTATTTCCGGTGGTTGCAAGAAGGACGAAAATTCCATCCCGAATACGGCAGTCGATATTTATATATACACGAACAATCCCAGCTTCATCGACCTGAATGCAGTTGGCGGATGGGTGTACATCACCGGCGGAGTGAGGGGAATCCTGATCTACCGTAAATCCACTTCTGAATTCATGGCCTACGACAGAAACTGCACCTATCAGCCAAATGACCCCTGCGCAACTGTTGTGGTTGACAATTCAAACATTATTGCCCGCGATACCTGCTGTAATTCTCAATTCTCTATGGTGGATGGTTCAGTGATCCAGGCACCTGCAGGTTTACCATTAAAAGGATATAACACCACCTTTGACGGAAATGTCCTTCACATTTACAATTAAAAAAATTTGATTCAAAAAAAAACCCGCTGAAATTCAGCGGGTTTTTTTGTTAATATAAATCGGAAATTAGTATCTGTATGCGTCGGACTTAAATGGTCCCTGAACATTCACGCCGATATAAGCAGCCTGATCAGGAGTTAATTCATCCAGTTCGCAATTGATCTTTCCAAGGTGTAAACGAGCTACTTTCTCATCCAGATGTTTCGGCAGAGTGTATACTTTGTTCTCATACTGTGAAGTATTCATCCAAAGTTCAAGTTGAGCAAGTGTCTGATTCGTGAAAGAGTTACTCATTACAAAAGAAGGATGTCCGGTTGCACAGCCAAGGTTTACCAGGCGGCCTTCTGCAAGAACAATGATATCTTTTTTGTCGATGGTATATTTATCAACCTGTGGTTTGATCTCATCTTTAGTAGATCCGTAATTTTTATTTAACCATGCCATGTCTATTTCATTGTCGAAGTGACCGATGTTACAAACGATCGCATTGTTCTTCATTGATTTGAAATGACGGTCAGTGATGATGTTCTTATTACCGGTAGCAGTAACAATGATATCCGCTTCCTGAACTGCTTTGTCCATTTTCTGCACCTGATATCCATCCATTGCAGCTTGTAAAGCGCAGATCGGATCGATTTCCGTTACGATCACACGAACTCCCTGAGAGCTCAGTGATTCTGCAGAACCTTTTCCAACATCACCATACCCAGCCACTACAGCCACTTTTCCGGCAAGCATTAAATCAGTAGCTCTGCGGATAGCATCCACTAAAGATTCGCGGCATCCGTATTTGTTATCGAATTTTGATTTGGTAACTGAATCGTTTACATTGATTGCAGGAATATGTAAGGTTCCATTCTTCATGCGCTCGTACAAACGGTGAACACCAGTTGTAGTTTCTTCAGAAAGTCCTTTGATATTTTTGATCAATTCAGGGAAACGGTCAAAAACCATATTTGTCAAATCTCCACCATCATCAAGGATCATGTTCAGAGGCTTGCGATCTTCACCAAAGAAAAGAGTTTGCTCAATGCACCAGTCAAATTCTTCTTCATTCATACCTTTCCAGGCATAAACCTGGATTCCTGCAGCAGCAATAGCAGCAGCAGCATGATCCTGGGTGGAGAAAATATTACAAGATGACCAGGTAACTTCAGCACCAAGCTCTTTTAGTGTTTCGATAAGAACGGCTGTCTGAATTGTCATGTGAAGACAACCTGCAATATAGGCACCTTTCAATGGCTTTGAAGCTCCGTATTCGGCACGCAGGGCCATTAAACCCGGCATTTCAGCTTCCGCTAATTTAATTTCTTTACGTCCCCATTCTGCAAGAGACATGTCCTTAACTTTGAATTTTACGAATTTTTCCACGGATGTATTTGACATTTTTTTGAGTTTTGATTAAAAAGAAGTGCGAAATTACTTGTTATTCAGCTAACAAACAAATTTCGCACTTGTTTAAATTTCTAAAATAAAGCTTATGGGGCAACCGACCAAACAACCTTACCGTTTTTGTCGATATAGGATAAAACACCGCCGTAACTTACGTAAGCGAGCCCTTTGTTAAAGTCTGCAAAATAATCGGCACCACGTGTGATCACAATTTTACCGTTTTTATCAATGAATTGCCATTTTGCATCTTTGAGATTACCATTTACTAATGGCGAAGTGCTGACACAGGCAAGGCCATCATTGAAGAAGTAAGCTCCTGAATAAACAGGATTTATAATCACTTTACCTGTTTTATCGATGTATCCGAATTTTCCGGTTTTAAAATCTCCTACACGGATGCAGGCAAGACCATCGGAAAAAGTATAAGCACGATCAAACTGCGCATCAATAACAACTTTTCCTGTTTTATCAATAAACCCCCATTTGCCTGTCTTCTCGTCACCTGTACGGAAATTTGCAAGGCCTTCTGAAAATTCAAAGGATTCGTCGTATTTAAAATCTACCACTACTTTACCAGTTTTATCAACGAAACCCCATTTGCCACCTTTTTTAACGCGTGCTAGTCCTTCCTTAAAATCCCATCCGCCATCATATTCCGGCTTGATAACCATATTTCCGGATTTATCAATGTATGCGAATTTCAACCCTACCTGCAGACGAGCCATACCTTCAGAAAATTTGTATGCATGTTCACATTTTGGTGTGAGGACTACTTTACCAGTCTTATCGATGTAAGTATATTTTGGCCCTTGTTTCACGCAGGCAAGTCCATCGGAAAAATAGCCGTCTGTTTTCTGATCGAATTGAGGAGCGATCACAAGTTTTCCGGTTCCATCCACAAATCCTCTTTTACCAGCCTGCTTTACTACAGCCATTCCTTCATAGAAACGTTCAGCATATTCATATTGCGCCGGAACAATTACTTTTCCAGACTTATTTATAAAACCATACTTCCCTTTTTCAGCAAACGGATAAAGGGTTTCCTGTGCATTAACAGTAAACTGGCAAAACAAACCAACCAAAACAACCAGAGTTAATTTGCTGCTGAGTGATAATGACTTCATACCTTATAGCTTTAATTTTTTGTAAATATCTAAAATAAAATGAAAAAATGAAAAGATTTTTACCATATAATCCCAATCAGTCAAATAAAACAACCTTGACTCGAATGATTTGGTTATTATTGCGTGTAACTTTTTTGCAGGCTTCATGAAAAGCGCCATATACAAAAGCATCACAGAACAGAGTTCAAAAGGCAAAAAACAATTTGCTGTGCTCATTGATCCGGACAAGATAAGTTCCGAATCCATGATCCGATCCGCGGAAAAAGCTGGAGTAGATCTTCTGCTTGTTGGTGGCAGTCTGTTAACAAATGGAAATTTTGAAGAATGCATTCAATTTCTTAAAAAAAACACTCAAATCCCTATCGTTATATTCCCCGGAAATGGACATCAGATAAGTTCTTCGGCCGATGCCATCTTGCTGTTATCATTAATTTCAGGACGCAATCCTGATCTCCTTATTGGCAACCATGTAATTGCTGCTCCGATGATTAAATCGAGTCAATTGGAAGTTATTTCAACAGGGTATATGTTGATTGAAAGCGGCAGACAAACTTCCGCGTTGTATATGAGCAATACAAATCCGATTCCGTCCGACAAGGATGATATCGCCATGTGCACTGCCATGGCCGGAGAAATGCTGGGTTTAAAAATGATCTATATGGATGCCGGCAGCGGCGCTTTAAATCCGGTTAGTGAAACTATGATCCGTACTGTTAAAAATAACGTACATATACCGGTGATGGTTGGAGGTGGAATAAAAACAGTTGAGCAAGCTGTTGCATCCTGCAAAGCCGGTGCTGATATTATTGTGGTAGGTAATGCGATTGAAAAAGATCCGGGCCTGATCAAAAAAATATCAGATTCTATTCATCAATTATAAAAAAAAAGATGAAACTGATCGTCATTTCCAGTTCCGGTATTATGGAGAATGAAGCCCTTATTGTGACCAGTCTATTCGAGGCGGGGCTTGAAACGTTTCATCTGAGAAAACATAATCTTTCCACTTCCAAAACAAAAGAATTTATAGCCTCCATTCCTGCACATTTTCATAACAGGATCGTGATTCATACACATCATAACCTTGCAAGGAAATTTAAACTTAAAGGCATTCATTTAACCAAGTCGCATAAAAAAAGAAAGTTCAGCACATGGCTTAAAATAAAACTGATTCGCTTTAAAAACCCTGGTCTTATTCTCACTACATCTTACAGCAACATCGGCCAACTTTTCGAAACTGATAATAAATATCAATATGATTATGTTTTTCTGAGTCCTATTTTTGATAGCCTGAGCAGCAAGTTTCAGGGAGGATTTACAGAACACAGTCTTCGTTCCGCATTGACAAAATCTGCCTTCAAAGTAATTGCACGTGGCGGTGTTGATATTTCTGCAGTTGAGAAAGCAGAACTGATCGGTTTTGACGGCCTTGCTTTTTATAGTTCGATCTGGCAGAAAAAAGATCCACTCAAAGAATTCAATTTGATCGTTCAGGAATTTCTGGACCGGAAAATCTCCATCGAATAAAGCATGGACAGTTTTGCTGATTTACTTCTTACTGCTATCAAATCCACCAGTATCACCGAATGGATTATTTTCATTTTCGCACTTGCCTATGTTATTCTAGCGGCATTTGAAAAAGCATGGTGCTGGATCTTCGGAATTCTCTCCTCTGCACTCTCTGTGTATTTATGCTTTAAAGGAAAACTATTTCTTGAAAGCGGACTTAGTGTTTTTTATGTATTGATTGGTTTTTATGGCTGGTATCAATGGCTGTATGGTTCAGTAAAACATACAGAGAATCAAATCATATCATGGCCTATAAAAAAGACACTCGTCATTTTACTTATCGGCATATTGCTCTGGATCCCAACGGGATTGATTGCTTCAAAATATTCAACTCAGGCTCTCCCCTATCTTGATGCGTTTATTACTGTCTTCAGTCTGCTTGCTACATGGATGACGACAAAAAAAATCCTTGAAAACTGGCTGTTCTGGATAGTGATCGATGCACTTTCTATTTCACTTTATGCCTCACGAGGATTCTACCTAATTGCTTTGCTTTATATAATTTACACACTTGTTGCTGCGGCAGGTTATTTTAAATGGAGAAAAAATTTCAGTCATTGATACGCGTTGCCCTTATCGGGCCGGAGTGCACTTCTAAATCAACCCTTGCGGAGGAGCTTGCAGATTATTACCAAACTAAATGGGTGAAAGAATATGCCCGTGAATTTTTGGATAAAAACGGAAGCGATTACACGCTGAAGGATGTTCTTGAAATAGCCAAAGGACAAACTGCAAGAGAATTGGAAATGCGAAATGAAGCAAACCGTTTTCTTTTTTCAGACACTGAACTTATTATCACAAAAGTATGGTGTGAAGATGTTTTTAAAGAATGTCCGGAATGGATAGAAAACAATATTTCCGTACAAAAATTTGATCTTTATCTACTCACCTTTCCTGATATTCCATGGATTGAAGATCCTTTGAGAGAGAATCCGCACCGGCGGGAATTTTTATTCAACTGGTATGAAAAAGAACTTCAAATGATCCATGCAAATTACAAGATTATAAAAGGGCTTGGGAAAGATCGTTTAAACAATGCCGTTTCAGCGGTTGAAGAATTCCTGAAAGAAAATTCCGCTTCAATCAAATAAAATTATAGTTTTGCAACATCTTTAAGGGGTGCCTCTTTGGGAAGTTAAAAGTTAAAAGGAAAAAGTTAGAAGAAAAAAGGAAAGAGTAATCCTTCTCCGTCTTCCAATCTGCTTCAATCTTTTAATTCTCAAAATGGCTGAGATCATACCCATTGGACAAAATGCGCCAAACGTACTTGTCCATGCACCTGATCAGGGTAATGCCTGCGTAGGAAATGAGTTAAAATAAAGTAGCTGCCAACCCTTTGCTGCTATATGTTTAACCGAAAATTAAAAAAAACCATGTTCAAAAAACATTTTATTTCAGCCTTTGCGCTATTCGCATTGCCATTACTATCCTTTTCTCAATTTCGCATTTCGGGAGAAATCAAAGATCATCAAACCGGATTGCCTGTAGCCGGAGTCCGCATCCAGGCTGTGAACACATTCCTCACCACTCAAAGTGATTCATCCGGAACTTTTGAGATCAGCAAATTAAAACCGGGAAGTTATATTTTGCAGTTTTCTTTTATTGGTTATCAAACGAGAAAAGATACTATCATACTCACGCAAGATCATTCAATGAACGTCTCCCTCAAAGAAAACACTCTGCTGATGGATGAAGTAGTCGTTACCGCAACACGTGCAGATGAAAATTCCGCAATGGCATACGGCACATTGAACAAGGAAGAAATTGCCGAGCAAAATCTTGGACAGGATCTTCCCTACCTTCTCAACCAGCAGACATCGGTAGTTACAACGTCAGATGCAGGTGCCGGAGTTGGTTATACCGGAATCAGAATGAGAGGTGTTGACGCCACACGCATCAATGTAACCATCAATGGAATTCCAGTAAATGATTCCGAATCTCAAGGAGCTTATTGGGTTGATCTTCCTGACATCGCATCGAGCATCGACAACATTCAAATTCAGCGCGGACTCGGTACATCCACCAATGGTGCAGGGGCATTTGGAGGGAGTCTAAACATTCTTACCAACAAACTTCTGCCTAAAGCTTATGGTGAATATTCCACTTCGTATGGTTCATTCAATACATGGAAAAATACTGTCAATGTCGGCAGTGGATTGATCAACGAAAAGTTTGCCTTCGACATTCGCTTATCAAAAATTGTTTCCGATGGTTTTATTGATCGCGCTTCATCAGATCTTAAATCGTATTATGTTTCCGGAGCATATTATGGCAAAAAAACAATCCTGAAATTCATCACTTTTTCCGGACTTGAAACAACTTATCAATCCTGGTATGGCATACCTGAATCAAGATTAAAAGGAGATACGGATGGAATGAATAATTACATCGCAAGAAACGGACTGGACACGGAAGATGCCGCAAATCTTATCCTTTCCGGGAACCGCACTTATAATTCCTATACGTATCAGAACCAAGTGGATCATTACAAACAGGATTATTATCAGCTGCATTACTCACGCACACTCAACAAAAATCTCACAGCAAATGTCGCCCTGCATTATACACGCGGAAAGGGATATTATGAAGAATATAAAAAAGGAGAATTGTTGAGCAGTTATGGGTTAAATAATGTTACTGTCGGATCTGCCACCATCACAAAAACGAACCTCGTGAGAAGGCGCTGGCTCGACAATCATTTTTATGGAACTACCTTTTCACTGAACTATGATACTCATAAGAATTTCTCAGCTCTCATTGGCGGAGCATACAATCAGTATGACGGTTTGCATTATGGTGAGATCATCTGGGCACAGTTCGCAAGCAACAGCAGGTTGAATGAAACGTATTACAAAGACACTGCACAGAAAAACGATTTCAATATTTTCATAAAAGGAAATTATGTTATCGCGAAAGTGATAAACGTTTTTGCAGACCTTCAATACAGAACCATCCGTTATTCCTTCTATGGGTTTGATGATAGCCTGAGGGGCAAACAACAAACTGTTGCACTCGGATTTATCAATCCGAAACTGGGTGTTACTGTTGACCTCAACGACCAAATTAAATTATATGCATCCTACAGCATCGGAAGCAAGGAGCCAGGGCGATCGGATTATATTCAATCGACGCCAAGCAGTCGACCAAGACCGGAAAAACTCAATGATCTTGAAGTTGGCTACAAACACTATACGAGAATTGCCATGTGGTCGCTGAATGCCTATTACATGCAATACAAGGATCAATTGGTTCTGACAGGCGAAATCAATGATGTGGGGGCTTACAACCGAACCAATGTAAAGGATAGTTACCGCCGTGGAATTGAAGCGGAAATTGGAATCAGGATCTTGAAAAAACTCAGCTGGAATGGAAATGTAACTCTGAGTAAAAACAAAATAAATAATTATGAAGAGTTCACAGATAATTATGATAGCACTGCTCAGCGTATCATCAGCTATAAAGAAACTGATATTGCATTTTCTCCTAATCTTATCGCCGGTAGCACCTTTGCTTTTGAACCATTCAAAAATATCAAGATCAGTTTTATCAGTAAATATGTAGGAGAACAATACCTGGATAACACCTCCAATGCTTCCAGAAAACTCGACGCCTATCTTATTCATGATGTGCGAATCAATTATTCATTCAAAACAAAATATATCCGACAGATCAGTCTAATCGCCTCTGTGAACAACATTTTCAGTGAGCAATACGAATCCAACGGTTATACTTACGGATACATTTCAGGAGGAGAAAGAATCACAGAAAACTTCTATTATGCCCAGGCGGGAATAAATTTCATGGGCGGGATCTCGTTAAAATTTTAATCATGACAGAAATTAAAAAATGGGAAATTTTAGAAGAAGAAGACATCTCACCGAGTGAATGGTTTCCCTTGTTCCGTCATAAAGTAAAGCTCGCAAACGGACACGTGATGGATGATTATTTCGTATCCCGTCTCGGTGATGTTGCGATGATCATTCCTATAACAGCTGAGAACGAATTTGTATTTGTCAAACAATACAAACACGGAATCAGAGAAGTGACTCTTGAGTTTCCTGCAGGTGTGATCGAGAAAGGCCAGACTCCTGTTTCGGCAGCTGAAGCAGAGTTGTTGCAGGAAACGGGAATCATATCTGATTCGTTGATTTTGCTTGGAGAACTCAGGCAGTTACCATCCAAGAATTTTGCAAAACTTTTCGGATACCTCGCAACCAATGTAAGGATCACTGAGCCTCAGGATCTGGATGATTCGGAAGAAATTGAGATCGTGAAATTAACTGCGGGAGAAATTGAATTGAAAATTATAAGCGGTGAAATAAACTGTGCTGATACTGTTGCGTTATATTGCATTTATAAATTAAAATCCGGCAGCGCACACTAAAAGATCAGCTAAAAAAAGCAATCTCCTGCTGAAGAATCAGTGAAGGAAATTCAGTTTGAAGATCAAGGCATTTTTGTAAATTCACGGAGCGGAATTTCTGGTGTGCATTCGTTTCGCTATTCGCCGGCCGGTGTCCTATTGCCTGAATAATTTCATCCAACGCAACAATCATCTGCCTGCTTTTTTCGCTGAAAGAACAATCCATCAATTTCTGAAAAACATATTCGATTGCCTGTTCATTTGGATGAACAAGGTCTTCCTTAAAAAACCTGTAATCCCGCAGATCATCCATTACCAGATCATATGCGGGGAAGTAAAAAACATTTTTATTAGTTTCAGCAAGCGTATGAACCAATTCGATCAGTCGTGCTTTGCTTCGGTTGTTTTCCACCAAACCATCTCTGACATATCTGACAGGACTAACTGTAAAAACGATTTTAATTCCGGGATTCAACTTACGTAAATCGTTGATCATGGATTGTTGTCCTAACAACATTTCAGAAAGCTCAGGCAATTCCTTAACGAATAAATTTTGCGGCAGCTTATGACAATTCCCAACCACTTTTCCGGATGACTTTTCGCGATAATGAAATGCAGAACCCAATGTAATGAATAACCATTCCGCCTTTTGGAGATGATGATGTGCCTGGGTGATTTGCTGATTTATCCCAGCCAAGCAGAGTTCTTTATCAGAGTTTGAAAAACGTGAATGATGTTCAGAAGAATGCCATAAGCCATGCGATTCAAAAAGTTCAGAGACATTCATTTCTCCCTTTCTGATGTATCTGTTTAAAGCAAGAGTAATACTCGCAGGGTTAAATAAAATTCCATGCGGATTTACGATTACCGGAAATTTATATTTACGCATTTGCTCTCCGATATTTTCTGAGAAGCAGGAGCCCATAAATAAAAGCGAATGGTTGGGATTTAATTTTTCAGAAAAAGGAGGAATAGAAAACTCCAGATGAAATTTCATTACTGCTGACATTTGCAATAGGGAGAGAAGTAAACTTTTGTATGTGGAAGCATTGCCTGGATCCTGTCTTGTTCAGCGTCTGGAATTAATATCACACGAAGATCCATGACCATTAAACTTTTCATGTATTTTAATTCTTCAGGAAAGCGCTCAATATTATTGCTCCAAAGATCAAGATTTTTGAGTTTGGAAAGTTTGCCGAATGAGACGGGAATTCCAGTAAGATTATTCTGATTTGCGTTGAGGTAATAAAGGTTGGACAACTCACCCATTTGAGCAGGGAATTCTTCCAATCCGTTTTTCGAGATGGAAAAATATTGAAGGTCTTTCAATTGTTCGATCTCCGGGGGGATTTCAGCAATGCTGTTTTTACTCAGATCCAGGTATTGAAGATTGCGGAACTTGAAAATTTCTTTTGGAAATGTTTTATATTTTTTTCTTCTGAGTTCAAGCTTAATAACTTTATCCGGATTCTTCAGAGCTTCTTCAAGAGAAGTAAATGAACGGAGTGTATCGAGAGTAAGAGAGTCAAGCAACCGCGATTGAGCAGAAACGGCGGAAGAGCAAAAGCCCATAATAATTAGCATCATGCTGCGAAGCAAGATGTTCCTGGAAAATATATAAGTAGATGATCGTTTTAGACTCTTCATTTTTTCAATAAAATCCGAAGTGAATTTTCTTTGTCTTTTGCCAATTGCTGTGTGAGCGATTCCATTCCGTCAAATTTCACTTCATCACGTAGACGCTCAATAAAATAAATAGTTGCGTCAGCACCGTAAATATCCTGATTAAAATCAAAAATATTTACTTCAATGCTTCTTCCTTTGTCTTTTACGGTAGGATTATCACCAATGTTCAGCATTCCACCGAATAATTCATTGTTTACCCTTACTTTCACTGCATACACGCCATCCGCAGGCACTTGTTTGAATTTATCTTCTATATGAAGATTGGCAGTCGGATACCCGATTGTTCTTCCGAGTTTATTTCCATGAACAACTTTCCCGGTAAGACTGAACTCATGTCCGAGATAGGCATTCGCGGTAGTAATATCGCCTGATTGAAGGGCTATCCGGATTTTTGTCGAGCTGATCTCGATATGATCAATATCCCGTGCAGGAATTTCTTCAACTTCGAAACCATAAATAGGTCCGTATTCTTTCAGATGTTCGAATGATCCTTCCCTGTTCCGGCCAAAATGATGATTATAGCCTATTACGAGTCGGTTTGTTTTAATGCTGTTGACCAGAATGTTCCTGACAAATTCAATGGAAGTAAGTCGGGAAAACTCTTTGGTGAAGGGGTAAATGATCAGGTGATCGACGCCAAAATGATCAAGGAGAGCAGCTTTTTCATCCTGTGTGGTGATCAGGCGGAGTTCATTGTCGTCGGGAAAAAGCACCATCCGGGGATGAGGGAAAAAGGTAAGCAGGACCGTTTCCCCATCGGTTTCTTCCGCAGCGGTTTTCAGACGTGAAATGATCTTTTGGTGACCGAGATGAACACCATCAAAAGTGCCTGTGGTCACTACAGGATTTTTAACATTCTTAAAATCTTCGATCCGCGTATAAATCTTCATGCTTTTTTATAGTTCAGGCTGGAAGATTTCTTTTCCACATGTTTCGATAATCACCTTAAAATCAGGGCTGAAATATACAATCTCAACCATCAATAGTTTGCCCGTCATCACAGGCCGAAATTAATTATAAAAATATTAAGAAACGTTTTTTTAGCTAATAAAAAGTTAGTACTTTCGCACTCGATTTTAAAAAATACATTTACTTATATCCTATAAAAATGTCACAAACAACCGGTAAAATCGCACAGGTAATCGGGCCAGTAATTGACGTAACTTTTGAAGGAGGAGTTTTACCAAAAATTCTTGACGCTTTAGAAGTTATTAAGCCAAACGGCCAGAAAATCATTCTCGAAACACAAAAGCACATTGGTGAGGACACTGTTCGTACCATCGCAATGGATTCTTCCGACGGTCTTTACCGTGGAATGGCTGTTAATGTAACAGGAGCTCCTATCACTATGCCCGTTGGGGATCAGGTAAAAGGGCGTCTTTTCAACGTTGTTGGGGAAGCGATCGATGGAATCGGCCAGGTTTCTAATAAAGGCGGAGCTTCTATTCACCGCATGCCACCTAAATATGAAGATCTTTCTACTTCAACTGAAGTATTATTTACAGGAATTAAAGTAATTGACCTTCTTGAG
>JALYRR010000076.1 GCA_030855265.1 Bacteroidota bacterium | reverse complement strand
GATGGGTGTTCCGAATTCCTTGTGTAATGGGCCAATGTCGGCACCGCCACCTTCGTTATCAAAATCATACACACCGTAAGGGAGGAATAACTTCGACCAGCTTTTTACCTGAACACGTTGTTTCGGTTCCATTTCACTGCTGAATCCGCGTGGTGAAAAACCACCTGCATCAGATTCAATTGCGGCAATGTGTTTTTCGTTTTTTAGTTTAGCCATTTCGGCGTATTTTTTTCCACCTCTTAATCCGTTTTCCTCATTCATAAATGCGACAGCACGAATGGTTCTTTTTGGTTTTATGCCGAGTGCTTTATAGATGCGGATTACTTCTATGCTTTGCACAATTCCTGCCCCATCATCATGCGCACCTTCGCCATTGTCCCATGCATCCAGGTGTCCGCCAACAAGTACATATTCATCCTTTTTTTCTGTTCCGAAAACTTCGCCGATCACGTTATAGGATTTTTCTTCCGGTAGCGTTTGGCAATTCATCTTTAAATAAAACTTCAGGTCTTTATCAGTTTTAAGATAGGTGCTTAACCAGTTTGCAGCATTTGTACTGATGGCGCAGGCAGGGATTTTTGTGATGCTGTCCTTGTAGCCCATTGAACCCGTATGTGGATTGTCGTCCTGAGCGAGGGTTATTGACCTCACCACAACAGCAACGGCGCCGAGTTTTGCAGCTTCGGAAGCTCCGGCCCAGCGTTGCATTACGGCTCCACCATAGGCATGAAAGGTTTCTATGTGAGTGGCATCCATCGGCCGATTAAAGAAAACGATTTTGCCTGAAACCTTATCTTTGCCAAGAGCAGAAAGCTCCTCGAATGTTTTTACTTCGATCACTTGTGCATTCAGGCCTTCTGGCGGTGTAGCGACAGATCCACCCAAAGCACATACAGGAACTTCTTTGATCCCTTTTCCATTTGAGCTTAATACTTTAGCGAGTTCTTTTTCTCCACGAACCCAGTGAGGAACCATACATTCCTGCAGGTAAACGGTGTCAGCCCCAGCTTCCTTCATTGCTTTGAAAGCCCATTCAACAGCCTGTTGTGCACCCGGTGATCCGGCGAGACGTGGGCCGATTTTTTTGCAGAGATAATTGAGATTGGAATAGCTTTTTCCGTTCGTTAATGCCTCGTTAAAAATATTCTTAAACATGATCGAATCGCTTTGTGCGAACAAGCATGAAGAAATTAGTGCAAATAAAAGGGTGATAGTTATTTTCATTGTAAAAGGTATTTCTAATTTGAATTTAATAATCTAACATCTAACATCCAACATCCAATATCCCATTTCAAACATCTAACTTCTTCTATCTTAAAATAACATCAGTGATCACTTCACCTCCAGCAGCTTCATTGAGCATTTTCACGATTTTGCTTTTCGCAAGAGAAAGTTCATTTCGTAAGGCGGAAGAATCAAGTGTAACAAAAAGTTGTTTGTGTTTGATGTAAAGATCTTTTGTATGATTGGCAATCATAGCGCCCATTACAGACTCCCATGAACCAATCAGTTTTCTTTCGGCGAGTTTGTCATCCAGCTTGTAAGCCTTCATCATCTGCTCGATCACTTCCTTGAGTGTATGTTCGTTATTTCTGCTCATCAATTTGCCAGTATTTAGTATCAGGTATTTAGTATCAAGTCTTTAGTCCCTAGTCTATAGTCGTTAGTCGTAGTCTAGAAATATGAAGTCTTTGGCCGGGTTGCTTTTTCTTATTTCTTATTCCTTTAATCTTCATCTAATTGCCTATTTATTCAATTTTTTAAATTCCTTTAAATATTTCTTATTCACTTCATCACATCATCACTTCATCACATCATCACATCATCACTTCATCACTTCATCACATCATCACTTCATCACTTCATCACATCATCACTCACCAATCATCACTCACCAATCACCCCTTCACATAAACACTCCACTAAAACATCGATCCCGGACCAATCTCCATATTTCCGTTTGTGATCCTGAACGATTTAAAGTCGGCATTCCCTGCGCTGAAAAGTTCCGCTAGTCTTGTCGGATGCGTATCTGTAATAAAAAGCTGACCGAAATTATCGCTGCTCACCAGTTCCATTAATTGTTTCACCCGCTGATCATCAAGTTTATCATAAATATCATCCAGCAAAAGAATTGGAGTCACCTTTTTTATGTTCCTTATAAAATCAAACTGAGCCAGTTTAAGGGCGATCAGAAAAGATTTCTGCTGACCTTGAGATGCATATTTCTTCAGAGAATGTCCGTTGATGGTAAATTCCAGATCGTCTTTATGAATCCCGACAGTGGTATACTCGAGGGCTCTGTCGCGGTTGAGTGCTTTCGCAAGTCCATCAGAAAAGGTTGTATTGTTAAGTTGTGAGTTATATTGCAGTCCAACCTGTTCTCGACCACCGGAAATAAATTCATAATATTTCTGAAAGCCGGGAATAAATTTCTGAACAAAATCCCGCCGGGTAGAATGGACCTTTTCACCATACTGGATCAATTGCATATCCCAGATTTCAAGAGAATCCTGATCAAACTTTCCGCTGTTTCCGATCTGTTTCAGGAGAGCATTCCGCTGAGTAAGAATTTTATTGTAATGGATGAGGTTCTCCAGGTATTCACGGTCAAACTGAGCGATCACACTGTCAATAAATTTCCTACGGCTTTCGCTTCCTTCGGTGATGAGTTCAGAATCCGCCGGAGAGATCATTACCAAAGGATAAAGACCAATATGGTCGGCGAGACGGGAATATTCCTTTTTGTTTCTCTTGAACTGTTTTTTCTGGTTTCGCTTTAGTCCGCAATAAATCTCTTCTTCTTTTCCATTGGATTCATATAGCCCCTGAATGAGAAAGAAAGGAGCCTCATGTAAGATGTTTTGACTATCGATCGGATTAAAAAAACTTTTGCAAAAAGAGAGGTAATGAATGGCATCCAGAATATTTGTTTTCCCCTCTCCGTTATTTCCGGTAAAGCAATTTACGTGGCTGCTGAGGCTAAGCTCTGCTTCTGCGTAATTTTTAAAATTAAGGAGTGATAATTTTTTAAGATGCATGGGGATAAGAGCCTAAAAACAGCCATTTTTAGAGAGAAAAACCTTCTTTTGGGCCTGTTTGTAAAAGTACCCAAAAAAGACAATAAAATCATAATTTGTATTTAAATTACAGATATTGCAAAAAAAACTTATTTTTGCAATCCAATAAAATCAATAGAACAAAATGGCAAAGGAAATCAATGATGAACCGATTGTAGATGTTGAACAGGCATTTAGCAAGACAGAGTTATATATCGAGCAGAATAAAAAGAGCTTAATGATCATCGCAGTTGCGGTGCTGGCCTTGGTTGGCGGGTATTTCGCATATAAGTACTGGTATGTAGCCGGTGAAGAGGCGGAAGCAAGAAAAGAAATGTTTAAAGCTGAGGATTACTTTGGTAAAGACTCTTTGGATAAAGCAATGAACGGAGATGGAACTACTTTAGGTTTCAGCCAGATCGTTGAAGATTATAGTGTTACTCCTTCCGGAAACCTTGCAGAGTATTATCTGGGAATATGTTATTTGAAAAAAGGCCAGTTCGATGCGGCAATTGAGCATTTACAAGAGTTTGATGGTAAAGATCAGGTTGTAGGTCCGGTAGCAACAGGAGCAATTGGAGATGCGAATATGGAATTAGGGAAAACCGATGAGGCGATCACTTATTACCTGAAAGCAGCCGAGCAGAACGGAAACAAGTTCACAACACCGATCTTTTTGAAGAAAGCGGCCCTGGCCAATGAAGAAAGAGGGAATTATGCAGATGCTGTGAAGTTGTATGACAGGATCAAAAACGAATATGCAGAAACATTGGAAGGTCGTGAAATGGAAAAATACATTGCACGTGCTAAGACATTGGGTAACCTGTAATTAGTTGATATTTTTTATAAATGGAAAGGTGATTTAAACGATCACCTTTTTGTTTAACCTGAATTTTGTAATTATAAACGAACCTCGTTTTAGCATAGACCTTAAACGGTAAAGCAAATTGAATGTCATCAGCGAATAAAAATCTTTCGGAAGTAGAAGGCGCAGAAGTACCTGATGGCGCCGGGATGCGCATTGGGATCGTGGTTGCAGAGTGGAATGCAGCCATTACAGGCGCTTTGTTTGACGGAGCAGTAAAGACCCTTTTAAAAAACGGAGTAAAGAAAGACGACATAATTATTACTGCAGTGCCGGGAACATTCGAATTAACGCTTGGGTCGCAATTTATGTGCGAAGACAAAAACATTGATGCTGTAATTGTGATTGGATGCGTGATTCAGGGGGAGACAAGACATTTTGATTTTATCTGTGATGCAGTCGCGAATGGAGTGACAACTGTTAGTCTAAAATACAACAAGCCGGTTATTTTTGGCGTATTAACCCCAAATGATATGCAGCAGGCAGAAGACCGAGCAGGAGGTAAGCATGGCAACAAAGGGGATGAAGCGGCAGTAACTGCGATTAAGATGGTGGCGCTGAAGAAGAGTTTTTAGAAATGTGCAAATTTGCTAATGTTTAAATGTGCCAATTAAAAAGGTAAAAAAACAAATCCACTACCTGCTTATTATTATCTAATATCAACTCTCTCATTTTCTCATTTGCAAATTTTCGCATTATCTAAATAACCAATTACTCCATACTCCATTACTCCATTACTCCATTACTCCATTACTCCATTACTCCATCACTCCATACTCCATCACCCAATCCCCTCATCACAGACAACAAAATTTTCGTAATGCTGCTACTAATTCTATCAACAAATTCTTAAAAACTCGATTGCGGTAAATGAAAACAAAAAAGCCCCTCAGTTCCCTGAAAGGCTTGTATTTGTTATGTGATCCCGATGCGATTCGAACGCATGACCTACTGCTTAGAAGGCAGTTGCTCTATCCAGCTGAGCTACGGAATCAGTATAAAAGAAAGAACTCATAATCAAAAAAAAAGCTAATTAACCAATTTGAAAATTTGAAAATCAGATTCTCAAATTACGAATTAACTAATTAGCTAATTGAATGTCGGGGCGGCAAGATTCGAACTTGCGACCTCCTGGTCCCAAACCAGGCGCGATGACCGGACTACGCTACGCCCCGAACTGTTGCTTATAAAGAACTTTCAAGCGGATGCAAATGTACTATAATTTTTTATTCTGCAAGCAAAATAATTAAAAAAAGACCTAAAGATTTCAGTTTCAGGGAAGTTTGATCCAGCGGAGCCTGCTCTTTTTACCTTCTGAATTAACCGGTATTAACAGGAGTGTATCACCTTTGAATTCATATTCCCGTTTTAGTGTTTTTCCAATATTCACAGCTTCAGTGCAGGACTGAATTGTATGTTCCACAATTCTGCCCTGAACCTTATAATCAGCAAAGTATACAAAACTTGAATGGTAGTGATCAGCCACTTCTTTCCAATCATCAGCTGAAAGACTATCTGAATGCGAAGGATGAAATTGAGAATAACCTGCTGGCATCAGATGGACGCTCATCTTGTTTTCACCATCGTAAAGAATGAACCCGCTGTAACCTAGTTTAGCAGAATCAGTAAGCCAATTTCCTGAAATCAGCGATTCATACTTATCCAGTTTCCACATGCCTTTAAACTTCCCAGCATCATCAGCAAAAGGTTTAAAAGACGTTAGTATGAAAAAAAATGCCAGAAGGTTAACCAGGATGACATATTTGAAGAATTTAAATACTTGCATGTTTAAAAATACAAGAATTAATTTTCCGAAAGATAGAAATCGAGAGGTTAGTTGAAAATTTTAAAATAAAGAGTCCAATTTAAATGAAATGTTAGTGCTTTCAGAATTCGGGAAAAAAAATTCCCACACAAATAATTATGCCAGAATAAAATACGGATTTCGCCATTCTGTAAAGAGAAAACGAGAATTTAACAGACGAAAAAACTTAACTTTGGAATCCATTAAAAGAGTCTGGTATGAGTGATGAAAAAGTATAATTAAAATCATATTAAAAAAATGTTCATGAACGTTTAAATAAAGACTTTCGGAAAAAAAATTGTCTAAATTCATATAGGAACAAGTGAAATTATTAATAAACTATTAACGGTGCCGTCTTTTACATTCTGTTTTCCTTTCGAGACTCACTAAATATAATACAATGGCAAATAAAGATTCCGTAAAACTAGATTTTGAGCAGGCGCGCGCCAAGCATATATTGTTTAAATCACGGTTACGTTCAATTCTATATGGGATTGAATTAGATGAGACGCCCGTCCTATCTCATTATGAATGTAATGTAGGAAAATGGATTTATAATCACGCGCTTCGAGCTTATGGACATCTGACAGAAATGGTAGAACTTGAAAAAGTGCATGCTGAAATACATTCATCCGCTCGCCGCCTTGTAACTCTTTATAAAGATGGGAAAGTTGAACAAGCCCGTCTGGGTTTACAAGAAATGGAAAATGTTGCGGATCATCTCGTTGAGCTACTTACTTAATACATGGAGTTTCATTTTAAAGACTTAATAAAACCTTCTTTACTTTTCAGTTAAAATATAATCTCCAACAACTCCAATTTAAAAGTTGCAAAAGCAATCCCAGATATAGAAATCACCATAAAGTTAAGCTCTAAATCAAGTGGAATCAATCTGATTTCCCTGAATTGTCTGTATGGAAAGAAAAGTCCGTCTTTCATGACGAGCTTTAATTTGACCGGACTAAACCTAACGAAACTTGATTTAACGGCCTTGGTGGAGAGAGAGGGATTATTTCATGATCCCTGGTCACCCATTGTCAAAATGAAACAAACACTCCGCTGCGCTTCGTTATTTTTTGTTTCATACAAGTCTTTGAAAGCGAAAATGCTTTCAAGCCTTGCCTGAAAACAAAAAGTCCCACTAAAAAGTGGGACCTTGTTTCATTCATCTGCGGAGAGAGAGGGATTCGAACCCTCGGTACAGTTGCCCGTACGTCAGTTTAGCAAACTGGTGCTTTCGGCCACTCAGCCATCTCTCCTTCCTTGATTTTTAAGGACTGCAAATGTAAAAAAAGATTTCCGATTGTAAAACATATATTTTCAAATCAGTCGAGATATTCTGACTGTTCCGGTCCAAATGGTTATCCGGTTAAACACCCTAATCAAACAAATAAAGTAAGGTATTTAAGCCCTTTCAATAAGAGAGGTGGTTGTTTAGGCTTGTTCAATCCCTTTATCCCTTGTTTCCTTCCATTTGTCTAATTTTTTCAATTTATCAGGTCGGAGTGTTATATTTGTCTTAGCATAAAAAATAACGTTAAAAGCATCCTTATGTCCAGCCAATTTTTTTCTATAAGCCGTTTCCTGATTATTTTTTCCTGTGTATTGTTTTTTGCTTCCTGTGGAGGCAATGATGGTACTGCCGGTAAAACCAAAAATACCGATGGGGAAAAGATATCCGCAGATGAGTCCAGTTTTATTGAAATAGCAGATGCATCTAAAATAGATCCTTCCTGGTCAAAAGAAAATGTGCTGGTTTACCATGATATCGGTGAACCCGATGATATGCATCCAACCAATGGCCTTTCAGCACAGCGCAATGAGATCAACGGATATACGCAGGTTTACCTCATCGGAACTGATTACCAGAATTTAACGGTACGCCCCATTGCCGTTAAAGCTTTGCCAGTTGTTTCAGAGAACGGAAAAGAATATACCTACGACTTAAGATCCGATATTAAATTTGATGATGGCAGTGTGTTGTCGATGGAGGATGTCATCTTTACGTTTAAAGCGAATAAATGTCCCTTAACAAATAATCCGCATGCAAAGCCTTATTTGGATAACCTTGTAGACATTCGAATTGATCCTTCCGATAACAAAAAGTTCACAATTGTAATGAAGGAAAAATACATTCAGAATATTTCTTTTCTAACCGACTATCCGATTATGCAGCGTACATTCTTCGATAAAAACAATGTGCTGTCGAATTATACATTTGCTCAATTCAATGATAAAACCTTTAAAGCTGATCAGAAAAAAGATCTGAACGATTGGGGAACAGAATTCAACAATGCAAAATACAGCCGTGATCCTAAATTCATTGTGGGTGCGGGACAATACCGCATGGAGAAATGGGATCCGGGCCAAAGCATTACACTTGTAAGAAAAGAAAATCACTGGACGAAAGGTTCTACGAATTTGTATGAAACTTCTTATCCAGATAAAATCATCTTTAAAATAAACAAGGATGCGAATTCATCGATGCTTGAATTTAAATCACAAGCGATGGATGCTTCTACATTTTTATCCACTAAGACTTTGATGGATCTTCAAAATGATGCCGGTTTTAATGCCAATTACAATTCGCGGTTTACCGACACTTACAATTACGGTTACATTGCCATGAACATGAAACCGGATGGCGTAAAGCATAAAAAGTTGTTTACGGATAAATCAGTAAGAAGAGCAATGGCAATGCTTGCTCCGCTTGATGATATTAACAAAGTGGTTAACAAAGGGAAGAACCGCAGAATGGTTGGGCCGGTATCTCCATTGAAAAAAGGAGCTTACAACAACGACCTGAAACTGATCGCATTTGATATTGAAGGCGCAAAAAAAATCCTTGACGCTGCAGGTTGGAAGGATACTGATGGCGATAATATTCGTGATAAAATGATCGACGGAGAAAAGGTAAAAATGGAATTCAACCTGAATTATATGACAACGTTGGTTGACTGGAAAGACATTGCACAAATGGTTTCTGAGCAAATGTATAAAGCAGGAGTGAAGGCAAACATAACTCCGCTTGATTTTGCAGTGCTTTACGACAATGCAAAGAATCATGATTTTGATATGACAATCGCTGCCTGGGCAGGAAATTTTGCTCCGGAAGATTTTACTCAGATCTGGCATACCGCATCATGGGCTTCAAAAGGCTCGAATTTCCCGGGATTCGGAACATCTGAATCGGATGCCCTTATCGATTCTATTAAATACACGCTGGATGATGCGAAGAGAAATGAAATGGTGAAGAAACTTCAAGCGATCATTTATAATGAGCAACCTTATATTTTTATGTTTGCAGCATTAAGAAGAAATGTGATTCACAAACGATTTGGAAATCAACAAATGTATTTTGAGCGTCCCGGCGTTTGGTTGAGCAACCTTCGTTTATTATCTAATCCGGGAACTGCTTCTACACCAAGTGCCGTCAATTAAGACTGAATTTTATGCATGGCCTGAACAAATGATCTATGCTTAAATACATTCTCAAACGCATACTTATTTTCCTTCCTACGCTGATCGTAGTCACCTTACTGGGTTTCGTGATCAGTCTCAACGCTCCCGGTGACCCTGTAGAAAGAATGGTTTCTGCCGCTCAAAGTGGCGGAGCAATGGGAACACAGACAGCTAATCTGCAGCAGGCAAAAAAAGAATGGAGAGAAAAACTCGGACTTGATCTTCCTGTTTTTTATTTTTCGCTTACTTCTCTTTCTCGTCCCGATACACTTTACAAAATTTATGATAAGGGTGAGCGTGTGGCCTTGGATCGCCTGATTTCCTCTAATGGAAACTGGAAAGAAATTCAGGAATACTACAAAAGCCTTTGTGGTTTTTACGAGTCCCAGATCAATTTTATCCCTGATACCAATGTCACCAAAGGGTTTGATAGAAATCAGGTATTGGAGACCTTGAACCAGATCAAATTTGAATCATCCGCATTAAAATCAACTTACGAGGAAAAGATACTGGAAGCAAAATTCAAAAAGGTGGAAATTTTACTTTCAACCTTTCCTTTTCTTTCAACCTTTCGTCAATCTTTTCAGGATGTACAATCAAATTTTCAGGCGATTAAAACGAATGCCAGCAAATGGAAAAACTACATTCCTAAACTTGATTTCTATGGAGAAAACCAGTATCACCGCTGGGTTTTCGGTGATGGAGGAATATTCTCGAAAGGACTGTGGCGTGGTGATTTCGGCATCTCTTATGTAACGAAGCAACCTGTTTCTGAAGTGATCTCCGAACGGATCTTCTGGTCACTTTTATTCGCGCTTCTTTCTGTCTTGCTTGCCTATTTTGTAAGTATTCCATTGGGTGTAAAAGCAGCTGCGAATCGTGGAGGGCGATTCGACAAAACCTCATCCATCATTTTGTTTATGTTGTATTCCATGCCTTCCTTCTGGCTGGCGACTTTGCTGATGATGACATTTTCCAATACTGATGTATTCCATGTTTTTCCAGCATCCGGGGTTAAACCAGCTTCCGGTTATCCTGAAGGTGCATCTTTTGGAGAAATGGTCATGATATCACTGCCTTATTGTATTCTTCCATTGATCTGTTATACCTATAGTTCATTTGCATTTTTGTCGCGGACGATGCGGGTTTCCATGATAGAGATTGTTGGTCAGGATTATATAAGAACGGCGAGAGCAAAAGGCCTGACAGAAAAAACGGTGATCTGGAAGCATGGATTCAGAAATGCTTTGTTGCCCATCATTACTGTTTTTGCAAATATTTTCCCTGCAGCAATTGGCGGTTCAGTAATTCTTGAATCCATATTTACCATTCCGGGAATGGGTTCGGAGGCGATTAGTGCTATCCAGAATAATAACTATCCAATGATCATTGCTATCATGACCATTACGAGTTTTTTAACGCTAGTCGGTTTTTTAATTTCTGATATTTTATATGCGGTAGTGGATCCGCGGATCTCTTATAAATAATGAACGAGCAGGGAGCACAAATAGAAAGAACGGTAAAAAGCGGAAGAGATTTCAGCTTTAAGAAGTATGCCTGGCAGCAGTTCAAAAAGAACAAGCCGGCGTATTATTCTTATCGCATTCTTCTGTTCCTGGCTGTTATTGCGCTGATCGCACCATTCATTGCGACAGATCAGCCTTTGTACTGCAATTACAAAGGCGTTGTTATGTTCCCGGCATTTTCATTTTCCAATTCTGTAGAGGTAAAGAATCCTGAAACCGGAGAGACAGAAATCATTCAATTTGATATTGCTGACTGGAAGCACATGGAACTGGATGCGGTAGTGTTTGCACCTGTAGCTTACGCACCTAACAAAACGGATTATGACAATGCTGATTATGTATCACCAGGCGGGAATCAGGTTTTTGTATCGAAGGAGGGTGAAACAATCAACATTCCCGCAAAATTCCGCCACTGGCTGGGTACAAATAAGGCAGGAGAAGATGTTCTTTCCGGCCTCATTAATGGAACGAGGGTCTCTTTAACCATTGGGATTTTATCAATGGGGATCGCTTCCTTTCTGGGAATTGTATTGGGTGCCATGGCAGGGTATTTCGGAGATAAAAAATTAAAAACAACCCGCGGTTCTTTCTGGACTTTCGTCCTTGGATTGGTCTTCGCCTACTATTATGCATTTTCCGTAAGATCCTATGAGATCGCGGATGGGTTTGCTACTTCAGGCTTTTCAATCCTCACGCAATTATTGATTAGTTTTTTTATTTTCTTTCTCATCGCCTCTCTATTTTATTTTATTGGAAAGCAAATTGGAAAAATATCTTTCCTGAGTACTTCGGTTTTCATCCCTGTGGATTCAATTATATCCAGGTTGATCGAGATTCTTGTTTCCATTCCGCTTTTGATCCTGATTATTTCCGTGGCTGCAATTGCAAAGGAAAAATCAATCGTAAATATCATGGTAATCATTGGGCTAACATCCTGGTCGGGGATTGCGCGACTTACCAGGGCGGAGTTTCTGCGGATCTCAAGTCTGGAATACATCCAGGCTGCAAAGTCGATGGGTTTCAAAGAATACAGAATTATATTTATTCATGCGCTTCCAAATGCACTGGCTCCGGCATTGGTCGCGATCGCATTTGGTGTGGCTTCTGCGATCCTAATTGAATCTTCACTTTCATTTCTTGGGATCGGTGTTCCTCCGGATACTGTCACCTGGGGATCGTTGCTGAGTGCCGGAAGAGAACAATTCAGTGCCTGGTGGCTGGTTATTTTTCCGGGCCTTGCGATCTTTCTGACAGTTACAATTTATAATCTTCTCGGAGAAGGATTGAGAGATGCACTGGATCCGAGATTGAAGAAATAGAAAATCAGATTTCAAATTTCAGATTTCAAATTTTAATACAAACATCCAATATCGAATATCCAACATCAAACATCCAATATCGAATATCTAACATCCAACAATATGAATGTACATCTTATAGCGATCGGCGGAAGCGCCATGCACAATATGGCTATTGCCATGCACAAGAAAGGTTTCCATGTAACAGGGTCTGACGATGAAATCCTTGAGCCTTCCCGTTCCCGTTTAAAAAAACTCAATCTTCTTCCGGCAAAGGAAGGATGGGATGTCAATAATATTCATAGCGGTCTAGATGCCGTTATCCTTGGAATGCATGCCCGCATCGATAATCCTGAACTTTTAAAAGCACAGGAATTAGGGTTGAAAATTTATTCATACCCTGAATACATTTATGAACAAACAAAAGATAAAATCAGGGTTGTAGTAGGAGGAAGTCATGGTAAAACCTCCATCACAGCCATGATCCTGCATGTGCTGAATCAGAATAAGATCGATTGTGATTACATGGTAGGGGCGCAACTGGCCGGATTTGATACCATGGTGAGGCTTACGAAAGAAGCAAAGATCGCGGTGATAGAAGGGGATGAGTATTTGTCTTCTCCCATAGACAGAAGGCCGAAGTTTCATCTGTACAAGCCTAATATCGCTATTCTCAGCGGAATTGCCTGGGATCATATCAACGTATTTCCAACGTTTGAAATGTATGTGGAGCAATTTAAAATATTTGTTGATCTCATTGAAAAAGACGGCAGCCTGATCTATTGTGAGTTGGATGAGCAGGTGAAGAAAGTGAGTGAAT
Organism: Bacteroidota bacterium; assembly: GCA_030855265.1. Taxonomy (GTDB): domain Bacteria; phylum Bacteroidota; class Bacteroidia; order 2-12-FULL-35-15; family 2-12-FULL-35-15; genus 2-12-FULL-35-15. The sequence continues at coordinate 2,146 of JALYRR010000076.1, read as the reverse complement.
CCGCAAGAAAAGACATTCACTTGTTTCCCTATTCTATTCCAACTCATAAAATTGAAAATGGAATCTCAACCTTACTTGATAAAAATTCAGAAACTTCTTTGCAGGTGTTTGGCGATCATAACCTAATGAATGTTAACGGTGCACGGATGGTCTGCAACAGACTTGGTGTCTCTGATGCTGATTTTTATACAGCGATCTCAACATTCAGCGGCGCTTCAAAACGACTTGAACTGGTCCGCAAGAATTCATTTACTGCGGTATACAAGGATTTCGCACATTCTCCTTCAAAGCTGAAAGCCACCACTCAGGCTGTAAAGAAGCAATTTCCTGATCGCAAACTGATCGCCTGTATGGAACTTCATACATTCAGCAGCCTGAATGAAAATTTCCTTAAAGAGTATGAAGGTTCGATGTCGCTTGCCGACGAAGCCATCGTTTATTTTAATCCTCATACGATTGAACATAAAAAGTTAAAACCTATTACGGAAGAGCAGGTGAAAGCGGCTTTCGGTGGAAAGAACATTCGTGTTCATGTCAATTCGGGAGAACTACTGAAAGAGATTTCTAATATGGATATGAAAAACAAGAATCTTCTCATGATGAGTTCGGGCAATTTTGATGGTATTGATTTCACTGCTCTCGGTGAACGCGTTGCCGGATAATAATGGGTTATGTAATTAAATTACCCTTCCTGCGTTATGCTAAAATTCGTACCTTCGTGTTCAATCAGTTTTTTCATAAAAGGCTATGTTTAAAGGCATAATTCAATTTATCAGAAGTAGAACATTTCTAACGCACCTCCTGATATATCTAATAACGTTTGCGCTGCTTTGCTGGATCATTATGAGCTGGCTGAGTTCCTACACTACCCATGGCGAAAGTGTTTCCGTCCCTAACTTTTCCGGGATCAAATTAGCTGAACTTGATAATTTTGTATCCGATAAACATGTCCGTTATCTTGTAATAGATTCTATCTATGATACAAAGGCTGCTAAGGGAGTGGTGATAAAGCAGGAGCCAGAACCCGATGCTAAAGTCAAAGACAACCGCACCATTTACTTGTACGTTACATCCATCCTTCCTCCAAGTATTCAAATGCCAAAGCTGGTTGACAGATCGCTTCGTCAGGCTGCTGCAATGATCAGCAGTTACGGGTTAAAAATGGCTGCGCCGAAATTCGTTCCTGATCAATGTGCAAATTGTGTTCTTGAACAGATGGTAAAAGGAAAAAAAATAGAACCGGGGGCAACCATTCCAAAAGGAACCGTCATTCAATTAGTAGTAGGAAAAGGCTTAAGTGATGAAGAAGTTGGGATTCCCTGTTTGTATGGAATGACAAGGAGAGAAGCGCTTGCACGATTATCAGAAGCTTCCTTAAGTGTTGGTGCAATTACATTCGATGTCCCTGCAGATTCTGCAAAATCAATTGTATACAGGCAATCCCCATCCTGTGGAAAAGATAATAATCTGAACATGGGAGGAACAATCGACCTTTTTCTTACAACGGATAAAAATAAAATCCCCGCAAATTCTGATACATTAAAAACAGATGATGAAGATCCACTTTAAATTTATTCTTTCAGCGGTTTCCCTTTTAATCAGTTCTGTGTCGTTTTCCCAGGGGCTTGTTGAAACAGAGTTAAGTACAAATGCAGTTCTTGTAAAAAAATGGAATGAGATCAGATCAGCAGGCGGTCTAAAAGTAGCGTCAGTTTCAGATACGCTGGAATTGGGGACCTTGGGGATCCTGGATGATTTCTCTTCTGATAGCCCTTATCCTGATTCTGCCTTGTGGTTGGACAGTTCCGCTTACATTAACAGGGGTTATCCGTATGCTCCGCCAACAATAGGTGTTGCTACTTTTGACGGGATCAGTAAAACCGGTTATCCCTATAATTTTGCAGCATCCTCCACTTCCAGTGCGGTAGCGGATCTTCTGACCTCTAAACCGATCAATCTGGAATATACAATCTCTCCTTTCGACTCCATTTACTTTAGTTTTTTTTATCAGCCACAGGGAAGAGGGAATGCACCGGAACTTGGAGATTCCCTGGTTGTTCAATTTAGAGCTGCAGGAGTTTCAAGCACCTGGAAAAACGTATGGGCAAAAAGAGGAAGTACTCTTAATTTGAGTGATACATTGAGA
>JALYRR010000259.1 GCA_030855265.1 Bacteroidota bacterium | reverse complement strand
GCTCATGTCTTTTCCTTCGAGTCCGATGTAGGAGATAACCACACCAACATGCCCGATCGGGATCTCAGTCATTGGGGTTTCTTCAATCTGAACCGCCCAGGGATTGATGTTGTAAGATCCTGCAAGGATGATCTGTGGCTGTAATCCACGATTACCACCATTCTTAAGAAAGAAATCAAAATCCTGAAAATTATTATGACCATCAACATGTTTTCCGGCGATTTGTCCGCCTTCGATAGGTGATCCGTCAAGGGTAGTCACAATTCCGACCATACTTTCCTGAATGCTGATCATATCGGCTTCATTCACAGTAAAAAGATGAGTGTTGATACGATAGGAACCTGCTGTGATGTATGCAGTCTGACGGCCTTTCTGTCCACCACCATTCAGAAACTTTTCCGCATCCTGAAAATTATCGCATTCTACTTTCCGGCCGAGGATCGCGCCTGTCGGGATCTCAATTCCGTCCTTTGAAAGAATGAGTCCGAGTTTTCCCTGAGGGATGATAATAAAGGGTTGAGTGATGATTTCATATTGCCATACCCACATTCCGAAATACAATCCGGGAGCAAGTGTTTTTGCCTGAAATCCGGCTTCGCCATTTGTGGCAACGATTCGGCTATCTGGAAGTTCTTTGAATTCACCGAATAGAACGAATTTTTTTGTAACCAATCCGATTCTGTCTTCAGGGATAATTACCATTCCAAAGAGGATGCGTAAAATAACTTTATAAAGAAGGACCATTAAAAGGATCAGAAAGATCCACCAGTAACTCATTAGGAATTGCATAAATGCTTATGTTTTAGTTTGCAGACAAAGGTTAATGAATTTTACCTGCTCAACAAGGAAAACACATTCATACTATTAACAAACTATCAACGGAAAATCCCTGAAGGAAATCCATTTAAAACAGAGTAAAAAGGAAGGAATATTAATGGTTAACAGCCTTTATGGCAACGGGATCATGCTTGTGCTTGAACAGGATGGCAAATGCGATAGCGATTACCAATGCGTATCCCGCAAAGGAAAGCCAGATGTTCTGCCAGTCTTTCATTCCGTCAATGGTAAAATAACGATCGATGAGAAATCCGCTTACTTTACTTCCGAAGTAGGCACCAAATCCATTGGTCATCATCATGAATAAACCCTGAGCGCTGGATCTGATCTTTGAATCTGTGGATGTTTCAATAAAGAGTGATCCGGAGATGTTGAAAAAGTCGAAAGCCATTCCATACACAATGCAGGATAGAATGATCATCCATAATCCGCCGGAAGGATCGCTATAGGCGAAAAGGCCGAAACGAAGCACCCAGGCAACCATTGAAATAAGCATCACCTGCTTGATTCCAAAACGTTTCAGAAAGAAAGGAATCGCAAGGATGAATAAGGTTTCGGAAATTTGGGAAATCGACATGATAATCGTTGAATACTTTACTACAAATGAATCTACATATTTAGGAATATTTGCAAAGTCAGATAAGAAGGCATCACCATACATATTTGTTAATTGAAGAGCTGCTCCGAGAAACATGGAGAACACGAAGAACAAAGCAATTTTGTAGGTTCCGAAAAGTTTAAATGCATCAAGTCCTAATTTCTGAACCAGGCTGGAATCCTTTGAAATCAATCGGGGAGGAGGACATTTAGGCAATGTAAAAGAGTAAATTCCTAATGCGATTGCAGAGATCGCTGAAATGTAAAACATGTTTGCTGATGCTTTATTCCCGGAAAGGTTGGTCACCCACATCGCTGCTATAAAGCCAATGGTTCCCCAAACGCGGATGGGTGGAAAAACCTTTACAACATCAAATTCGTGGTTTTTCAGGATCGTATAGGCAATAGAATTTGATAAGGAGATAGTGGGCATATAACAAAGCATTGCCATGAAAATGACCCAGAAAAAGGAGGAAGGATTATCCACCTGTGGAATAAAAAAAAGAACAATACCTCCAAGAATATGCAAAGCACCGTACAGCTTTTCTGCACTGATCCATTTGTCGGCAATGATTCCCACTAGTGCAGGCATAATGATAGAAGAAATTCCTAATGTGGAAAAAACAGCGCCGAATTCTGCACCGCTCCATTGACGAGTGCCAAACCAATAATTACCTACTGTTATTAACCAGGCTCCCCAGATAAAGAACTGGAGGAAGCTCATAATAGTAAGACGCGCCTTTATATTCATGGAAAACTATTTTAAAGACAAATTGAATCCCGCGAATTGAAAATTAATTCTTCGGCTGTATAAATTTAGGATTTTTTACGGTTATTGAGTTCATCGCGGATCTTTGAAGCTTTTTCATAATCTTCATCCGACAATGCAGTTTCGAGCATTTGTTTCAGCTCTTCTGTGGATTTTTTGAGGTAATCCGTTTCTTCAACTTCTACAAGGTCTTCCTGGCTGATGTTATCATTTGCAGCTGCAAGTGCTTCGTCATCAAGAATGATTCCTGCCTGAGAAAGTATAAATTCATACGTATTGATCGGGCAGCTGAAACGAACTGCAAGAGCAATTGCATCAGAAGTTCGTGCATCTATTTCAACTTCTTTTCCGCCATCATTGCACATTAGTTTCGCAAAAAAGATTCCTTCCACCAGGTTGTAAATAATAACTTCAGAAACACTGATATTAAAACCCTCTGCAAAGCTTTTGAATAAATCATGCGTGAGAGGACGGCTGGGAGTCATTTTTTCGAGTTCGATCGCGATAGCCTGCGCTTCAAAACCGCCAATGATAATAGGAAGTCTTCTTTTCCCTTTTGCTTCGCCCAGAACAAGCGCATATGCTCCGGTTTGGGTTTGGCTGTAGGATAGCCCGACAATTTCTAATTTAACTTTTTTCACCTAATGTATTTTTTAGAATCGGCTTTAAAGAGATCGGTCAATTTAAAGTTACGAATAAATTCTGAAAACAGTATCCGTTGAATTAATTATGATTTGCCTTGAAATTTTTAACGGCTGCTATCAGTTTTGGCACAATTTCGAACGCATCACCAACAATGCCATAATCCGCAGATTTAAAGAAGGGTGCATCCTTATCTGAATTTATAACAACAATCGTTTTGCTTCCGTTCACTCCTGCAAGATGCTGAATAGCTCCGGAAATGCCGATAGCAATGTAAAGGTTCGGACGGATGGCAACGCCTGTTTGGCCAACATGCTCATGATGATCTCTCCAGTGCATATCTGCCACCGGTCGTGAGCAAGCGGTGGCAGCTCCAAGTTCTTTTGCAAGTTCTTCCACCATTCCCCAGTTTTCAGGCCCTTTTAATCCCCGTCCTGCCGAAACTACAAGTTCTGCATCCGGTAGATTAAGATCTGTTGTTGCCTTTTTTACTTCTTTCACCTTAACTACTGAATTAACAGAATCAAGATTGACAGGGAAATCTACCACTTCAGCACTTCCTTCTTTTAATTCAACAGGAAATGAATTCGGCAAAAGAGATATTACTTTTTTTGTTGAGTGTATAGAGTATACAGCTGTTGCTTTTCCAGAGAATACATTTTTCTTAACGCTGAATGAATCACCGGAAATCACTGGATTGTCTACTGCTCCTGCAACCATTCCTGCTTTTAATTTTGCCGCCAATCGTGGAGCGATCTCTTTCCCTGTGAAGTCATAAGAAAAGATGAAAACATTGGAACCTTCAGCGGCAGCAACTTGTTCAATGGCAGCTGTCAGATATTGTCCGTTATGGTCTTTCAGTTTATCGTTTTTTAGCTTCAGTACTTTTTTAGCACCCGCTTTTCCAAGTTCAGAAACATCTGCATCGCCGCAGATCACTGCAACAGCATTTGTATTCATTTGCGCGGCAATCCTGCTTCCGTAATTCACGGCTTCCAGCGATGACTTTTTGATCTTGCCTTTTGATACTTCTGTGAAAATTAAAACTGACATATGTTGAAATATTAAATGTTAAATGCTGGGATTGAATGATCAGATCACTTTTGCTTCATTGTGCAAAAGATCAATAAGCTGCTCTGCATTTGCTGCGTCAATGTATTTACAATCCGTGCGGCCTTTTGCTAAAGTATAACCCGAAATGCTGGTTAATTTATCCGCCGTAACAGCTGGAACAACTGTCAGAGGTTTTGATCTGGCTGCCATGATCCCGCGCATGTTAGGAATCCTTGCTTCTGCCATTCCTTTATTCGCGGAAAGGACAAGCGGTAGCGGACATTCAACCACTTCTGTACCACCGTCTATATCGTGTTCAATTGTTGCAACATTGGATGCAACTTCCAGTTTTGTAACCATCGAAATAAAAGGAAGATTCAGTAATTCTGAAAGCATTGCTCCAACCATAGCTCCGTTGTAGTTAATGGTTTCTTTACCGGCCATGATCAGGTCAAAACCGTTGTCCTTGGCATAAGCGGCAATCTGCTCTGCTACAGCAAAAGCATCATTCGGCTCAGCATCAATTCTAACCGCATCATCTGCTCCGATTGCCAGTCCCTTGCGGATGGTTGCTTCACTCTCAACTCCGCCAACGTGAAT
>JALYRR010000258.1 GCA_030855265.1 Bacteroidota bacterium | reverse complement strand
GATCATATTCCTCTTTTATGAAATTAGAAACCACCATGGAAGATGGCTTTCCGAACCAATTCAGTTCTTTCACTGAAAAGAAATCATATTCCAGCTTAGAATAGGTAAGCGCCGGAATATTTTTGGTGCTGAAAAAACCGAGCACCTTTACTTTTTTACGATGTTCCCTCAGGTAGACGACATATCGCTTCACCAGTTCAAAATCTTCTGCGCTGGTGGCATCAAAAAGAATTCCGACGGAACTAATATTATCGAAATTAAATTTAGTTGGCTGAAGAATACGCGGATCAGATTTCGATTCACTCTCCAGGGAATTATTGGCGATGCTTAGTTTTATTCTTTTTAATAAGCTCATTGTTCAATCATCTTAATGAATTCATCTTCGGAAATGATCTTCACCCCGAGCTTCTCTGCTTTCTTTAATTTTTCCGGACCCATGTTCTCTCCTGCCACAACATAGCTAGTTTTACCGGAAATTGAACCTGCATTTTTACCACCATTCTGTTCTATCACCTTTTTTATTTCATCACGGGAAAATTTGCTGAACACTCCGGAAACCACGAAAGAAAGATCTTTCAGGATTTCACTTGCATTGGTTAGTTGTTCTTCAGAAAGAGTGAATTGCAATCCATGTGCTTTTAAACGTTCTACTATTTCAATGATCCGGGGATCACGAAAAAATTCAACAATGGTAGTGGCAATGCGTTCTCCTATATCACCCACCTGAAGCAATTCATCAACTTCTGCCCTTTCGATGGCTTCAATATTTTTAAAAAAGAATGCTAATTTTTTTGCCGTTGTTTCACCTACGTGACGTATTCCCATTGCATACAACACTCTTTCAAACGGAACATTTTTCGAAGCTTCAATTCCTGCGAGCAAATTATTGGCACTTTTTTCAGCCATACGCTCCAATTTCAAAAGGTCTTCTTTTTTCAGTTCAAAAATATCCGCGATGTTGCGAACAAGTCCGGCATCGAATAACTGACCGATCGTTTCCCCACCAAGACTATCAATATCCATGGCCTTCCGGCTTACGAAATGCTCCATACGTCCTTTCACCTGTGGAGGACAACCCAACTCATCCGGACAATAATGATTGGCTTCTCCTTCATTCCTTATAAGTTGAGCATTGCATTCCGGACAATGAGTAATGTATTCGGTTGGAACAGAAAACATATCGCGCTTGGTTTCATCTACAGAAATTATTTTCGGAATGATCTCTCCTCCTTTCTCAACAAAAACAGTATCGCCTTCACGTACATCGAGTTTTTGGATGATATCGGCGTTATGCAAAGAAGCACGCTTTACTGTTGTTCCAGCCAGTTGAACAGGTTTCAGATTTGCTACAGGTGTTATGGAACCTGTGCGACCCACCTGATAAGTGATCTTTTCAAGGATGGTGGAAACTCTCTCCGCTTTGAATTTATAAGCAATGGCCCAACGTGGAGATTTCGCGGTGAAGCCAAGAAATTTTTGTTGTTCGAATGAATTGATCTTGATCACGGCACCGTCGGTTTCTACATCCAACTTATGACGTTTGGTATCCCAGCGGGAAAGATATCCGAGTACTTCTTCAAGGGAACTGAATTTTTCCATGTCAGCAGAAACCTTGAATCCCCATTTAGCCGCTTCATTCAGACTTTCATAATGAGAAACGAATGGCAGATCATTTCCGAGAACGGAATAGAGATAACAATCAAGTTTACGCTCAGCAACTGCTTTTGAATCCTGCTGTTTTAAAGTTCCTGATGTGGCATTACGTGGATTCTTAAGTTGTTTTTCAAAGATCTCCTCATCGGAATAACCTTCTTTCAACAATTGTTTCCTCATGTTTTCATTGATGCGAAGAAATTCTTTTTTTGGCATGAAGATCTCACCACGGATCTCAAATTCTTTTGGAAAACCGTTGCCGCGTAATTTTAATGGAATGGAACTGATGGTTTTTACATTCGCTGTAATGTCATCCCCTTTTTCTCCGTCGCCACGTGTTACAGCCTGCGATAGAACTCCGTTAACATAGGTTAATGAAATGGAAACACCGTCATACTTCAGCTCGCAAACATATTCAAAATCGCTTAAACCTGATTTTCTAACACGTTCATCAAAATCGCGAAGGTCTTCTTCGTTATAGGTGTTTCCCAATGATAACATCGGGTACTTATGCTTAACGGATTGGAATTCTTTGGTGACTTGTCCGCCTACACGCTGAGAAGGTGATTCAGGACGAAGGAATTCAGGATGCTGTTTCTCTAATTGAATGAGCTCATCCAGAAGTTCATCAAATTCACGATCGGATATGCTGGGATCTGAGAGGACATAATAGTTGTAGTTGTGTTCTTCCAACTGCCGGGATAATTCTTCTATTCGATGTTGAATTGAACTCATACTTTTAACCTGATTTGTTCGGATAAAGAATCTTTGTGTAAGGAAACGAATAACGAATAAATCGAATAACGAATCTGGGGTTGGGAAACGATAAAGAATTAGTCGAACGAATTTTAACCGTTCCCCTATAACTTATTACTTCCTAACTTTATCCCTTTTTGACTTTTGACTTTTGACTTTTGACTTTTGACTTTTGACTTTTGACTTTTGACTTTTGACTTTTGACTTTTGACTTTTGACTTTTGACTTTTGACTTTTGACTTTACTTCTGCTCTCCCGCGGCATTATCCTTGAAATCCTCATTCAGAATAAAATAAAAAGGATAAGAGGCTTTTGCACGCACGAGTTGATCATTCTTTTTTGCCGGATACCATTTTATGAGTTGCAATACGCGTATGGCTTCCTGGTCGCAACCTCCTGCCACCGACTTTTCCACTCCGATATTTGTAATGTATCCACTTGGTTCAACGATAAACGACAAAACGACTGTTCCCTGAATATTCGCAAGTTGAGCCTGACGTGGGTATTCCAGGTTGCTTTTTATAAAGTCCTGCAACGCATACATTCCTTTATCGTACATCGGGATCTGATCAGGAAAGGCACAGATAGTTGATGTTGTATCCACTTTTTCCTGCACGTAAACAGGGTTTACAAATCCTCGTGACTTACAAATCTTTTTGTATTTATCAGGTTCAAAATGAAAAGTGACATTGTGCCCGCCGTTCACAAATTCTCCTTCTTTGATGGCCGGTACCCAACGGTATAATTTAAAGAGCCGCAATGCTTCCTTATCTAATTCAGGGGATCCACTGCTTACAAGTTTTAAATCCCTTATTGTGCTGTCATTCCTCACAGAAAAGCTGATCATCACTTTTCCACCGGTTTTATTCAACAACGCTTTTTCCGGATAACGGAGTTCCTGTTCAAATACCCGTTTAAATTCAGGCCTGCCGCCAACATTTGTCGGATACACATCTACCATGTGCTGGATCTGTGCAAAAACAGAAGCTGAACAGAACAGAAAAAGAAGAAGAATTGTTTTGTTTTTCATTGTAAAATGGGGTTCAGACAGAACAATGCAAGATACGATTTTTATCATTCATGTCTTTGATGAGTACTACGTTTCTAAAGCCTTTCTTTACCATCATATCCTTCATCTGCAGATCCTGCAAGGGGTTTATTTCAAAATAAATCTCTGCTCCGGAAGAAAGATTTTTCATTGCCAGATCCGCAATTTTTCTGTAGAACAGTAAAGGGTCATTGTCATCCACAAATAAAGCAAGATGAGGCTCATGCTCAAGCACATTTTTTCCCATCTGATCCTTTTCGGAAGCACAGACATACGGCGGATTGCTCACAATAATGTCAACAGGAGATTTCAGCGGAAAGGTTCCTGATAATATATCGCTTTCGATCCAGTTCACCGAAACATTATTCAGAAGGGCATTCCTCTTCGCAATATCCAGAGCGTCTGTGGAAATGTCAATGGCGGAAACTTCTGCACCGGTCAGATTTTTCTTTAATGAGATAGCAATACAGCCACTCCCGGTTCCGATATCAAGAATAGAAACATTCGTTCTTTTATTCCTCTTTAAATTCTTGATGATCAGATCAACAAGTTCCTCTGTTTCAGGACGAGGTATGAGCACATGTTGATTGACAAGAAATTCGAGACGATAAAAATCAGCACGTCCTAAGATATACTGCAGCGGAACCTGATTCTTTAGTTCTTTCACTGCCGCATTGAACTTCAAAAGAACAGATTCACTCATCGGCTCGGAAGCCCTGAGTATACGCTCCGTCCGCTTATAGCCGAGATAAGTTTCAAAACACAGATCAACAAACACATCGATTTCCGATTTATCATATATCGAATGCAGTTCCTCATGAAAGAATCTTGCAACATCTCCAAATTTATTTGACGCGATCCTCATTAGTTAATCTTATAAATATAGGTCGTCTGATTCTTGTTCACAGGATTCAGAAAATGCATCAGCTTGTCAATGTAACTCGGCTCAATCGTCGCTTCATAAGTCAGCCTTGGAAAATATTTTTTCAGATCAGCCACCCGTGCTTCTATGTTCTCATGCTGCATGAACACTACGTAATTGGGC
>JALYRR010000257.1:1925-4550 GCA_030855265.1 Bacteroidota bacterium | reverse complement strand
AGATTAAGCACAGAAACTGCTGCTCTTTATTCCTGCATGGCCATTAATATTTTAAACGAATAAAAAAACGCCCTGATAAATCAAGGCGTTTATTTTTTGAATCGGATTCTATATTACTTCACCAGGGTGACTGTTCCTATATAGTTATGCTTTTTACCAAACACATCCGTTAGCTTCACCTTCCAGATATACACGTCCTGTTGTGCCTGCTCATCTCCGTTATTGGCTTTACCGTCCCACATTCCGTATAGGTAATCACTTTTCCAGATCATATCTCCCCATCTGTCGAATATCCACAGATTGTAATCAACGATCCCGATTCCATTTCCATAGAAGTAATCATTAATCCCATCTCCATTGGGAGTGAAGGCATTCGGAATAAAGAAGGTAAACTCTGGTCCGATCAGGATAGGATGTTGTACTGTATCACGACAACCATCTGAGTTCTCAACCATCAGAGTTGCTAAATAACTGGATGATGCTTCGCCTGGATAAACGTGTACAGGACTGGGAGTGTTCGGTGCGATTGTATCACCGTCTCCGAAATTGTAGTTCCAATATACAACATCAGGAGTTGATGCATTATTAAGTGTTACCTCCGGATCAAGCATGGATGCTTCAAGAGGTGATACTGTAAATTCAGCAATTGGCTTTGCAAATACCTCGATCATCTGAACAACAGTTGAAGTTGAGGAACAACCCTGACTTGAGGTGGCTGTTAATGTAATATCATAAAAACCTGTTGCGGCGAAACAATGTGAAGGATTCTGAGAAGTGGAATCCATTGTAGCATATCCAAAATTCCAGTTCCATTGAGTGATAGTGGCGCCAACTACAGTTGAAAGATCCGTGAATTGAACACAATGTACCGGGCATCCGCTTGGTGTATTCACTGAAAAATTTATAACCGGGTTCTCGTAGAAATTATGAGTCACCATAGAGGAAGTTGAACTGCAAGGTCCAGCCGGATCGTTCGATGTTAAAGTCAGCGTTACAGTTCCTGCAGCATACTCAGCTGCAGTTGGTGTGTAAACTGCATTCAGAGCTCCTGCATTTGGTGCATACGTTCCTGCACCGCCGCTCCAGGTTCCGGAGCTGGCTGATCCGCCTACAGTGCCATTAAGAGTAATTGTACTTCCCTTACAAACCGTCTGGCTTGATCCTGCATTCGCCGTAGGCAAAGCATTTATTGTGATAATCATTTGATCATTAACGGCAAGACAAGGTCCTGCAGGATCGTCGGAAGTAAAAGTGAGTGTTACTAATCCTGAAGCATTTTCTGCAGCAGTTGGTGTATACACCGCATTTGGATCTGTATTCGAAGGAGCATACGTTCCTGCTCCACCTGTCCAGGTTCCGCTTGTTGCCGAACCGCCTGATGAACCGGCTAACGAACAGGTGCTTCCGATACAGATGGTTTGATCAGGTCCGGCTGTAATGGTAGCGATCGGGTTGATCGTGATGATCATCTGATCGTTAACTGATGTGCAAGGACCAATAGGATCATTCGTTGTAAGTGTCAGCATCACTGAACCTGCAGAAGCTTCAGCAACTGTTGGAGTATAGGTTGCATTCAACGTTGAACTGTTAGGACTGAACGTTCCTGCTCCCCCACTCCAGGTTCCTGAGCTAGCTGCTCCGCCTACTGAACCGCCTAGGATCGCATTCGAACCATTACAGATCGTTTGATCAAGTCCTGCATTTGCAGTTGGCAATGGTGAAATGGTAAGTGTCATCTGATCGGAAACAAAACTGCATGGGCCCACCGGATCGTTGGTCGTAAATGTAAGTATGAGAGATCCGGCTGCTTCTTCAGCGGCGGTTGGTGTATAAACAGCATTTGGATCGGTGTTGGCTGGAGAAAAAGCCCCGGCTACACCTGACCATAATCCACTCACAGCAGCACCTGATGGGATAGCCGCCAAAGCAGCAGTGTTGCCAATACAAATGGTCTGATCGGGTCCTGCGTCTATGATTGCAATTGGATTTATTGTGATCGTTACTGTGGAAGTAGCAACCGGACAAGGACCTGAAGGATCATTGGATACAAGAGTAAGTGTAACAGAACCAGCTGCTTCTTCAGCCACTGAAGGAGTATACACTGCATTGAGTGTGTTATTGTTAGGGCTGTAAGATCCGGCACCGCCACCCCATGTTCCGCTGGTAGCTACTCCGCCAACTGCACCTGCAAGTGTTGCAGTTGTTCCTGCACAGATCGTTTGTGGAGGGCCTGCATTGGCTGTAGCGATTGGATCAACAGTAACATTTACCTGATCAGTTGAAAAACATCCTGTTGCAGCTACAGTAGTAGTAAGCGTATAAGTTGAAGTGACAGGACTAGCTCCGGCATTGCTCAAAGTAACGTTGGTTGTGGATAAGGTTGTTGAACTTAAACCAGTGGCGGCAGTCCATCCATAAGTATTTGCCGGGTTGTTAGCCGAACCAATCGTTCCTGATGTTGCAGAACAGATGGTTATATCCGGTCCTGCGTCTGAAACAGGCAATGGATTCACAACCAATGTTTCGGTATCTGTCCCCGGACATGATCCGGAAACTGTATAAGAAATGATATGACTACCTACACCACCGGTAGCTGGATCAAATACTCCAGTTGCAGTATTGGTG
>JALYRR010000257.1:0-1915 GCA_030855265.1 Bacteroidota bacterium | reverse complement strand
AGGCACCCCAGGTGATAGTAAGAGTAACCGGGTATGTTCCCGCTCCAGCGAATGTAAATGAAGGATTCTGGGTGGCATCATCCGTAGTTCCATCATTATTAAAATCCCATGCCCAGGAATTTATTGAACCGACAGGTGTAGAAGTATCTGTAAATACTGTTGGAGATCCGGTACAAACAGTAGTGTTGGTATACCCCGCTACCGGGTTGGACGGACTGGAACCTACAGTAATTGTTAATGTTGTGGTACAAGTTGGTCCGCTAACGGAAGTCATAACACATTGGTAAGTCCCACCGGCATCTACCACACAAGTTTGATTATTATTTGACCCAACGATTCCAGCGGTTCCGCCTGCCGTATTGGTCCAGGTATAGGTGGCAGCTCCGGCAGGTGCAGTTAAAGTAACCGTGTTTCCACCACATACACTTGGTGATGATGAAAGAAGTTGCAGAGGATCACAGTCACCATCAACATAGGCATAACCATAATGGCCTCCTTGAGAACAATCTGAAGAAGTAAATTCTACTGTAATACACTGTCCGATATACGAACTCAAAGGAACGAAAACAGTTGTCCAGGGACGGTAATAAACATTGGCGCCTAATGAAACAAATCCTACCAGAGGTGGCTTTGCAATAACCTCATAATCCCCACATGTAACAACATTTCCTGAAGCATCACGGATCTTCACACGAAAGTAAGGACGTTCAGGATCGGAATGTCCGCTCACCGGATCTTGTAAAACCACGGCGTATCTGTAGGTGAAATTTGCATTTGCAGCAGAAACGGTAAAAGAAATACTTACACGCGCAGCATTTCCACCTGTCATAGCACCATTTCCAAGCATAAGAGCATTGTTTCCGCCTCCCGGTGGAACCTGAGGTAAAGTTGTGCCCCCAACTGTTGGATCATAAGAACCGACCGTTGTTACCACATGTTGAGAACTACTGAATCCTGCGACTATTGAGCAGGGATCAGGAGAAGTACATGCTGAACCTGTCGATCCATCCCAAAAAGTTGTGGAACCGGCTTCAAATCCGGGGTTTGTGCAAGGTGAGCCGCAGTTCGCAGGGGTTGGGTTTGGAGTTCCAACCGAAGGAGCTCTCATTGCGTCCTGTGTAGCGATTATGGATTCGCGACGCTGAATAAAGTCTGCATAATAGATAGTGTAAAGCGGCTGAAGATCAGAGAAGTATGTTTTCACTTGTTCCACATTGATGATTTTCCCCTGTCCTACTTTGTGAACTAATTCTTCACGGTCTTTTTTGAACTTGCCGCTTACATAATTTGCGAAATAAGGAAAATCAGCAAAACTTCCGTCCTGTTGTAAAATGATATAATTAATAAAGCTTTTCTGATCCACACCTTCCAGAAGAAGATTCGTTTTATTAATAGATTGTATCCAGTCCTTCGCCGGGATTCCAAAAGAATTTTTTCCAGCAATCTCTTCCAATTCAGCTTTTGAAAGCTGTGGTTGAGTTTGTCCGTGATCATGCGCTGTCTGAGCCTTTGCTGTAGAAAAGATGCAAATAGCGAACAATGAAAACAAAATAAATCGAAGGGTGGGGATGGTAAAATGTTTTCTCATGGGAGACATTTTTTTAATATTTAACTAAAATTAGGGTAAAAGAGGGCCGATGTCAAGTATTTCACCGTACTTTTTATTACTGATACAATCGAAAATGTTAGACAAAAAAATGATTAATTAAGATAAAACTGTGCTATATCCCCATAAAGGTTCAACTGTAGTAAGAGATAATTGCTTCCAGGAAGGTTGCAAATCCCCCAAAAAACTTATTAACAATTTAAGGTTTGTTGAAAATAAAACGGTTTTAGGAGGCAACCCGGTTTTTTTAGTCGGGAGTCGGGAGTCGGGAGTCGGGAGTCGGGAGTCGGGAGAGGGAGAAGGGAGAAG
>JALYRR010000075.1:12016-15199 GCA_030855265.1 Bacteroidota bacterium | reverse complement strand
TTGATCACCTTCGGTGATTATGATTAAATATGATTTGTTTTTAGTTCCGACTGGAGGAAGCGCTTCTTGAGACAAGGATCTTACGCGTCAGTTGGGGCTCGACAAGTGGGAGAGAATCGGGAACAAGCTTCACCCTTCATCATTCAACAATGAGGATTGGAACGCAGATTATTATGATCTTCATGATAAATTATGATTTGATTTTAGTGGCCATGTGATTATTTTTTTTCATTCATCACTTTATTCCATCGACTCATTGCTATTGATCACCTTCGGTGATTATGATTAAATATGATTTGTTTTTAGTTCCGACTGGAGGAAGCGCTTCTTTAGACAAGGATCTCTCATGCGTCAGGTCCGGGTCGTTTTCATGAACTGACCACATTATCACATTATCACAGTTTCAAATTTTTAAATTGCACCATTACCAAATTCTTCATTTGCACATTCGCCTTTATCCCCTTTTTACATCTGCACATTTTCAAATTACCATATTGCCACATTACCCAATTGCCTACTCTTTTAATTCTTTTAATTTTTCATCTGCACATCTGCACATCTGCACATCTGCACATTATCACATTATCACATTTGCACATTTTCTCATCTGCACAATTTCAAATTACCATATTGCCACATTACCCAATTGCCTACTCTTTAATTTTTTTACTCTTTTAATTTTTCATCTGCACATCGGCACATCTGCACATTTTCTCATCACATTTTCAAATTAGCACATTGGCATATTGTTGAATTAACTCATTGATTTACAGCGGTTTTGCATATTTCTTTTATTTTCCCTAAGTTTGCAGCCCTTATTTAAGGGAAGATCAGGAGGTTTTATCCTGAATTCAGACGGAAATTTTTTAAATAACAGGTTAACATTAAATTTAGAAAAGTATGGAGTATGTAATTTATTCGATCCCGGCACTGGGGATTTTGGGATTAATTGTAATGGCGTTTAAATCAGCCTGGGTATCAAAGCAGGATGCCGGAGATGCAAAAATGCAGGAATTGGCAGGTTACATCGCAGATGGCGCCATGGCATTCCTTAAAGCAGAATGGAAAGTATTAAGTGTTTTCGTTCTTTTTGCTGCAATATTACTTGCCTATTCCGGAACCATCCATGAAGTGAACGGGAAAGAGATCCACTCAAGCTGGATCATCTCCATTGCTTTCATTATCGGAGCTGTATTTTCTGCTACTGCAGGATACATCGGAATGAAAGTAGCAACTAAGGCAAACGTACGCACCACACAGGCTGCACGTACCAGTTTGAAACAAGCACTGAAAGTTTCCTTCACAGGCGGTACTGTAATGGGACTTGGCGTGGCTGGATTAGCCGTTCTTGGTTTAGGAGGTTTATTCATTTTGTTTTTATCCTTGTTCGCTGATCTTGGTGTTAATACCGTAAAAACTTCTATCGAGGTTCTTACCGGATTTTCATTGGGTGCTGAATCAATTGCATTGTTCGCTCGTGTAGGTGGTGGAATTTATACAAAGGCTGCCGATGTGGGAGCTGACCTTGTAGGTAAAGTTGAAGCAGGTATTCCTGAAGATGATGTTCGTAATCCTGCAACTATTGCAGATAACGTTGGTGATAATGTTGGTGACGTTGCAGGTATGGGTGCCGATCTTTTCGGTTCTTATGTAGCAACTATCCTTGCAACAATGGTTCTCGGACAAGAGATCATCGTTACTGATGCTTTCGGTGGAATGTCTCCTATCTTATTGCCAATGGTGATCTGCGGATTAGGAATTGTATTTTCTATCGTTGGAACATGGTTCGTTACTATTAAGGATGAAAAATCAAATGTTCAGAATGCTTTGAATCTTGGTAACTGGGTTTCCATGTTGATCACGGTAGTCGCATCTTATTTTATCGTAATGTGGATGTTGCCGGAAGGTGATATCGTTCTTCGTTCAGCAACATTCACGAAGATGGGTGTCTTTTTAGCCATCGTGGTTGGAACTGTAGTTGGTGCTATCATGAGCATCGTTACTGAATATTATACTGCAATGGGCAAGCGTCCTGTTAATTCTATCATTCAACAATCATCTACCGGACACGCAACAAACATCATTGCAGGTTTATCGGTAGGTATGAAATCAACTGTTATTCCTATTTTAACACTTGCGGCTGGTATCGTTTGTTCGTATGCAGCTGCCGGCCTTTATGGTGTGGCAATCGCTGCAGCGGGTATGATGGCAACTACAGCTATGCAATTGGCGATCGATGCATTCGGACCGATTGCTGACAATGCCGGTGGTATTGCTGAAATGAGCCAGTTGCCTCCTGAAGTGCGTGAACGTACTGATAACCTGGATGCTGTTGGAAATACAACAGCAGCTACCGGAAAAGGATTCGCAATCGCTTCTGCTGCTTTAACATCGTTAGCGCTTTTTGCAGCTTTCGTTGGAGTAGCTGGAATCTCCGCAATTGATATTTACAAAGCACCAGTTTTAGCTGCTCTATTTGTTGGAGCAATGATCCCGTTTATTTTCTCTGCATTGTGTATTGCAGCGGTAGGTAAAGCGGCAATGGACATGGTTCAGGAAGTTAGACGCCAGTTCCGCGAAATTCCGGGAATCATGGAATACAAAGCAAAACCAGAATACGAAAAATGTGTAGCCATCTCTACCAAAGCTTCTATCCGTGAAATGATGATGCCGGGCGCTATCGCTCTGATCACTCCTTTATTGGTAGGATTTGGTTTCAAAGGAATGTTCGATGATGTTAGCTCTGCTGAGATCTTAGGTGGTTTACTTGCAGGTGTTACTGTATCTGGTGTGTTGATGGGAATTTTCCAGAGCAATGCCGGTGGTGCATGGGACAATGCAAAAAAATCATTTGAAAAAGGTGTACTAATCAACGGTGAAATGTTCTACAAAAAATCAGAGCCGCACAAAGCTTCTGTTACTGGTGATACTGTTGGAGATCCATTCAAGGATACTTCCGGTCCATCTATGAACATCCTTATTAAATTGATGAGCATCGTTTCTCTTGTTATCGCTCCTTATATCGCTGTGAACAACGCAGAAGGATCTATGGATGATTGTCATGGTCATTCTGGTGTAAAAACAGAATGCTGCTCAGAAGGAATGGACATGAAATGTGATATGCAGAAATGCATGAACATGAGCAAAGAAGAATGTGCTGCTTATTGTGATTCAGTTGGATGT
>JALYRR010000075.1:0-12006 GCA_030855265.1 Bacteroidota bacterium | reverse complement strand
TGGAGCAGAAAAAGAATGCTGCAAGTCAGGAGGACATGGTGGAAAAGCTTGTCCTGGTGAAATGTCAGGAAAAGCCTGCTCAGGTGAAGCTCATGGTAATGCATGTATGGATGGATGCACGAAAGGTTGTGCTACAAAAGAAGAATGTATGAAATCATGCGGAGAAGCCTGTGCTTCAAAACACAAATAAAACAATCCATAATTTTTTAGAAAACGTCCTCCAGAACCGGAGGACGTTTTTTTTATTTCCCCTCATCGGAAATTTGAATATATTTATCTGCTCAAGCTAAAAACATGAAAAACAAACTCTTCTCCCTGATTCTTTCTTTTGGTTTCACCTTTACCGCATTTGCTGAGGAACCGGATTCAACTTCTCTTGAATCTGACTCTGCTTCAGTTGCGATCGCGCAGGCTATTATGGCTATGGACAGTATCGTGAAAGGTTTTGATTACCAGACCGGTTCCATTATCATTAGTGAAAATCTTGCTACTGTTACTGTGCCTAAAGGTTTTGGATTTCTAAACGGAAAGGATGCTCAATATGTCCTCAGTGATATCTGGGGTAACCCTGCAGATCCTGAAGTGTTAGGTATGCTTGTCCCGATGAATGTAGATCTTCTCATGGCGGAATCCTGGGCAGTAATTTACAGTTACGAAGAAGATGGTCATGTGAAAGATGATGATGCCGAAGACATTGATTATGATGAAATGCTGACGGATATGCAGCAACAGATCATCGATAATAATCCCACCAGAGCGGCAGAAGGATTTGAGCCGATCACGTTAATAGGTTGGGCTAAAACTCCTTATTATGATCCGGCTTCTCATAAATTGCATTGGGCAAAAGAATTAAAATTCGGAGAGGATTCAATCAATACACTTAATTATAATATCAGGATGCTGGGGAGAAAAGGAGTGTTGGTCATGAACATCGTTTCGGGAATGGACAATATGAAAGTAGTGGATGCAAATATCAGCAGCATTCTCGCCAGCACAAATTTCAATACAGGAAATACGTATTCTGAATTCAATGAGGATCTCGACAAGGTGGCGGAATATGGAATCGGAGGTTTGATTGCCGGAGGAATCTTAATGAAGACGGGACTGCTGGCAAAAATCGGAATTTTCCTTGTGAAAGGATGGAAGCTGATCGCAATCGCATTGGTTGGTGGTTTTGCCCTGATCCGAAAAAAAATATTCAGGAAAAAGGATGATGGAGCTGATCAGGATAAAATGATCAGCTAATTATTTTCCACTTCGTTCTTGATTAATTATCAATAACAGATTTCTATTATTATTTCGAAACTGGATAAACTTAAACTATCCTCATTTTAAATGCTTCCTTTCCCCATTTCCCATTCTCCAACTGGATTTTATCCTGTTGGGGAATAAATCTCCAGCCATTATCCCACCTTTTTTAACTACCATTTTCTCCTTGTCGCTGTTTTAAAATTTGTCCTTGCCGAAATCACTCAAAAATGGCATTCCCGGGGTATTCTGTTTGCTTATACTAAGATATAATTGTAAAAAAGAATATAACTAATAGAAAGGGAAATTAAAATGAAAGCGAATATCAACATAACTGCAATAGCGTTATTAACACTAGGAACCATTTTTACATCATGCGAGAAATCTGATCTTACACCAGCCACTCCGCCGGTAGTACAAAATGAAGAATCAAATAGGGAAATGAGAAGTCCACTCTTCCTCGGAACATGGAAAATTGCAAGATACAGCATGAATGATATGGATCATACACCAGAGTTTTCAGGATGGCTGCTTCATATAAAAACAGGAGGAATTCTGGTTGCAAAAAAAGGTGCAATGACGATCAACGGAACCTGGTCGCATGGTACTGATGTCAAATTTGACTACAATCCGGCTTTGCATATAAGGCTCGGTAGTGGTTTGCCAATGGGTCAGTTGACTGACAAATGGTATCAAGCTGCTGTGTCCAACAACCAGCTCGAATTTAAGACATACGGCGCGATGGGTCCGGAGTATCTTATACTTGAAAGAGTTCAGAATTAATCTCAGAAAACTAAAAAACTAAAAATGAAAACGAATTTTAAATATGCATCCGTAGCGCTCATTGCGCTCGGTGCAATCTTAACATCCTGCGAAAAATCAGAATTGCTTCCCGTCACACAGGAATCGATTGAGACAAAAGCAGTAAATGAGCAAGACAGAGCAGCAGCCAGAAATTATAAGATGATCGGTGATTGGAAACTGGTACGTTACAGTGAAGGATCAGTGGATCTGACTTCGCAGTTCGAGGGGTTTACATTTTCGTTCAAAGAAAACGGAATTCTGATCGCTTTTCGGGGGAATGAAAGAGTTTCAGGATTGTGGTCCCGTGGATACAATAATAGTAATAACACCCGCCGTAAATTATACATGGATCTTGGAACACGGATGCCATTTTCTGATCTAACAGATACATGGCACATCGTAGAAATGAGCACCAATCGCGTACAGCTGAGAAGAGTGTTCGATTCGCAGGATGATTATATCACCTTTGTCCGATAAGGACAGGTAATTACAAACTAAAAGAAAGGAAAAAAATGAAAACGAGTGCAAAATATATAGCAATAGGCCTGATCGGTTTAGCCACAGCCTTTACATCGTGTACGAAGGACGAAATTATTCCAAATACTGTAACCAGTACAATTGACATGAGAAATAGCATTACTCAGGGTGTCTGGGAAGTAGAAAGGTTTAATGACAATGGTGTAGATGAAACACAAAATTACAATGAGTTACTCTTCGAGTTTCGTCCAAACGGTGAAGCAATCGCCATTGGAATGGGGATTACCTATACAGGAACCTGGAGAGTCAGCGGTGCGGAAACCAATAATTTTATGTTCATCAATTTTGGAAATGAAGAAAAGTTGAAAGAACTAAACAGTGGTTGGAGAGTTACCGCACCTGTAACTTCAAGCATCCTGCTTGAGCATGCAAAAGATGGTAAGACGAAACGACTGATGTTTGTTAGACATTAGTATATAATGAATCAATTTATGGAAGCACTTTTCGGTAACACGGAAGGTGTTTTTTTATGTCTGATGATCAATTTTATATCAATACGGGCGGAACAATGGCATGCTAATTTACAATTGTCCAACAACTACTCCGATAACATCTTATGCAGTTCATTCACCGATTTCCAGTTGCGGGTGGTAGCGCCTACTTTCAGCTTGTTCTCAAGAAAATTATTATTCAGTTTGGAATTTCCATAGGAAACCGGACAATGCAGAAATACCTCCGTTTCGGTGATGATGAACTGATCCGGATCAAACGATACAGCGCTGAGTTTTGAACTGAGTTCTTTGGAGGGTGAATCTTTCAGAAACGTGACATACAGGCGGCTTGTATCAATTTCTTTTTCCTTTAAAAATGGATTCTTCTTCAGGATTTTCGCAATTTCTTCGGGTGTTCGTATGATGACAGGCACATCAAATTTAAAGTGCGAACTGATTTTCTTTTCCAGTTGAAGCGCTAATTTTTCATGAGCAGTCGCGCCGGTTTCAAAAACTACATTTCCGCTTTGGATGTAAGTCCGGACATTTTTGAATTTCAAGTCTTCAACGAGTGTCCGCAATTCCGCCATCGGAATTTTCTTTTGCCCGCTGACATTGATTCCTCGTAACATTGCTAAGTAAACTGGCATTGATTGATTTTTGTTTATTCCCCAACAAGGTTATCCAATTAATATGTAATTTGCAATATCCTTACAAGGAAAATTTTCTGAAAATGTCTGATACCAACTTCACCGTTTATAAATCTTCTGCAGGCTCTGGTAAAACATTTACCCTGGTAAAGGAATATCTTGCCATCGCCCTGAATGATGCGGCAGATCCACCTCAGGCCTACAGGCATATACTCGCTGTTACCTTCACCAATAAAGCTTCGGCTGAAATGAAGGAAAGGATCATTAAAGCGCTGAAAGAATTATCAGAGGAAAATCATGAAACAATTTCTTCCGGAAGCAAAACGCTTCTTGCGGAATTAAAAAAGCATGAGAAGCTGAATGCCCTGAAACAGCTGGATGATAAAACCATCCGTCAGCGTTCTCAAAAAATCCTGACAGCTATTCTTCACAACTATTCCGATTTTGCTATCGGCACCATTGATAGTTTTGTGCATCGCGTGGTACGAACGTTTGCATTTGATCTCCGCATTCCTATGAGTTTTGAGATCGAGATGGATGATGATAAATTGCTCACCCAGGCCATTGATCTCCTTATTGCGAAAGTCGGCACAGATGAACTGCTCACCAAAGCCCTTATCGAATTCACTGAAAAGAAAACCGACGATGAAAAAAGCTGGCACATTGAAAATGATCTGAAGAATTTCGCAAAGAACCTCCTGAATGAAGAGGGAAGTGTTTACATAGAAAAACTGAGACATCTTGGTGTAGATGATTTCTTTGGAATCAGAGATACATTGTTTGAAGAGATCAGGAAATTTGAAGCCGCTGTAACTTCAGAAGCAAAGCAAGCTTCGGAAAGGATCCGGAATGCGGGATTGACAGCCAAACAATTTTATCAGTCAGACAAAGGTATTGCAGGCTATTTTGAAAAAGTAGGCAATGGCAGAATGGATTACCTCAGTCCGAATAACTACGTGCTCACTACCCGCAATGAGGATAAATGGCATGCAGGGAAGATCACTCCGGAAGAGCGTTCCGCAATTGATTCCATCAAAGGGAATTTGCTGGATCATTATACCCGTTTGCAAACCATCATTGAGGCCGGACACCAGGACTACATCCTCTTTACGCTCATCAACCGGAATATTTATTCGCTTGCCGTTCTCAATGAAATTGAAAAACTGCTTGAGGAATACAAATCGCAGAACAATATTCTACATATCTCTGAATTTAATAAGATGATTTCGAAGATCGTTTTGACCGAACCGATCCCTTTTATCTATGAACGTTTAGGAGAGAAATACAACAATTATCTCATCGATGAATTTCAGGATACTTCTGTTCTTCAATTCCAAAACCTCTTACCGCTCATCGATAATTCCCTGGCAAGCGGACATTTTACAATGCTAGTAGGCGATGGAAAGCAAGCTATTTACCGCTGGAGAGGTGGTGAAGTGGAACAGTTTTCGGAATTGCCGAATGTGTTTCGTCACAATGATAATCCACTCATACTAGAGCGGCAGGATGCCCTGGTTCGCAATTACAATCCAAAGAACCTGGGCACCAATTATCGGAGTAAAAAGGAAGTGATCGAATTCAACAACTCTGTTTTCAGAGTATTGGGTGATGCCTTGAATGAAAAATACCGGAAGATCTATGATGAAATGGAACAGGGTTTTCGTGAGGGAAATACGGGTGGTTTTGTGCAGGTGGAATTTCTTGTAGATGAAGAGAAAGATCAGCGGGAGGAAAATCTTCGTAGAACCTATGAATTGATCATTCGTCTGTCGGAAGCAAATTACCAACTAAAAGACATTTCTATTCTTGTTAGAAAAAACAGCGATGGAAGTGACATTGCCAATTACCTGAAAGGAAAAGGCATTGAAGTGATTTCTTCCGAATCGCTGCTGCTGAGCAATTCCCCCGAAGTGAGTTTTATCCATTCTCTTCTCAAATATCTTGCAAATACTGGTAACAACATCCTGCAGGCGGAAATACTTGAATACATGGTGCTTTCGGGATACATTCCATCATCCAATATTGATGAACTTCTTGGCAGAAAGAACAGTTCGGGTTTGTTAAAAATTCTCACGCATGCGGGTTTTGAAATAAATGTAACGAAGCTATCGAAAATGGCCTTGTATGAACTGTGTGAAGAGCTCATCCTCATATTCAGGTTGAATGCGAAGCCGAATGCCTATATCCAGTTCTTTCTGGATGAAGTGCTGAATTATACGATCAAAAAGAACAATAACCTCAATGACTTTATTGAGTATTGGGAAGATAAAAAAAGCAAAGCCTCACTCATTGTTCCGATGGGAATGAATGCAGTTAGTATCATGACCATTCACCGTTCAAAAGGTCTTGAATTCCCGGTGGTGATCCTGCCATTTTCAAATGGAAAAGTGGACACGGGCAAAAAAAATCTCTGGATCGATCTTGAAAACAAAAAGATCCCAGAGCTGACTGCCGCGCTGGTTCCGACGAGCAAAGAACTGACTGGAACTCCTTTCGGACCGTTGTATGAAGAAGAAAAAAACAAATCCCTTTTGGATAATCTGAATGTTTTATATGTTGCATTCACACGTGCTGAAGAACGGTTGTATGTGATCAGCGGGAAGCCGGGAAAAACTACTTCCAATCTGACTACGATTACCGACATGCTCGCTTTTTATTATCAGAGCAAAGGATTGTGGGATGATCAGAAATCTGTTTATACCTACGGAAACGAATTGCCCCATGTGGCACATAAAGCTAAAACGGAAACCACTGGCTATGTGCTCCGATCTTTTAATTCGAACCGATGGAGAGAGCATATTAAAATGCGCGCTGCCGCCCCGGGTATCTGGAATACACAACTTTCAGAAGTGAAAAAGGATTATGGAGTTGTGGTGCACACTGCATTAGCAAGAGTGAAGGTGGCTGCGGATGTGATTCCTGCGCTGGAATCCATGCTTGCGGAAGGACTGATCACAACGGAGGAACAGGAAAATTTAATTCCCAGAATCACCGGCATCATTGAAATGGAAGAACTTCGGAAATATTTTATTCCCGGACTAACAATTAAAAATGAAGCCGAGATCATAACAAAAGAAGGAGTCATGTTTCGCCCCGACCGCGTGGTGCTCACTAATAAAGAAGCAGTAATTATTGATTATAAAACAGGTGCCGAGAAAGAAAAAAACCGTCAGCAGATCATTGAATACGGTGATCTCCTTACCGCGATGGGTTATGAGGTTAAAGAAAAACTGCTGGTGTATATAGAATTGGAGAAGGTGGTGAGTGTTTGAGGGTAAAAAAATCACCACTAAGGCACTAAGGCCACTTAGATCTTTTAATTGATGATTTGCTGTTTAATTTGAATAATGTCTTTTAGCTTTTCCTTCGTGTGCTTAGTGCCTTAGTGGTTAAATTTTTCAGATACCGCCCGCCACACAAAAAATACCACTCAACAAATTCATTTTGTCAATCACCTATTTTAAGGTATATTCGTTTTCAAATCCATAACCCATGAACAAACATATTTTAACATTATCCTTTTCTGCTGCGCTGGTCGCTCTAGCATCCTGTGGTGCTGATAAAGCAGCAGACGAAACGAAAAAGAAAACAGGTGGAATTGATGTTGCCAATATCGACAGCACAGTGAAACCTACAGATGATTTTTACCAGTTCGTCAATGGCGGATGGTTAAAGAACAATCCTATCCCGGATTCGGAAAGCCGCTGGGGCAGCTTCAATGAGCTGTATGAGAAGAATACAGAAAAGCTCAAGGTTATTCTTGATGAGGCCGCTGCTGATAAAGCTGCGAAGCCCGGAAGTAACCGTCAGAAGATCGGAGATTACTATTCCATGGCCATGGATTCCGTTAAACTGAACAAAGAAAGAACAGAACCGCTGAAAGAAGAATTCAGTTCCATTGAAAATCTGAAAACAACCGATGATCTCATAAAGTATGTGGGCCATTTGCATTCCATTGGATTGGGAGCCATGTTCTCTGGATACATCGGTCAGGATCCGAAGATCAGTACTGAATATATCACTCAGTTCTATCAGGGCGGAATCGGAATGCCGGATCGTGATTATTATACCAATACCGATGAGCGTACGCTCGGAATACAGAAAGCATACAATGAACACATGAAGAATATGTTCATTTTATTAGGAGATGCTCCTGCTGTTGCCGAGAAAAATGCAAAAACAGTGTACGGAATCGAGACAACGCTTGCGAAAGCTTCCATGACTCAGATCCAGATGCGTGATATTGAAGCGCAGTACAATAAACGTTCTGTGAAGCAGTTTGCCGACATGACGCCTAACCTGAACTGGTCGGCCTATTATGAAGCAATTGGTATCAAGAATTTCGACAGTGTGATCATTGCTCAGCCTAAATTTTATGAGCAGGTGAATGCATCCATCAAATCAATTCCAATGTCAGACTGGAAGACATATCTCCGCTGGGCATTGATCGACGGTACTTCCAGTAAATTAAGTGATGATCTTGTTGCTGAGCATTTTAAATTTTACGGAACTGCCTTAATGGGAACTCCTGCTATGAAACCGCGCTGGAAACGCTCTCTGGATGCAACTGATAAATCTCTGGGTGATGCACTCGGACAACTTTTTGTGGAAAAACATTTCACAGAAGAAAGCAAAAAACGAGTGAGCGAAATGGTGGATAACCTGATTGCTTCTTATCGCGTGCGGATTGATTCCCGTGACTGGATGAGTGCGGAAACAAAAAAACAGGCGCATCTGAAACTGGATAAAGTAATGCGTAAGCTGGGTTATCCCGACAAATGGAAGGATTATTCTTCCCTTGATATTAAACGTGATTCTTATGTTCAGAATTTCCTGAGAGGAAATAATTATGAGCACCTGATCATGGTGAATAAACTGGGTAAGGAAATTGACCGCACAGAGTGGGGGATGACCACACCAACGATCAATGCTTATTACAATCCATCAATGAACGAGATCGTTTTCCCTGCTGGAATCATGCAGCCGGTATTCTTTTTCCCGGAAGCAGATGATGCTGTGAATTATGGATCAATGGGTGCGATCATCGGACATGAGCTTACACACGGTTTCGATGACCAAGGTGCACAGTTTGATGCAGATGGAAATCTGAAGAACTGGTGGACCGAACAGGATTTGAAAAATTTCAAAGTAAAAACAGATATGCTGGTAAAACAGTTTGACAGTTACATCGCGATCGATGATATGCATGTAAGAGGTGAATTAACGCTTGGCGAAAACATCGCCGATCTTGGCGGACTCACGATCTCTTATTATGCTTTGAAAAAATCAATGGAAGGAAAGCCTGCTCCTGAAAAGATTGATGGCTTCACGCCTGAACAACGCTTCTTTATGGCCTGGGCGCAAGGCTGGAGAGGAAACCTTCGTCCTGAATTTTTGAAAAACATGGTTCAGACAAATCCTCATTCTCCGGGAAATTTCAGAGGAAACGGTCCACTCAGCAACATGCAGGAATTTTATGATGCATTTGGCGTGAAGGAAGGGGATAAGATGTTCCGCGCGAAAACTGAACGTGCTGAGATCTGGTAATTATTTTAGAGAAGTTAAAAGTTAAAAGTAAAAAGACAAAAGGCCGCAGGTTAACGACTTGCGGCTTTTTTTATGATTTAATTCAGACAAAACAAATGATAGGGAGGAACAGTGTTTAATATTCAATAGTACAGATTAAACTTTCAATAGCGCTTTCGCTTCATTGTATTCGTTCTCGGTGATCACCTGGTAGAAAGCGGAATATTCATAAATGAGATCATGCAGGTAATTTCTGTCGGGCATGATCTTCACAGTAAAGTGATGATAAGAATAATGTTTCCCTATCACTTTGACCTCTTCCCATTCCGAATTCGATAAGATCTTGAAAAAGGTCTTACCATCAGCATATTTGCGGTATTGAGGAAAAATCGTGTGATCCGGCATAATGGCAAAGGTACAAACAGAAGTAGCAAACAAATGCGAATTCTTCGCATGCAATTGTTAATTTAGCAAAATATGCGATCCTTCCTCGAAAAAACCGTCGATTACCTGTATGAAAAATACGGCGATGATCTGAGTGAGCTTTGTATTGTGCTTCCTAACAGAAGAGCCGGGTTGTTTATGAAAACTCACATGGCGAAAAATTTTCAGCGGACTTTCTGGTCACCCGAAATTTATGCCACCGAAGATTTTGTTGCACTTCTTTCCGGTCTTCAGCCTGCTGATCCTACAACTTTATTGTTCGAGTTATATGAAACAGTGAAAGCTGTAAAAAAAACGGATATTGAAAGTTTCGATGATTTCAGCAAATGGGGACAGATTCTTTTAACGGATTTTAATGAGCTGGATCGCTACCTCACGGATGTGAAACAACTGTTCGGAAATCTGAAAGATATCAAAGAGCTTGAATCCTGGAGCCTTAACAATGAAGATGCCCTCAGCGATTTTCAAAAACAATACCTGGAATTCTGGAAATTGCTTGGTGATTATTATTATCACTTCAGTAATTCGCTTCTGAAAAAACATCTCGCATATCAGGGTCTCGCTTATCGTGTTGTAGCCGATGATGCGGAAGCGCGGGTGAACATGCATCCCTGGAAGAAGATCATCTTCGCAGGGTTTAATGCCTTAAATAAAGCAGAAGAAAAAATCATCTCACAATTAATTGAAAGCAATAAAGCAGAAATAATCTGGGATGCAGATTCCTATTACCTCGGCAATGTTTCTCAGGAAGCCGGTAAATTTATCCGGAGATACAATGCCTCCGGGATTTTTAATAAGCGCCCTGAAAACAATATTCTGTTCGAAGAAGAATTACTCTCTACCGGAACCAAAACAGTAACTGTGATTGGAGTCGCGAAAAATGTTGCTCAGGCAAAAGTAGCAGGTGAACTGGTTAGTGATCTTAAAATGTCCGTTGAAAGTCTTCAGACTACAGCACTCGTTCTTGCCGATGAAAATCTTCTGTTCCCTGTTCTGCATTCTTTGCCTTCTGACCTTCAGGACATCAATGTCACCATGGGTTATCCTCTTAAGAATACACCAGTCGCCGGTTTTTTTGATCTTGTTTTTAATTTACATGAAACAGGAATTAAACTAAGTGGCGGAAAAGAGAAATATAGTTTTTACCACAGTGATCTCATTAAACTCCTCAGTCATCCGTATACCGCAATTGCATTGTCGGCACTGGGTAAGGAACATACCATAAAGAAAGTGCTACAGGCGATCCAGGAAAGGAACATTGTTTTCGCCAGTTTGAAATTACTCAAATCCATTTTCGAAGAGAAAGATTGTGCTGCCGAGTTTAAATTGCTGGAACCTCTTTTCAGATACTGGCAAACCTCTGAAGACAGTCTGATGTGTATTCCTGAATTAATTGAAATTCTGAAAGAAGGAATTATCTCACAGCAGGATGAGAAGGAAGAAAATAAAACAAGCCTTGAACTCGAATACCTTTTTGCGTTTACGAAGATCATCAAACGCATTCGTGTACTGATGGAAAATTATCCGGAATCCATCTCCGACATTAAAGGACTGCGTGGGATATTGAATCAGATCGTTCGGTCGGGGACCCTGCCATTTTACGGAGAACCTTTGATGGGCTTGCAAGTAATGGGAATGTTGGAGACACGTACATTGGATTTTGAAAATGTGATCCTCCTTTCCTGTAACGAAGATATTCTTCCTTCGGGAAAAACAGTAAATTCATTTATTCCCTTTGAGCTGAAAAAATATTTCGGTTTGCCAACATACAGTGATAAGGATGCCATCTTCGCCTATCACTTCTACAGGTTGTTGCAGCGTGCAAACAATATTTATCTGTTGTATAATACTGAAAGTGATGCATTGGGAAGTGGTGAAAAAAGCAGGTTCCTCACACAGCTTATTTATGAACTTCCGAAGGTAAATCCCAATGTGACAGTGATGGAAAAACTGGTGAGCATTCCTGCTGCCGGAAACATAACCGATGATCAGATCAGCATCCCTAAGAACCCTATGATCATTGATGTATTGAAGCGGAAGGCGGAATATGGCTTCTCACCTTCTTTGCTGAATAAATACAGAAATTGCTCCCTTGAATTTTACTTCCATGTGATTGCAGGACTTAAAGAAGCGGATGAAGTGGAGGAGACGATAGGTGCGGATACCCTTGGAAATGCAATCCATGAAGTGCTAGAAAAATTATTTCTTCCTTTTGTTGGGAAGAAAGTAGGAGCAGATGATGTAAAAAAAATGCACTCTCTTGTAGAGCCGCTCACACGAACTGCTTTTGAAAAGGACTATAGCAATGAACTTGGATTTGGAAAGAACCTTCTTGTGTTTCGTGTCGCACTGAAGATCATCAGTAA
>JALYRR010000074.1 GCA_030855265.1 Bacteroidota bacterium | reverse complement strand
GCGAAGCGAAAAGACACATTTTGCCAACCCGCGTATCATGTCCGATTTGAACATGATTATCCATCTTTGTTCCTGCTCCGATTACGGTGTCGCCCGAAACGCCTTTGTCAATCGTGCACATCGCACCGATCTCCACATCGTCTTCAATGACAACGCGGCCGCAGGAGATCATTTTATCAAACAGCTCCGTTCTTTTTTTATAGTAAAATGCATCTGCCCCGATCACGGTATTGGCGTGGATGATCACATTGTTGCCGATATGGCAATTGTCATACACAACCACATTCGGATGAAGCACACAATTTTCGCCAACGGTCACATTGTTTCCAAGATAAACACCCGGCATGATCACTGTGTTAATGCCAACCACTGCCGAATCTGCCACAGGTTTTGAAGAGTAGGTGAGGGGCTGGAAATGACGAACGAGTTTGTTGTAATCCCGGAAAGGATCATCTGAGATGAGAAGAGCTTTTCCTTTCGGGCATTCCGTTTTTTTATTGATCAGGATAGTTGTTGCATTTGAATGAAGTGCCTTGTCGTAATATTTTGGATGATCCACAAAAACAATATCACCGGCTTCAACCATGTGGATCTCATTAAGACCGGTTACGGGATGATCTTCCTTGCCTTCAAACTCGCAGGAAATGAGTGCGGCTATTTCTTTCAGTGTAAATGGTAGGGGTAATTTCATTGTGTATGCTGCTTTTTTTCAAAGATAAGGAATTTTAGGAAGAAGGGTTCTCGATACAATTTCGTGAAAAACGAAACTAATAGACTGACGCCGCTCGTTAATTGTGCGTCATTTCGAGTGTTTTTTCGCTTTGGAAAGCGAGAAAATGTATCGAGAAATTCTGGCTACACTCGCCAATCTCACGCACCTTCTCGATACAATTTCGTGAAAAACGAAATTACTCGAACTGACGCCGCTCGTTAATTGGGCCACACTTCGTCATGATGGCTATCGGGACGAACTGACGCTGGGGTGATTGTCATCTCGGATATACAGAACATCCTTGGCAATTAAAAAGCCCCACGTTTCCGCAGGGCTTCATATTTGTTATCGTTAAAATTCGTATTCGCGGATTATTTCACACGCTCCACATATGAATTTGTACGTGTATCGATCCTGATCTTTTCACCTTCATTCACAAACAATGGAACATTGACAACGAGGCAAGAATGAGCGATAAAATTGTGATTATCAAATAATAACCGTTTAATAAAAGATAAACCCTTTGCGTAATATCACGCAAAGGGTTTTATCTTTGTTAATGAAGCACTGCTTTTGCACTGCCTTTGGTTCGCAACAATTGTTAGCTGAATTACGTTTCGCTCTATTGTGGGATCTCTTAAATCTTCTTTATGTGATTAATGCGTCATATTAGCCTGTATATCGCTTTTCTCTTGTTTGTAGCAGTGAGTTTACCTGCTCAGGTCAATCTTGTGCCTAATCCGAGTTTTGAGGATTCCACTGAATGTCCTTTTAATCCAGCAATTGAGTTTGCTTCTCCTTGGTATGATCCCAATAATGGATCTTCGGATTATTTGCATTCGTGCAATAGTGGTAATTATGGCGTGCCAAATAATACTTTAGGACACCAAAATGCAAGAACAGGATTGGCTTACGCAGGTGCCTATACCTTTACGAACAATACGTTTGTATTTAGGGAGTATATTCAAACTCCATTAATTTCCGTACTACTAGTTTCCCGATCTTATCTCATTGACTTTTATGTAAGTTTAGGAGATACCTTTAGCATCGCTACTCATAATATTGGTTTATATTTTTCCGACTCTGCAATAACGACTGCTGCTTCAGGTGGGGTGATAAATGTTATTCCGCAGGTTGCTAATGATGTCGTAAATAACCAATTAATTGATAAAATCGGTTGGACTAAAATTAGTGGTACCTATGTCGCAAACGGTTCGGAACAGTATATCACAATCGGCAATTTTTTAGACGATTCAAGTTCAGATACCACCCAATTGTCAGAAGGTAGCTATCCCTATTCCTATTATTACATAGATGATGTAAGTGTAATTTGCATGAATTGTCCTGAAATTCAGGAAAATTTATTTATCCCTTCTTATATTTCAGGTGATGATTTTTTTGAAATTCAGGGGCTTTCGGAAAACAACGAACTACTTATCTTTAACTCTTTGGGGCAAATTATTTATAAAAAGCAGAATTATTCCAATAAATTTTCCGCTTTGCAAGTGAATACCGGAATGTATTATTATTCATTGAGAATGAGCAACGGCAATGTGAGTAAAGGAAAATTGCTTGTTGTGAATTAATTTTTTCTGTTCAGGAGTTACTCTACGTATTATAAGAATAGTTGGACAAATCATTTTTAAAGCACAAAATTATTCAAATACGTTTTCCGCTTCACAGGTGAATACGGGAATGTATTATTATTCATTGAGACTAAATGATGGGAATGTTAGTAAGGGAAAATTGCTTGTTGTGAATTAATTTCCCTTTCAGATCCCTGGATTTTATCAAGACGTAAAATTACTTCACTCTCTCCACATATGAATTTGTACGTGTATCGATCCTGATCTTTTCACCTTCATTCACGAACAAAGGAACATTGATCACTGCGCCGGTTTCCAAAGTTGCAGGTTTTAATGTGTTTGTAGCAGTATCACCTTTAACTCCCGGTTCAGCATACGTAATGATCAGCTCGACAAAAACAGGTGCTTCAGCAAGGATGGGTTCATCACCTTCAAAGGAAACTTTTACTTCCATGCCTTCTTTAAGGAATCTCAAACTATCACCCAGCAGGAAAGCAGGAAGGTAGATCTGCTCATAATTATCATTGTCCATGAGTACAATGAATTCCCCTTCCGGGTAAATGAACTGCATCTGTTTGTAATCAACACGAACTATTTCAACAGCCTCGCCTGAGCGGAATCGGTTTTCCACGATCTTCCCGTTCTTCAGGTTTCGCATACGAGCCTGGTAAAACGCACGAAGGTTACCCGGTGTGCGGTGTTGGTATTCTTCAATTCTGCAAAGTTCTCCGTTGTAACGGATCACGGATCCTACGTTGATGTCGCCTGTATCAGCCATACTATGTTAGTTAGAAAGTTTATCCTGAACTTGATTCAGGATCTCATTAAATTAGTTAGATTTTTCGAACTTGATTCAGGATCTCATTAAATTAGTTAGATTTTTCGAACTTGATTCAGGATCTCATTAAATTAGTTAGATTTTTCGAACTTGATTCAGGATCTCATTAAATTATTACAATCTTGATTCTTGCCTCTTGATTCTCAATTCTCCAATTCAAGCACTGCAAAGATAGGATTTAGCCTCAAAAAACCAAAAGCAGAAGAAGCATTGAGGAAATTAAAAAAGGGACATCTGGGCAGTGACCTTGCCAGGAGATGATAGTTTCCTCTGAGGAACCACCAATCCCTGCTTAATCTCGAACACCGGACTTTCTTCGGAGCGGGATGCCACGGTGATTTTTACTTTGCCCGAATTTTTTTCGAAAAGCTCCTGTACAAGCTCCGGACTGTTGTTCTCTTTTGAAAGATGGGAGAGGAGCAGATGCTTCAACTTTCCGGTCCTGTACTTCAAAACAAGCTCAAGTGCCTGTCGGTTTGATAAATGTCCTTTGCCTCCGCGGATGCGCTTTTTCAGGTAAAAAGGATAACGCCCGTTTTCAAGCATTTCCTCATCGTAATTGGCTTCCAGAAAAACAGCATCACATTGTTTAAAATGATGAATGAGCTGATCACAGACAATTCCCAAATCCGTAAACACACCGATGTGAATGCCGTTTCCGGAGACCACAAAACTGTAAGGATCGATGGCATCGTGGTATTTTAAAAATGGAGTGATGCTGAGAGCGCCTATAGAAACAGGTTCATTACTGATAAATGATCTGACCAGCTCAGGTTCCAGGCTGATCGGACTGTTTTTTAATGTTGCCGCTGTTATGTAAACAGGGAGCTTATATTTCCTGGCAAGAACCACCACACCTCGGATATGATCAGAATGTTCATGAGAGATAAAGATCGCTTTGAGGCTCTGCATCGATAAACCGGCACGCAGCATTCGCTTTTCAATTTCGCGGCAGGAGATCCCGACATCAATCAATACCGCCTCCTCGCCATTACCCACGTAATAGCAGTTTCCGTTACTTCCAGAATTGATTGAGCAGATAAAAAGCGACATGCTGCAAAGAACGGGAAATTTTTATCTTTGCCGACGCGGATTTGTTAACATGGAAGATGGAGGGCTATCCGGTGGATTGTCGCTTCCGGTGGCTTTCCAAAATATTTCATCAAAAATGTACAGACAATAAGAAAAAAACTTATATTTGCATCCCGATTGTCAAAAAGAGAACCCATCAGATGAAAGTCTTGGGGTGAAAAAGGCTGATAATCAGGCGAATAGAAAGAATAAGAATTTAAAACAGGCTTCAGCAAACCAAGGCTCAGGCTCAATAAAACAAGAAAATGGCAAATCATAAGTCGAGTATCAAAAGAATCCGTTCCAACGATGCTAAAAGGTTAAGAAATCGCTACCAGGCGAAAACTATGCGTAACGCAATTAAGGAATTAAGAAATGACGAAAGCAAAAAAACTGCTTCTGAAAAACTTCCTAAAGTGATAGCTATGGTTGATAAGCTGGCGAAAAAGAACGTTATTCACAAGAATAAAGCTTCTAACCTGAAGTCAAAACTGACCAAAAAAGTAAACGCTCTTAAGAAGTAATTCCTAAGCAGTATTTTATTTATACTATTTAATGAAGGCTCCGCTTGGCGGAGCCTTTTTTTTATGTTTTTTTATTACCTTTAAAACCTCTGATCAATGGAGAATATACAGTCCTTAGGGATCAAAGCATGGGCTGAAGAAGATCGTCCAAGGGAAAAGCTGATATTAAAAGGAAGGCATGTGCTGTCGGAAGCCGAACTGATCGCCATACTGATTGGATCAGGAAGCAGGAGTGAAACGGCGGTGGAGCTTTCGAAACGAATTTTGAGCAGCTCCGGTAACAACCTGAACGAATTGAGTAAGCTGAATGTAAAAGAACTTACAAAATTCAAAGGAATAGGAGAAGCAAAAGCAATCAGCATTGTTGCAGCGCTGGAGCTAGGACGAAGAAGAAAGGAAACAGAAAGGCTGAAGAAAGATAAGATCATAGCAAGCAGTGATGCTTACGAGATCATGAAGCCTCTTATGCTCGATCTTCCTCATGAGGAATTCTGGCTGCTCATGTTAAGCAGGGCGAATGAAGTGATCCGGAAGGAGCAGATCAGCAAAGGCGGTGTAGCAGGAACGGTAGTGGATACAAAGATCATTTTTAAAGCGGCCATCGAAACTTACGCCAGCTCGATCATCATTTGTCACAACCATCCCAGCGGAAATCTGAAACCGAGTGATGCTGATATCCGCCTGACGAAAAATATTAAAGAAGCAGGAAAAGTGATGGAGATCCCTTTACTCGATCATATAATTTTTACCGATAACGGTTATTACAGTTTTGGGGATGAAGGGTTACTCTGAAAATTTGAAAATGTGCAAATTGTGAGGTGTTGGTTGGAGGAGGGTTATGTCATTTGGTAAATGAAATGAATTAGGGAATATTGAAAAAAATTTGTGGCAATAACTAGTAAAGAATGATCAAACTACTCACCATCATAGGCGCAAGGCCGCAGATCATTAAAGCTGCCGCATTAAGCAGAAGCATTAAGAATGATTTTTCCGACAGGATCAAAGAAGTGATCGTTCATACCGGACAGCATTACGATGAGAATATGTCGCAGGTATTTTTTGATGAACTCGACATTCCCAAACCCAACTATAATTTAAATACCGGCTCCGGATCACACGGCAAACAAACGGCTGCCATGATCGATGGGATTGAAGAGATCCTCCTCAAGGAAAAACCAAATGCGATTGTGCTTTACGGTGATACCAATTCCACTCTCGCAGGAGCAATTGCTGCTTCCAAAATCCATGTTCCGGTTGTTCATATCGAAGCGGGATTAAGATCCTTTAATAAATCAATGCCTGAAGAGATCAACCGCATCATGTGCGATCATGTTTCCACTCTCCTCTTCTCACCAACCAAGGCGGGATTCGATAATTTAGTGATGGAAGGATTTAAAACCGACAATGCGGCTCCCTTCTCTTCCGATAACCCGAAGATCTATCACTGCGGAGATGTTATGTATGATAACAGTCTGCATTTTTCAACCATTGCTTCTGATAAAACAACCATCCTGAATGATCTTGAACTCGCAGGAAAAAAATTCATGCTTGCTACCATTCACCGGAATAACAATACGGATGAGCCAGCAAGGTTGAATGCTTTGTTCAGCGCCATGAACCGCATCAGCCTCGAAAATAAAATCAGCATTGTAATTCCGCTGCATCCGCGAACGTCAAAGCTATTGGTTCAGAATTTATCTTCCGCTTTGTACAGTACCATAAAAAGCAATCCGCTTATCAAACTTATTCCGCCGGTTTCTTTCCTTGAAATGATTGCGCTGGAAAAAAGTGCAGAGCTGGTCATGACCGATTCCGGTGGTGTTCAGAAGGAAGCTTTTTTCTTTAAGAAACCTTGCATCATCCTTCGCTCGGAAACAGAGTGGATCGAATTGGTCAATTGCGGTGCCGCACGTATAGCGGATGCCGACGAAACACAAATTCTGGAAGCCTATGAACATTTTAAAAAATCCGGAAAT
This sequence comes from Bacteroidota bacterium, assembly GCA_030855265.1. Classification (GTDB taxonomy): domain Bacteria; phylum Bacteroidota; class Bacteroidia; order 2-12-FULL-35-15; family 2-12-FULL-35-15; genus 2-12-FULL-35-15. Next base: position 8,592 of record JALYRR010000074.1, on the reverse strand, counting down.
TTAAAATTCCCTGATCTCTTTGGTGATGGCAACGCTGCCGGATTTATCTGCACTGAGATCCTGAAGAACCTGAAATAATGCTGCTGATATACACTCATAAAATTACTCACCGGAACAAGTATATTTTTAATCTCATTTTTAAAGATATCCTGGAGATCGACTTTACATTAACGGCCGATACAGATGCTTTTAAAAAATACGATGGACCGAAGCTGAGTTATACAAATAATATCCTGGGTGATGAACTGTTCTTCAGTTCCAGAACACTCCTGTTTGAAACCGGAATCACTGATCAGAATATTTCCGTATTTGATCATGGTGGTGAAAAAGTTTTCTTTGCCACAGGGAAATCCTCGGCTTTGCCATTTGATGTTTTTGCTGCCGCATTCTACCTGGTCAGCCGCTATGAAGAATACCTTCCGCACATCCGTGATGAACACGACCGCTTTGATGCGAAGGATAGCCTGGCTTTCATCAATGGTTTTCTGAAGAAACCGGTATTGAACATCTGGACCGGCTGGATCAGACAACTTTTGCAGAAAAATTTTCCGCAGCTTGAATTTCCTGAGCGTAAATATGAATTCATTTCTACAATCGATATTGATAATGCGTATGCATATCGCGAGAAAGGATTTACCCGGAGCATCGGTGGTTATCTGAAATCACTGTCTGCGTTTGATATTCCTGAACTGGTGGAACGAACAAGGGTTCTGCTCGGTTTGCAGAAAGATCCATACGATACCTATGACTTTCAGCTTGACATTAAAAAGAAGTACCAGATCCAGAGCATTTATTTTTTCCTCCTCGGGGATTATGGAGTGAATGATAAAAATCTTCCCATTCAAAGTAAAAAATTCCAATCGCTGATCAAAATGCTCGGCGACTATGCCGACATTGGCATTCATCCATCCTATGGATCCAACAAAAGCAAGGAGCAGCTGGAAAAAGAAGTGGAACGTTTATCCAAAGTTCTTCACAGGGATGTCACTAAAAGCCGTCAGCACTTTCTTAAACTTTCTTTGCCGGAAACATACCGCAACCTCATCGATCTGGATATCACAGATGATTATACAATGGGTTTCGCTTCGCAGGTTGGCTTTCGTGCAGGAATTTGTACACCCTTCAATTTTTATGATCTCGATAATGAACTCGAAACGAAACTGAAGATCCATCCTTTCGCGGTGATGGAAGGAACCTTGAAATATTACATGAAGATAAATGCCGCTTCGGCGATGGATGAAATTCGTCCGCTCATTGATGAGGTGAAAGCTGTGAAGGGAATATTTATCACTCTATGGCACAACGATACCCTGAATGATCAGAAACAATGGGCCGGCTGGAAATCGGTGTACGAAGAAATGGTGGAATACGCTGTAAAAAAATAATCGTGGACCTGAAAGTAAAGATCTTCTCTCTCCTTAAAAAATATGCACCTGTGATTATCACGGTTGGCAAGCGATTAAAAAAAACTCTGAAGAGAAATGCGCTTGAAACTAAAAGAAGAAATCAGGAAGTGATCAGCAGGGAACAACTTGTTGCTGATTTCAAATCATTGGGTTTACAGGAAGGCGACAATGTCATCGTTCATAGCAGCCTTAGTAAAATGGGGTATGTAGATGGAGGTGCAGCCACTTTTTGTGAAGCCTTGATTTCCGTGATTGGAGCAACTGGTACGCTAATGGCTCCCTGCTTTGCTCATGATACCTTCAGTAAATATTATCTGGATAAAAATCCTGTTTTTGATGTATTGAATTCTCCTTCGAAAGCAGGAGCAGTCACTGAATATCTTCGTAAGATAAAAGGTGCAAAACGAAGCCTGCATCCAACTGATTCTGTTTGTGCTGTGGGGCCACTGGCGGATTTTTTTACCAATTCACATTTCGGACAACCAACTCCTTACAATGAATTTTCTCCGTATTATAAATTAACGAATTACAAGGGAAAGATCCTGAATATAGGCGTTCCACTCAACACCTCCTGCACCAACCTTCATACACTTGAAGACGCAGTAGATTTTAAATTCCCCGTTTATCATGAAAAAATAATGGAAGCCAGTCTGATCGATGAGAAAGGAAATCTCCAGAAAATGAAAACAAAGGTTCATGATCCTTCATTTTCCGAAAAAAGAAAGCCGGATGATCTGCTGCCTCTTTTTGAAAAAGAAGGAATTGTAAAGAAAGGAAGAGTAGGGGAGGCGGCAGCAACAATGATCGATGCGAAAGGATTGCTGGACGTGATGATCGATCAGTACCAAAAGAACGGAGTAACCATGTACACACCTCACGGAAGTTAAGATGAATATTTACCTGACACTGGACTATGAAATTTACTTTGGAGAAAACCATGGTACGGTAGAGAAATGCATACTCGCACCTACCCGCGAATTGATCCGGATCGCGGAAACACATGATGTGCGCTTTTCATTTTTTGTTGATTGCGGCTTTATTTTAAAACTGGATGAATACCGTAAAGAATTTCCTCAACTGGAAAAGGATTACACGTCGATAACAGAACAGGTAAAGTATCTTTCCGAAACCGGACATGATATTCAATTGCACATTCATCCGCATTGGGAGTAAAGTCATTTTAACGGAGAGAAATGGGAAATAGATGTGAGTCGATACAAACTCGCAGATTTTAATGAAGAAGAGATTGATCAGATCGTCGGTAAATATAAAAAGGTGCTGAGCGATCTTACAGGTAAAAAGATTTTTGCATTTCGCGCAGGAGGCTGGTGTATGCAGCCGTTCAGTAAGCTGAGGGCGGCTTTTCTAAAGCATGAGATATACCTCGACAGCAGTGTTTTCCGAAACGGATATTTTGTAACGGACAATTATGATTACGATTTCAGAACCGCTCCCGATAAGGATATTTACAACTTCGAACATGACCCGGTAGTGGAATCACCCGGTGCGTATTTTACTGAATTACCCATCAGTGCGATCCGCAATTCACCACTGTTCTTCTGGAAATTATTTTTCCTGGGAAGAAAAGATCCTTATATGCATAAACCTTTAGGGGATGGACAAGCAATGGCCGCACCGGGATACAGAAAGAAATTGCTCACACGGTTCACAAACAATCCGGTTTCGATGGACGGATATAATTCCCGTTTATTGGAAAAGGCTCTGAAGGCTCAGGAGAAAAAGGGTTTTAATCATATGGTTGTGATCGGCCATCCGAAAGCATTAAGCAGGTTCTCTATAAAAATGATCGAAGAGTTTGTAATTGCCAACAAGGAGAAAAACAGATTCAGTACTTACAGCTCTCAATTTCTGGTAAAATGATAAAGCACCTGGAACAAAAGGAGATCGACAGGATAAAGTGGGACAAGTGTATGAGTGAAAGTCCGAATGCCTGTATGTTTGCGTACACCTGGTACCTGGATATTGTTTGCGAAGGATGGGCAGGATTGGTGCTCAATGATTACGAAGCAGTATTCCCGATTGCAAGGAAATCCAAATTTAAGATCAGCTATATTTTTCAGCCGTTCTTCACACGTTATTTTGGAGTTTTTTCTCATGAAAAAAATCCTGCTGATGTGAAGGAATTCCTGGCAGCAATTCCACCAGAATATAAGTACATGGAATTTTGTCTCCATGAAAGTAATGAACTTACTGATTCTGATTTTCAGATCCGCGAAAGAAAATATCAGTCGCTTGATCTATCTCCTTCACTGCAGGAAATTCAGTCGTCCTATTCTGATAATACAAAGCGAAGCATTAAAAAAGCACTGAAAGCAGGATTCATTTTGCAGAATTCTGCCCGGCCGGAGGTGATTGTGAATTTATTCCGTGAAAACAAAGGAGCGGAACTGGAGGAATTCAAACCTGGTGACTATCAGACATTAGCACGATTGATGAAAGAATTTTCGAAGCAGGAAAATGCGGAAACCTTTTGTGTGCGCGATCAGGAGAATAATGTATGTGCAGCCGCATTTTTTATGAAAAACAAGGATCGGTTTGTTTACCTGAAAAGCGGACAGAGTGAAGCGGGTCGGGCTTCAGGCGCCATGCATCTACTGGTAGACGGCATGATCCGGAAGCATGCAGGAACAAATAAGATCCTGGATTTTGGCGGCTCATCTGTGGAAACTGTTGCCCGCTTTTATAAAAGTTTCGGAGCCAAAGATTGCGTATATTTACAAGTGAAAAAGGACCGATTATCACGCATAGCAAAACTCATTCGCTCATTAAAATCATAACCCGTTTTTTTTATGGTACATATTTTAGGATTATCAAATTCGATCTTCAATCAATATATTTCAGAGATCCGTGATGTAAATGTTCAGCACGACAGTATGCGTTTTCGCAGAAATATGGAACGTATGGGTGAGATCATTGCGTATGAGATCAGCAAAACCCTCACGTATGAGTCGAAAGAGGTCACAACTCCTTTAGGTATTACTCATGTTCCTGTTTTAAAAGAACAGCCTGTCATTGGCACCATTCTCCGTGCAGGTCTTCCTGTTCATCATGGGATCCTTAATTATTTCGACAGAGCTCAGAATGCTTTCATTTCTGCGTACCGTCGTCATCACAAGGATGGAACATTTGATATTGCGGTGGAATACCTTTCTTCTCCCGATCTGAATGATAAAGTATTAATTCTCTGCGACCCGATGCTCGCTACCGGAGCATCCATGGTTCTGACGTATCAGGCGCTTCTTAAAAGAGGAAGACCACGTCATACACATATTGTTTCTGTCATCGCGAGCAGCGAAGGAGTTGAATATGCCAAGAAACATCTTCCTGAAAATGTTACGATCTGGTGTGGTGCTGTGGATGAAGAATTAACTGCGCAATCATACATCGTTCCCGGACTGGGCGATGCAGGAGATCTTTCTTACGGAACTAAAATCTAACTCAACGTGACTCAGCAGATCATTGAGATCATTGGTGTATTCCTGTTAAGTACCGTAAAATTTGTATTTGGTGGTGTTCCTGTTGCGCTGGGTCTTGGCTTTTCTTTTTTCAAAGCTGTCTTTGTAACATCATTAGGTGGCTGTACTGGAGTGATCATTTTTGTTTACATGAGTGAATGGATCATGAAAAGGATAAAGGTTCGTGCTGCCAACAAACGCTTGAAATTTCCCCATGCGCTTCGGAAAAATATCTTCACCCGAAAAAACAAGAGCATTGTAAAGATCAAAATGAAGTTTGGCCTTCTGGGCATTGCTTTCATTACTCCATTATTATTATCGATTCCACTTGGCTGCTTCCTGGCTGTCAGGTATTTCAAGGACAAACCACGGATCATTGCCGTCATGTTCGGAGCTATTTTATTCTGGTCTATTTCAACAGCTTCTTTCGAATTATTTTTCTAAAAATGTACAAGCATCTTTTTTTTGATCTTGACCGCACACTGTGGGACTTCGATACCAATTCGCGGGAAGTTCTTCATGAGCTCTCTCTTAAATACAAACTGCAAGAGCTTGGTGTTACATCCACGGATACTTTCATCACTGAATACATCGCTATCAATGAATTGCTATGGGCCGAATACCGGCTTGACCTGATTGATAAAGAATCGTTGCGCTTCGACCGTTTCCACAGAACTCTTCAGCTTTACGGAATCAACGACAGGAAATTAACAGAGGCGATCGGGAATGATTATACGAGTATTGGCCCGCAAAGGAAACACCTGTTTCCCGATGCAAAGGAGGTTCTCGGTTATTTAAGTGAAAAATATGTGCTTCATATTATAACCAATGGTTTTGAAGAGACTCAACATATTAAAATGGAATGCAGTGGACTTAAGCCCTTCTTTGCTGAGATCATCACTTCCGAAAGAGCGGGTTGCAAAAAGCCGGACAAACGTATTTTTGACTATTCGGTAGGCGCGGCAAAAACTGACTTCGCCTCGAGTCTAATGATAGGTGATTGTCTGGAAGCGGATATAGGAGGAGCGAGAAACGCGGGGATTCACCAGGTTTATTTCAATCCATCCGGTTTTGCTCATGCAGAAACTCCCACCTACGAAATAAAAAATCTAAAAGAACTTTTGAATTTCCTTTAAAAAAGATAAAAAAAAATCGCGCCCATGGATCGCGATTTTTTTTAAAGAAGCAAAAATTATTTCGCTTTATTTTCTGTTGCTGAAGAAGTTGTTGTTGCAGCAGGAGTAACCGCTTTAGCTTCTGTTTTCCCTTTGCAGCAAGATTTAGCTTCTGTTTTAGCCTCACCTGAGCAAGCTTTTACTTCAGTGTTTTTTTCACCAGAGCAAGCTTTTGCGCTACCTTCTTTTTTGCAACAAGCTTTTTTAGCTTCTTGTTTTTTGTCTTCTCCACCCGGAGTTAATGCATAAGTTGAACCTACAAGGCCTGCAAATGCTACGAATAATGCTAATTTTTTCATTTGTTTATGGTTTTATTTGATTAATCGGGTTGCTTATTACAATAAAAGTACCACTTAATTCAGAAACCCGCGAGAATTTTAACATAAATTATAGAATAAATTGGTTTTCCTTTATCATGGGCTATAAATCGTTCCTGAGAGGCTAACTATTCCGGCCTAAGGATTCCTGGATTAGCCCCTGATGGGCCTAACTGATTATAGAAATTTGAGGATAAAATTATTAAGCTGCGGAGGAGCGTCCTGTGCCTTTTAACGGACAGAAATAACAGGTCGCTCCTACGGAGCTAAAAAATTCTTTGATTTGTTTGCTATAAACAGGTCGCTCCTCTGGAGCTGGAAAATTTGATTACGGTTCGGTAAGGAAACATCTATAGTTAATCAGTATTCACGGATTCATTTGCTATTAAGAGTTCCTCCGGAACTTAAACTATTCAAACGTCGCGATTACAGTGCGTTTCCCTTTCACAACCTGCTCCAGTTCCACTTTTACATTGACATTCAGAGGCAAAAGTAAGTCAACCCTTGATCCGAACTTAATGAATCCGAACTCTTCACCCTGTACCGCAACGTCATTCACTTTCGCGTAGTTCTTGATCCTTCTTGCCAAAGCTCCTGCGATCTGACGAAATAATATTTCCTGTCCGTTCGCATGTTCCACCACAACAGTTGTGCGCTCATTCTCAGTTGATGATTTAGGATGCCAGGCCACTAAAAACAATCCCGGATGGTATTTGGAAAATTTTACTTTTCCGCTGATCGGATAACGGTTAACATGCACATTTATTGGTGACATGAAAATGGAGATCTGTAATCTCTTTTCTTTAAAGTACTCTGTTTCCATTACCTCTTCAATAACCACTACTTTACCATCTGCAGGAGCAATGATTTGATTTCCGTCGATCACAAGACTGCGGCTCGGACTTCTGAAAAACTGAACAATGGTAATGATCAGGAAGGCGGAAAGCGCATATCCCAGCCACATGATCATATAGTATTCGCTGAAAAAGTACCAGGTAGCGGCGTTGATTAAAGCTGCAACTGCCAGGACGATGATCAGAGATGGAATCCCTTCTTTGTGAAATTTCATGGTGATTTTTTTAAATTTAATAATAGCAGAAAGCCCCATAAATAACGGGGCTTTTGCGGAAATTTATTTTTTCTTCGTTGTAATTTGTTGCTGACGCTCCTTTGTCATTTGCTCCAGTTTCTGCTGAAACTTGGACACTTTCGTCGGTTTCTTTTTATTCTCCTGGATTTTGGCGTGCAGCGCTTCATGATTGATCACAAATTTCTGCATGAACCAGGTTTGACCGAATGTGATCATGTTGGCAAGGAAATAATACCAGCTTAATCCCGCGGAATAACTGTTCATGAAACCAAGGAAAAGAATCGGCATCAGGTACATCATCCATTTCATACCCGGCATCTGGTTGCTGCTTCCCATTAACTGGCTGTTGCTCCAGGTGTACAAAAGGGTGGAAGCTGTCATCAGTAATGCGAACAAACTTACGTGATCACCATAAATGGAATAGATAAAAGGAACATGTCCGAAATTCCAGATTGAATCGTAAGTGGAAAGATCATGTGCCCATAAGAAGCTCTGCTGGCGTAATTCAATGGATGCAGGAAAGAAGTTGAACAATGCGATGAGGATCGGCATCTGCAGAAGAACCGGAATACATCCCGCCATCGGGTTAACACCGGCTTGTTTGTAAAGAGCCATCGTCGCCTGCTGCTTCTTCATCGGATCATCATTCTTATGCTTCTCGGTCAATTCATCGATCTCCGGTTTTAACACCCTCATTTTTGCTGATGAAAGAACGGTTCGGTATGCGATCGGAAGTAAAAGAAGTTTAAGGATGATTGTCAGGATCAGAATGATGATTCCGTAATTCAGATTCAGGCTATCCAGAACATTGAAAATCGGGATCACAAGAAAGCGGTTGATCCATCCGAAGATCTTCCAACCAAGATTGATTTGACGCTCAAGTTCCAGGTCATACTTCTTCAGTGTCTGATAATGGGCAGGGCCGAAATACATCCTCATACCAAAAGTTTCCGCACCCTGATGAGAATAAGGGATGGTAAGTTTGGCGGTGTAATTTTTAAGGTATTTCAGAGAGCCTTCATCCTTCATGCTCTCAACATCCACCGGCTGATCGAATGTATTGTCAGCGATAAGAGATGCTGTAAAGAATTGCTGCTTGAAACCGATCCATTTGATCTTTCCTTCGAG
>JALYRR010000073.1:1568-15354 GCA_030855265.1 Bacteroidota bacterium | reverse complement strand
ACCCGTACTCATTATCATACCAGCCGATCACTTTGATCATGTTTCCGACAACAGAAGTGAATTCAGCATCGTAAATACAGGAATGCGGATTACCAACAATATCAACAGATACAATCTTATCTTCCGTGTATTCAAGAATTCCTTTTAGATAAGTTTCGCTGGCTTTCTTAAAAGCAGCATTGATCTCTTCAACGGTTACGGGTTTTGTAAGTACGCATGTTATGTCGGTAAGAGAACCATCAGGCACAGGAACACGCATTCCGCAACCACCCAGCTTTCCTTCCAGATGCGGGAAGATCTTTGTAATAGCCTTTGCTGCACCGGTAGATGTCGGAACAATGGACAATGCTGCCGCACGTGCTCTTCGCAAGTCTTTATGAGGAGCATCATGCAGGCGCTGATCTCCTGTATAAGAATGAACCGTTGTAATGTATCCGTCTTCCAGTCCCCAAAGTTCATCCAGCACTTTGATCATTGGAGCAGCGCAGTTGGTGGTACAGGAAGCATTGGAGATGATGGTATCATCCGGACTCAGGATATCATCATTGATACCGAGCACTACTGTTTTAATATCATTGGAAGAAGGTGGTGAAGAAAGGATTACTTTTTTCGCTCCGGCACTCAGGTGTTTTCCTACCGATTCGCGATCGAGAAAAAAGCCTGTGGATTCGATCACTACATCTATGTTTAATTCTTTCCAGGGAAGATTGGAAGGATCTTTCTCTGCATAAATGTTAACCTTTTTTCCATTCACGATCATGGCGTGTTCTTCCGCAACAATGTCACCTTTCATAATTCCATGAACGGAATCATAACGTAATAAATGAGCAAGTGTTTTACTGTCGGTAAGATCGTTGATGGCAACGATCTCTATATTGGAACGCTCCTGCATGATGCGAAAAGACACTCTTCCGATCCTGCCGAAACCATTGATTGCAACTCTGATCTTTTTCATTCTCTACTTTTTTTTGTAAAGATAGAGTGAATAGTTTCTATGAGAAATAAAAAAGTAAAATTCTTGAGAGAACTTTTTCCTTAAATACGAGTGGGATTTACGTTCTATAAAACATAAACAGTGGGTAGTCAGGTCGAGTGATTTCGCTTTTTTAGCGAAATCGCCTGCCTGCCGGTAGGCAGGTATCGAGAAGGTGGGCAAGCTTTTGTAACCCAAACAACATTCTTAAACTTATCCGAAAAATTTCTCTTTAGAAAATATGCTTTTCAGCATGATAAGAAGAACGTACCAAAGGACCGCTTTCCACGAAACGGAATCCTTTGTTCAATCCGATCTCTTTATATTTCGCGAAAGCTTCAGGGCGAATGAATTCCGCTACCGGCAAATGTTTTGGAGTCGGCTGAAGATATTGTCCAAGAGTAAGTACATCACATCCGGCTGAACGAAGATCATCCATGGTTTCAATCACTTCTGCTTCGGTTTCTCCAAGTCCAAGCATAACACCGGATTTGGTTTTCACGCCTGCATCATGTAAACGTTTGATGACTTCAAGACTGCGGTCATATTTAGCCTGGATCCTAACCTGTTTGGTAAGACGACGAACAGTTTCTAAATTATGAGATACGATATCAGGATTGACATCGATGATGCGCTGAAGATTTTCCCATTTCCCCTGAAAGTCAGGAATGAGTGTTTCGAATTTTGTTTGAGGACTCACTCTTCTGATCGCGTTAATGGTTTCAACCCATATACCCGATCCTCCATCTTTCAGATCATCGCGATCCACGGAAGTGATCACACAATGTTTTACATTCATTAAGCGAACAGATTCAGCAACACGCTCCGGTTCCTTTAGATCAGCAGGAAGCGGCCGCCCTGTTGCAACTGCACAAAAACCACATGAACGCGTACAGATATTTCCCAGGATCATAAATGTTGCAGTTCCGGCTCCCCAGCATTCGCCCATGTTTGGACAGTTTCCGCTTTCGCAGATAGTATGCAGTTTATGTTTGGAAACAATTTCTCTTACCTGGGCATATTCTTTTCCTGTAGGAAGTTTAACTCGCAGCCAATCGGGTTTACGTTGAAATTTTCTTTCTTCTATCGGGAGGGTGCTTGTGTCGGACATAATGCAATTCTTAATTTTTTAATTAGGCGGGAAACAATTTCAGCTTGATCCTTATTTAATATTTCGTAAACCATTTAGCAGATCCCGCTTTGACGCGGGATAAGATCATGTAATATTCAGCTTGCAGCTGAATAACATGATCTAAAACCACTTTTTCCCCCAGATCATTTTTAGATAAAGGGAAGCAAAAACCTGCTGATGTTTGTTATAAGCCATGATAGGAATTACGGTAGGATAAACATCCAGTACGACTCCAGTTTCAATCGCTTTGATTCCGTTGTAACGATCGGCATACTCGAAGCTGAGTGCCAGTTTAGCGTAACCTCCGGGATGAATGCGGGTTTTATCAAGTCCTTTCAGGAAAGGTGCTTTTCCGTAGATCTGATCCGCATAATGAATTTCGGGATCATAACGTTCAGAAGAAATTGTGTAAGGAACAAAGGGATCATTGGTCGGACGGATGATCTCAAGATAAACAGGTTTTGCGAAGGCCAGTGCAGCACCGATGTAATAAGAGAAACGGATCTCTACACTTTTTTTATCGCTTTTCTGATAAATGATATTCTGGATTCCTACGCCCGGACGGATGAGGAAAATGGAATTTAATTTTCCGTATACGAAGCCTTTTGAATCTTCGTAAAACGAATTAACGGATTTTATTTCTTTGGGATGTTTAAAATTCTGAGCTTCCAATTCAAACATGCGCTTACGTTTCGCATGCACCATGTAACCTCTGCGGTAAGCGAGCCCGATGCCCGCGTTCGTATGAACATAAATCCCAAAGCTTCCTTCGTTCCGGTATTGGACGTTCAGATCCTCCCCCGCTTTAAGACGGGAAAGATCATCTTTTGTTTCCTGAGATGAAGCAGAAAAAGAAAGACAAAAAATAATAAGTACAGTTAAAATCTTCCTGATCATTCTACTACCTTTGATATACAAATATACAAATTATAACGCAAAACTTTATCTGAAAATTATATGAAAACCTCTAAAATCATATACCGTGGCAATTTACGAACAGAAGCCACTCACTTGCTCTCCGGCAACACGATCATAACGGATGCTCCTCCAGATAATAACGGAAAAGGCGAGGCATTTTCACCAACAGATCTGCTTGCAACTTCTTTGGGCTGCTGTATGACGACGATCATGGGAATAGTGGCGGCACGACATGAGATGAATATCGAAGGACTTCAGGTGGAGATTACAAAGGTGATGGAATCAAATCCGCGCAGAGTTGCGGAAATCATTGTGGATTTCAGATTTCCGGAAAATCAGTTTGACGAAAAACAAATGGAATTATTGAAGAATGCCGCGTTGACTTGTCCGGTAGCAAAAAGCCTGAGTGCAGAGCTGAAACAAACGGTAAATTTTAGCTTTTAGCTGCGGCAGCGATCAGATCCGCGGAGGAAATATCGGAATGGGAAGAATGATAAATGCATTTCCCGTCCTTAATAAGGAGTGCCTGCGGAGATTCGTGCTGAACATCAAAGCGGGAAGCGATCTCATCTGAAATATCCCGATGATTTAATAGATCCAGATAATAAACGGGAATAGCAGGATTATCCTTCCAACTTCTTTCCAATCTGCCATGAGACATGTTGCTGATAGAGCAACGGGTACTGTGTTTAAAAATCAGGACGGATTGAATCTCGGGTAAGGAGGATTCTTTGGAAATGAGGTCCAACTGGCTGATATCATTGAGCTGAAGCCATTTCATGGGAAACTAAATTGATTTTTCTGAAGAAACCTTTACTTTGTCGGCTTTTGAATATGCAGAGCAATTACCTGACTTACAAGAACTTAGAGTCAAACTCAAAAATGCTACAGCTAAAAAGGCGCTAAATAATTTTTTCATTCGGGGAGGAATAAGAGGTTAAATGGATTTTTCGGTTTTGTCAGAAATAGTTTTTCCGGAGTCAATTTTATTGATTTTTCCGTACGCAGCGCAACGTTCGTGGCTTCTGCAAGAAGTTATAGCCGTACTTACGAAAGTTACTGCAACAACAATTAGAAAAAACTTTTTCATGAGAGTAAAATAAAATTGTTTCTTTTAGTAGATATATTAGATGCAAAATTAAAATAATTCTGCATTTTACCAAACTCTTGGATATTATTTTTTAAACAACAAACATGGCCAATATCAGTAAACAGCTAAAATTCAGTCATTTCTCTCAACATTCACAGATATGAGCAATTCGATCATACATATAGATGAAAGCTGGAAAGAACAATTGGCAGATGAGTTTTCCGCTCCCTACTTCAAAGAATTAAAAACATTCCTTCAAAACGAGAAAAAACAATATAAAGTATACCCTCCCGGAAAGGAGATCTTTGCTGCTTTTAACAATACTCCCTTTAAAAAAGTGAAGGTTGTGATCATCGGACAGGATCCCTATCATGGGCCCGGACAAGCCAATGGCCTTTCTTTCTCTGTAAATCGCGGATTGCGAAAACCACCCTCGCTTGCCAATATTTTCAAGGAATTACAGACGGATCTCGGAATTCCTGTCCCTCAGGATGGAGATCTCTCAGAATGGGCCAAACAGGGTGTATTGCTGTTAAATGCCACTCTCACTGTGAGAGAATCCCAGGCTGGATCTCATCAGAACAAAGGCTGGGAACAATTTACCGATGCCGTGATCAAAAAGATCTCTGACAAGAAAAAAGGGGTTGTTTTCCTGCTATGGGGAAGATTTGCTCACAGCAAAGAAGAACTTATCAATGATAAAAAGCATTTTATACTCAAAGCTGCTCACCCTTCTCCCCTTGCAAGAGGTGCCTTTTTTGGATGTAAACACTTTTCAAAAACCAACAGGATCCTGGAAACTGAACGAATTCTTCCCATCGACTGGAGGCTTGAAAAATAGGATTACTTTAATTTGATGATGCGTTCCGTGCTTTTAAAATTTTCAGCCGACAACTCAACAAAATAAATCCCTGCTTCCAGTTCAGAAAGATCGATCACCTGCACTCCATTCCCTTGCATTTCCTTAACTACTTTCACAACTCTACCGCTCAGATCTGTTAATCTGATTGTTACTCTTTCAAAAGAGGAATTCCATTCCAGGGAAAGTTGATCCTTCACCGGATTCGGATATAGTTTTAAAGAATACAATTTGGCTTCTTCTGTTCCCGTTGAAGTCACAGTTATCATATTAGAAAGATACGGACAGTCGTTGTACCACGTCGTTTCAACATGATAAACTCCCGGACCTATCACAGTTAGGTTTTGCGCTGTCGCACCTGAAATTAAAGATCCATTTAAATACCATTGATAAGTCGGTGCCGCTGTTGAGGAAAGAACCATCCCTGCTTGTGTGATCACAGGATTGGATATGTTGCAGGAAGCAGACGATGTGATCCTTGGTGAAACCGCCAATGAATCATTGAAACTTGTCCAGGCAGCACAATCTTCTTTCAGATAATAACTCAACCATAAATTCAACAGATCAGACATTGCATCTTTTTGCTCAGCACCGGTAATTGCTGGTGTAGGCGTACATGTACTTTGTCCGAAAGAACAATTAAAATTGTAATTCGCAAATTCACAATGTGCGCCACCTGTAATGCTGACATAAGCTTTACATGCAGAAACAAGGGAATCATACATCGGAATCTGATGAGCAGCTGGCGGAGCTACACAATCATTTGCACCTGCAAAAACAAGAGACGGCACAGAAATATTCTGAGCAGCAGTGATGGAAGATGGCGTTGTATTGGCAGCAGCAAAACTGATCATCGTTGTTATTAAAGTATTATTTTCTGCAGCGAGAAATGAACTTCCTCCACCCATTGAATGGCCCATGATGGCGCTCTTAGAATTAATATGATTAAAAAACAGCGATGCTGAATTCGTGGCACTTTCATTTTGCATTTTACCAACTAGAAAAGCGAGATCCTTTCCGAACTCCCCGTGATTAGGAGAAAAGTTTCCTTCAGTACGTGGAAAAGCAATGATATATCCTCTTGGAACGAGGTCATCCCACACATTCTGATAGGCATCCCAGGTCATCACGAAACCATGACCAAACACGATCAGTGGGAATGTACCCGCTGAAACCGGAACACCTGTCCCAGCAGTAGCTGCCGGATAATAGATTTCCGTTTGAATGGCTCTCCCCGCTCTTGCAGGATCATTGTAAGTGATCTGCTGATGTCCTACAGCATATGTTTGTGAATTTATACGGCTTCCGATTACAAGAAGAAGGAAGAGGAAAATGAAATGGTTTGTTTTCATGAAATTATTTTTTTACAAATATATCATCAGAATGAAGGTGTTAAAAGCATGGATTTTAATCCTGAATCAGACAAGAAAAATTTCTCATTCCCCCTCCTTTCAATCGAAATCAGTTGAAATTAGGCATGTCAGAGTTTGCTTTTTTCCCCCGACTGCTTATAAATATCAGAAACTGTATTTTTAATTCAGATAATTTTAAATACTTTAGAGCAACATTTTCATCCACACTCATTCCTTATGTTAAGCATTCAAAAAGTCATACTGTTATTAGATGATTTTCATTTCAATGAATTCAAAACTCATTTAAAAGAGAACAATGCTGAGCTCCCGCTGAAGCTGATCACTCAGATCCGCAAGGATCAATGGAAGCAAAAAGAATCCGATGACCTTTGTAAATCAGTTTATGGATCAAAAGATGAAAAAAGCAAAAAGAAATTCTTCCAGCTTGTTCATTATACGTTCCGGCTAACCTGTCATTTGAGCCGCAATCACCCTTCTTACCTGACACATAACATTTCTGCAATAGAGCAATTCATTAACAAAGGTGAATTGCCGATGGCTAACAAACTAGCGGAGATCCTTCTGGATGTTTCGGAAAAAGTGGAAGACTTCCCAACCGCGATCGCTGTACTTAAATATTTTGCTCAACAATCTTTCATATCGGAAAACAAGAACAATGCGATCAAGTATCATGAGCGCATCAGTGAATTTCTGAAGCACGAGCACATCATTAATCAGATATATCTCTACATGCGCAAAAACCTTAATTTCAAGGGAAAAAGCGTATTGTCGGAAAAAGAAATGCAGGAACATCTGGGCTTTTATGATAAATACCGGAAGAACGACTGCCTGAGCATTCAACTGCTGAGCAGGTTTGCTTATTGTCAGACGTTGAATTACCTGAACGATGTTCGTTTTTACAGTGAAGATATTGTAACGGAGCTGGATGAACTCACCGATGAACTTGAGAAAAACGGATTTGTCATTTTTTCATTTTCCGATGACATTCAACTGAATGTAGATTACCTGAAACTAAAACACCTTATTTATAAACTGGATAAGAATGAATTGCAAAAGGAAGCTGCTGCATTGATCAAAAAACGGGAGCCTTTGCGTTTCTGGAAAAATCACCTGAACACTCCTGAGATCATTTACCTTAGTATCCAGGCCAGCTATTTCTTAACGCATCACTGTTATGGATATAGAGAAGGTTATAATGAGTCGCTGCCTAAAGACATCCGGACACAAATTGACTTTTACAAAAGCAAATGTGAAGACATGCTCGACAAGCCCATTTGGGATGAAGGTCTGCATGTTCGCTTTATCAATCTGAACAATATTTATTGCTGCTTCTTATTATTAGGCAGCAAAAGCGATATTAAAAAAGCCATAGAAAAGCTTGAGCATTTGCTTGTCAATTTTCAGCAGATCGCCTTTCAGCGTTTGTATGATGCTTTGTTTGCCACACTGATGCTCGGATACTTTTTCCTGGAAGATCATGAAGGCATCCAGGAATGTTATAAGCGGTATGAAAAGCTCACTGCCGGAAGCAGCAAAAATGTAGAGAATGATCTTACAATAAAAGCGGTTTATTATACTTCCCAATGGCAGAGCACGCAACGTAAGCAATACGTTGAGAAACTTCAGAATGTGCTGAACAAGATCCGGGAGGATGAAAAACTCCGCCATGTAGAAACACTTGTTCTGGATATGATCAATTATTTTGATATTCCTATGAAGGTGGAGCAAATGAAAGCGTAAAGCCTAAAAACCATTTTATTTCCCGGTTTCGAATTTCTCGATACATTTTCTCACTTTTTCAAATTGAAAAAACACTCGAATTATCGGCGCACTTTAGATGTTGCACAAGTAGCGATACTGAAGCCACTCTACCAAGAGGCGGCTGTGCGAGGTCAGTTCGAGTGATTTCATTCTTCATGAAATCGTATCGAGAACGTGGGCAAGCAGTTGACAACACACATACCCTCACTCTTTCTCGATACATTTTCTTACTTTTTCAAAGTAAAAAAACACTC
The DNA here is from genome assembly GCA_030855265.1 of Bacteroidota bacterium. Taxonomy (GTDB): domain Bacteria; phylum Bacteroidota; class Bacteroidia; order 2-12-FULL-35-15; family 2-12-FULL-35-15; genus 2-12-FULL-35-15. Next base: position 6,994 of record JALYRR010000073.1, on the reverse strand, counting down.
GAAATGACGGCGCACTGGGCACGGCATATGAAGATGACGATCTAAAGAAAGCACTAGCGAGCGGTCAGTTCGAGTGATTTCATTTTTCATGAAATCGTATCGAGAACGCGGGAAAGCCAGTAGAAATTTTAAATTTGCTTTATGAAAACAATGTACGTGTATATCCTTCTATACTCAGATGATTCATATTACATAGGTGTAACCAACAATTTGGAAAGAAGGATAGAACAGCATAACGAAGGCATCAATCCGGACTGTTACACAATTTCAAGAAGACCGCTTCAATTGGTGTTCTATGAAATTTTTAACGAACCGACCGCAGCAATTCTATTTGAGAAAAAAATAAAGAAGTGGAGCAGATCTAAAAAAGAGGCTTTAGTAAATTCACGGTTTGAAAGTCTTCCAGACCTTTCGAAAAAAAGATTCTAACGGATATAATTCACACAACCTCGCACACTTTCTCGATACTTTTTCTCGCTTTTCCAAAGCGAAAAAACACTCGAAATGACCGCGCGCTGGCCTGCGTAACGAAGAGTGGGAATCAAGAAAAGCACTGGTGCGTGGTCAGTTCGAGTAATTTTATTTTTCATGAAATTGTCCGCCTGCGGGCAGGCATTTTCTCGCTTTTGCAAAGCTAAAAAACCCACGAAATGACGGCGCTATCAAACGTTTAATTCAAATAACTCTTTGCTTTTTCAAGTGCTTTCGAAATCCCACTCGAATTGGTTCCACCGGCAGTTGCGTAAAATGGTTGTCCTCCTCCTCCACCCTGGATTTCCTTTCCTAATTCACGAACAATCGTTCCTGCATTCAAATTCTTATCTTTCACCAGGTTATCGGAAATGATAATTGATATGCTTGGTTTGCCTTTTATATCCGCTCCAAGCACCATAAATAAATTCTCAACCTGGCTGCGAAGCTCAAATGACAAATCCTTTATTGCATCTGCAGAATCCAATTCAATTTTTTCTGCAATAAAGTTTATTCCGTTAATGGTTTGCTTTTTAGCCAGCAACTCCGTCTTTAAGCCTTTCGCTTTTTCACGAAGCATGGTGTCGATCTGTTTCTGTAGTTCGGAGTTTTGCTCCAGAAGTCCCTGAACACTTTTAAGAACATCTTTTGGATTTTTCAAAACCGCCTTCAACTCATTTAACAACGCATGCTGCTGGGTGAAAAAACCTTCCGCTTTATCTGCGGTGATCGCTTCAATCCTGCGAATCCCCGCTGCAACAGCGCCTTCCGAACTGATCTTAAATAATCCGATCTGTCCGGTTGCAGGTACATGTGTCCCACCGCATAATTCAATGGAATATGATTTATCAAAAGTCACAACACGAACTGAATCACCATATTTTTCTCCGAACAATGCCATCGCTCCGGTTTTCTTCGCTTCTTCAATTGGCATCTCTTTGATATCCGATTGAATATTCTCTCTGATCTTTCTGTTCACGATCCGCTCAATCTCTGAGATCTCCTCATCTGTCACTTTTGAGAAATGGGAAAAGTCGAAACGCAAATGTTCATCATTCACCAATGAACCTTTTTGTTCAACATGTGTTCCCAATACTTGTCGCAAAGCTGCATGAAGCAAATGGGTTGCACTGTGATTATTCTCAGTGAGGTTTCTTCTGTCGCCATCCACTTTCGCGATAAATGTCTGAGAAATATTCTCCGGCAGCTTATCCGTAAAATGGATGATGATCCCGTTCTCTCTTTTAGTGTCTGTAATATCGATAATGTCATTGGCGGATTCAATCTTTCCTGTATCTCCCACCTGTCCGCCACTCTCCGCATAGAAAGGAGTTTTATCGAGAACGATCTGATATTGTTCTTTTCCTTTTGCCTTTACTTTCCTGTATTGAATGATTTTAGCTTCTGCCTCCAGCTCCTTGTAACCGACAAATGTCCTTCCGCCTTCTTCTGCTTTACGTCCTTCCACCAAAAGCCAATCACCAGTATCAACAGCTGTTGCAACACGCGAACGGTTCTTCTGTTTTTCCAGCTCTCTTTGAAATCCTTCTTCGTCGATGCTTAATCCATATCCTTTTGCAATAAGCGATGTAAGATCGATCGGAAATCCAAAGGTGTCGTACAATTCAAATACGATGCTCCCTTCAACACTTGTCTTTTTTTCTTTCAACACATTTGCACAAACCTGATCAATGCGCTTCAAGCCATTTTCAAGTGTTCTGAAAAACGATTGCTCTTCTTCACGAATCACTTTTTCGATCAGCATCTTTTGAGAAACGAGTTCCGGAAAGGCTTGTCCTAATTGATGCGCAAGAACAGGCACCAGCCTGAACATAAAAGGTTCTTTCAGGTTCAGCGACTGATATCCATAACGGATCGCACGTCTGAGAATTCTACGGATCACATATCCTGCTCCGGTATTTGAAGGCAATTGACCATCAGCAATGCTGAACGAAATCGCACGAATGTGATCCGCAATTACACGCATGGCGATATTGATGATCAGTTGTTTTTTATGCTCTTCTTCGTTCTCCGGTTTGTAACGATGTCCGGATAATTCCTCCAGCTTATCGATCACCGGCTTAAACACATCGGTATCATAATTACTTTGCTTGCCCTGTAAAACGCGCACTAGACGCTCAAAGCCCATCCCTGTATCCACATGCTGTTTCGGCAGTTTGATGAGAGAACCATCTGCTTTGCGCTCGAACTCCATAAATACATTGTTCCATACTTCTATCACCTGCGGATCATCATTGTTTACACGTGATGCTCCCGGTACTTTTGCAATCTCTTCTGCTGATCGTCCGTCGTAATGAATTTCAGTGCAAGGACCGCAAGGACCCATATCACCCATCTCCCAGAAATTATCTTTTTTATTTCCGCGGAGGATTCGCTCTTCCGGAACAAATTGTTTCCAGAGATCGTAAGCTTCCTGATCGAAACCAAGTCCGTCTTCCTTGCTTCCTTCGAAAACGGTAACGTATAATCTTTCCTTATCAATTTTATAAACCTCGGTGAGTAATTCCCAGGCCCAATTGATTGCATCTTTTTTAAAGTAATCGCCAAAGCTCCAGTTACCAAGCATTTCGAACATGGTGTGATGATAGGTATCAACACCCACTTCTTCCAGGTCATTGTGTTTTCCGCTTACGCGCAAACATTTTTGAGTATCTGCAACACGTGGAAATTTTACGGGTGAATTTCCAAGGAAGAGATCTTTGAAAGGCGCCATTCCGGAATTAATGAACATCAGGGTAGGATCGTTCTTCACCACCATTGGTGCAGAAGGAACGATCTCATGTCCTTTTGATTTAAAAAAATCTAAAAATGTTTGTCTTACTTTACTTGATTCCATGTACGAATAACGAATTAAAACGAATTTACGAATTGGTGAAAATCTATACCGGTTTTCTGTTGTTGTTATTTCGGGTCATTTTGAAAACCATTCACTGCACTCCCTGCTCCTGACTCCCGACTGCTAAGGGATTGCAAATTTAGTTTATTTGTGTAAATTCGCATTAAGCATTGTCATAATTAAATGAGCAAAATAAATTATAAGTTCAATACCAAATCGCTGACTTACGAGAAAGTGACCATTCCTATCCGGAAACGGGTGTGGCAGGCTCTTTCCTATTTGGCGACCGGTTTGGTCTTTGCAACTATTACGATCTTTTTTGCTTATAACTATTTTGATTCACCAAAGGAAAAGCAACTGGAGCGCGAGATCGAGGAACTCACCCTGCAGTATGAGCTGATGAACAAGCGGATGAATGAGGTTACAGAAGTACTGAAAGATATCGAAACCAGGGATAACAATATTTACAGGACTATTTTCGAAGCAGAACCAATCCCAGAAAACATCCGAAAAGCCGGATTTGGCGGAGTTGACAGGTATAAAGAATTACAAGGATATAACAATTCCGATCTGATAATTGCCACCACCAAGCGGTTGGACCGCATCAGCAAACAATTGTATATTCAGTCGAAATCATTTGATGAAGTGGTGAAACTGGTGAAGAACAAGGAAAAACTATTGGCTTCCATTCCCGCTATCCAGCCTATTTCCAATGAAGACCTTCGTCATCAGCCTTCCGGTTTTGGATGGCGAACACATCCTATCTATAAAACGGCAGAGTTTCATCCCGGAATGGATTTCGCGGCACCAACAGGTACGGAAATCTATGCGACTGGTGATGGGATGATCGACCGTGCCGATGACGGAGCTCAGGGTTACGGAAACCATGTTGTGATCGATCATGGATATGGTTATGAAACTTTGTACGGACACATGAGTAAGATTGCGGTAAAACCGGGTCAGCTTGTTAAACGCGGACAACTTATCGGGTATGTAGGAAGCACGGGATTATCAACAGCCCCGCATGTTCATTATGAAGTTAAGAAAGACGGCGAGAAAATGAATCCGATCAATTATTATTACAATGACCTGACACCTGAGCAGTATCAAAAACTGATCGAACTTTCATCCCAATCTTCTCAGTCCTTCGATTAAGAGCCATAGCCCGATAAATTCGTTATATTTGTTTAGCACCAGCATTCAAAATATCTTCTAAACTTGCCTTACAAGGAAACTGATACTGTTAAATTATACTTCACCATTGGTGAGGTCTCTGAAATGTTCGGAGTGAACACTTCATTGATCCGTTTTTGGGAAAAAGAATTTGACATCATCAAACCCAAGAAGAATAAAAAAGGCAATCGTTTATTTACACCCGAAGACATTGATAATTTTAAAGTGATCTATAACCTTGTGAAAGAACAAGGTCTCACTTTGGAGGGCGCAAAAAAATACCTGAAAGAAAACAGGAAAGCAGTGAAGCATGAATTCAAGACGGAGAAGACACAATTCGGTGAGATTGAAAACAAATTAAAAACGATCCGAAATACACTGCTGGAATTAAGAAGTGGACTATAGCCTTTAGTTCAGGGAAGCGATCTTTTTACCACTAAGACACTAAGAACACATAGAAAAAGCAAGAAAAAATCTTAATGCTTTTTAGTCCTATCTCTGCGCTTCTTCGAGACATTTACCCCTAATTCAAACTACCTGATACTTGACACCTAGTACCTGATACCCAGTACTTGATACTTGATACTAGCTACCTGATACTTACCCCTAATAATATTTTTTCCCTTCCAGATAATTCTCAACATAATCCTTCACGCCTTCTTCCAGCGTATGAAATGGCTTTGAATAACCGATGGATCTTAATTTATCCATGTTGGCTTCTGTGAAATACTGATAGTTATCACGAATATCTTCAGGCGTATCAATAAATTCGATCTTCGGTTCTGTTTTCAAAGAGGAAAAAGTATTCTTCACGAGATCCAGAAAAGTTCTCGCTTTGCCGGAGCCCAGGTTATAGATCCCGGCATCTTTCCGATGATGCAGCAGGAAATAACAAACTTCTGCAACGTCGAGTACATATACAAAA
>JALYRR010000073.1:0-1558 GCA_030855265.1 Bacteroidota bacterium | reverse complement strand
GCAGTTGTTCCCCATCCTTATACTCCTTCTTGTGTGAGCGGAACAGTTTCACAAAACCTTTTTCCTTCACCTGATGATAGGCATGCAGTATGACAGATGCCATTCTTCCTTTATGATATTCATTCGGTCCGTACACATTAAAGAACTTTAATCCGGCCCAGAAATAAGGTTTCTTGTCCTGCGTCAATGCCCACTTATCAAAATCATTCTTCGAATCACCGTAAGGATTCAGAGGTTTCAATTTATCTATTTTGCTGTGATCGTCATTGTAACCATGTTCGCCCAAACCATACGTTGCAGCAGAAGATGCATAAACAAGCGGAAGCCCGAATTCAACGCAAACCTTCCAAAGATCCTTCGTGTAATTCAGATTAAGCCGGTCGAAAATTTCTGTATTGAATTCGGTGGTATCAGTTCTCGCTCCGATATGAAAAACGAATTGCACCAGGCGCTGATTTAATTTCAGCCAATCGATAAAATCATCCCTGTGAATTTTCTGAGTGTAAATTTTATTCTCGAGATTCTTCATTTTCTGAGAATCCGAAAAATCATCAACGATCACAATATCTTTAAACCCTTCACGGTTTAATTTGCCTACGAGGCAACTACCTATAAAACCTGCTGCTCCTGTTACTATAATCATATAATGGATGTTAGATGTTGGATGTTGGATGTTAGATGTTAGATGTTGGATGTTAGATGTTAGATGCTTGTTTAATGGTCAGGTAAAAAAATATCCTCTTCCATTTTCCCGATCACTCCCAGTTCCATTGCTTTATTGAACAAGATTTTTACCGCACGTTTTCCCTCTGCACCAAGTTCGACAGAATAATGATTGACATACAATTCAATGTGTTTTTTCATCACCTCTTCATCCATTTCCTGAGCATGCTCAATCACAAATTTTCGGCTGGCATCCGGATGAGCAAAAGCAAATTCAACACTTCTTCTCATCACCCGGTCGATCTTATTTTTCAGGCCCTCTGGCATTTTCCGCTTCGTCACAATTCCACCTAATGGAATCGGTGCTTTAGCGAGATCTTCCCAAAACTCTCCAAGGTCGATGATCTTTTTCAAGCCTTTTAGTTCATAGGTAAAACGGTTCTCATGGATGATGAGACCTGCATCCACAATTCCATTTAAAACGGCTTCTTCAATTTCAGAAAAAACCATTTCCACTTTATTCATCGCAGCAGGAAAGGCCAATGACAAAAGAAAATTGGCTGTCGTATATTTTCCCGGGATGGCAATTATTGTATCCTTATTTATTTGAAGATCTTTTTTTGCCACTAATAAAGGCCCGCAATTATTTCCTAATGCACTTCCGGCATTCAACAACTGATAAGAAGGAATCAGATGGGCATAGGCATGATAACTAAGTTTTGTAATATCCAGCTCCGATTTAAAAGCCCGCTGATTCAATGATTCTACATCCTCCATCACAACGCGAAATGTCAATCCTTCTGTATCCACCTTGCCATGGATCATCGCATCAAAGATGAAACAATCGTTAGGGCATGGACTGAAACCTAAAGTGAGTTCAGCATTTGTTGTATGG
>JALYRR010000256.1 GCA_030855265.1 Bacteroidota bacterium | reverse complement strand
TTGCTGCACACCACTGAAACCAATGCTCCGGGGACACCATGTCCGGTACAATCCGCTGCCGCAATGAGCAATTCATTTTCCACTGTCTCCATCCAATAAAAATCTCCAGCAACAATGTCTTTCGGTTTGTAAAAAACAAATGATTCCGGAAAGTGCTTCTTTAATAAACGTGCGGGTGGAAGAATGGCTTCCTGGATTCGTTTTGCATATGAAATGGAATCAAGTATTTCTTTTTGTTTTTCATCAACAATGTCTTTCTGCATTTCCACTTCTTTTTTCTGCGAAGTGATAATGTCATTGTCACGCTTTTTCCTCTGATATCCTCTGAAGGCTATACCGCCAATGATCAGCGCGAATGCAAGGCCTCCATAAAGAATATAACGTTGGTTTTTTTCTTTGTCAAGCTGTGAATCGTGCTCGAGTTGATTCAGTTGTTGTTTCTGCAAATAGGAAAGACTGTCGGCAAGAGATTGTTTTTCATATTTATACTGGATCTCTTTTTTCAAAACACCTTTTCTGTTTTCTTCACCGAGGATGGTGTCTTTGATATTGCTGAATGCCTCAAACATGGCAAGTGCTTTATCAGAATCACCGGTTGATTTGTATATCTTGTATAAGGATTCAAGCGCATTTCTCTGAAGAAGAACGAGTTCTGTGGTATCAGCCATATCGAGCGACCTTTTACTGTAGCTGATTGCTTTCGGATAGTCTTTTAAACCCCAGTAGCAATTTCCGATATCATCAAGATTCGCTGCAATAGAATACGTGTCATCCGTCTTTTCTGCCAGTTGAAGACTTCTGGTAAAATAGTCCAGCGCTTTATCATACTGTCCCATGGAGTGGTAAACGTTTCCAAGGTAATTCAGGCTATAAGAAATCCCGCCATCATCTTTTGCCCGTTCAGAGAAATTATATGATTTTGTATATGCGTAGATTGCCTTTTCATATTCCTTATTTACTTCATGAATCTTTCCGATGTTTCTGTATGAGTAACCCAGGGAATAATCATCCTTGAGCTCTTCCATGATCCTGAGGTTTTTGGAATTGTATTCCATCGCTTTTTTGTAATCACCCTGGCTGAAAAAGATGATCCCGATATTCGCGAGGTTAGCCCCAACTAGCTGTTTGTCTCCAATTTCTTCAGCAAACTTCATGCTTCTGGAATAACTGTCAACCGCATCGGAATAATTTCCCATTTCAAGAAATACATTGCCCAGATTGATCAATGTATGACCCATCGCTTTTTTATCATTGATCCCCTGACTGATTATAATACTTTTTGTTTCCCTGTCTATGGCTTTTAGATTCTCGCCTTTATAGTAAAAGGCTTTGCCTTGTGTAAGTAGAGCATACGCTTTGTGTTTCTTGTGACCGATCCGGGTGGCTAAATCATAGTATTGTTGTGAAAGTAGAATCGTGCTGTCGTAATCATTGTAGTAATAATCAAGGATCAGGTGTTTGATTGACTTCAGCCTTAGGGTATCATGCAGTTGAGGATTTTGCCAGTTCTTCCATAAGCTGTCGGAAATGTTTTGAGAACCCGCATTTGAAAAGTGCAGAACAAAAAGAAATAGTAGAAGACGTTTCAAAAAAGAGCAGGTGTTTTATCCATTTCAAACATAAGCAAAAATGAGCATGTTGGGAAAAAACTTTTCGACCAAATACTTTTCTTAATTTGAAATTTTTGTTAGATTTAGTTAGATTTAAAAACCTTGTTAAATTCAAGAGGGGAAAAGGTAAGAAGTTAATTTTGCTAAATTATTTTCAAGTGACTGATAAAGAGGTTTTTAAGAGGTTCTTTATGTCTTCGGCGACTCCGGGGTTTATTCTCGATATTGATTCGCCGCACTTCACTATTCTGGAGGTAAATGATTCTGCTAGTAAGTTTTTAGAGATTCCGGAAAGCGAAATAAAAGGAAAGAGTATACTTGATTTTTTTCCTAATCAGGTTCAAAAGAATCCCGAACCAAATTACATTTCACTTTCAGATTCCCTGCATTATGTGATTGAATCCGGTAAGCCTCAGAAATTGTCTTCACGTAAACTCAGTCTGCGTCAAGGAAATGCTTCCAATGCATCCTTTGGTTTTTTTGATCCAGAAAACCTGCCCGTTTTGGATGAAAGAAAGAAGGTGACTCATATTATTCATTCTATTCAGGATTCATCGGAAAGTCAGTTTTCTTTGTTGATGAATAATACAGAGGAGTCTTTCATTTTACTGGATCCTCAGTTAACAATTGTTTCCTTCAACAAGCGTTTTCACGATTTATATTTAACCTATTTAGGTAAAGACGTTAAAACAGGAGACCAGATCCTTGACTATGCCCAGCCTGAACGTAAGGAGACTTTAAAGGTGATGTATGGACAAGTGCTAAAAGGAGAAACGCAAAATGCAACCATTGAAATTCCTGTTTCTGGCGGACTAGTGAAAAATTTCGCTATCAAGTATATGCCTGCTAAAAATACAGCGAAGCAGATAATAGGTGTTTTTGTAAATATTCGTGACATTACGGATGAAAAGAAGGCAGAATCTGAGAGCCAAATCTCAAGATTGAAGTATCAGAATTTGTTACAAACCATTGACGGAATATTCTGGGAAGCTCAGGGTGATTCTTTTGAATTTACTTACGTAAGCCCACAAGTTCAAACCATACTTGGTTTTAAGGCAGAAGAGTGGCTATCAGAAAAAAAATTCTGGCAGAATCACATTCATCCTGATGACCGTGAAAATACGGTTTCATTCTGTAAAAAATTAGTTAAGAAAAAAGAAAATCACAGTTTTGAATACAGGATGATCAGATCGGATAAAAGTTTTATCTGGATAAACGATATAGTAACCATCGTTGAAGAACCAGGGAAACCGGTTTTACTTCGTGGATTAATGGTTGACATTACAGATCGAAAAACCACCGAAGAGGAAGCCCGGAAAAGTCAGAATGCACTTCAGGAAATTATGAATCAGTCGCGTGATATCATCTGTTCATTTACAGAAGAAGGAGTATTCATAATGGCAAGTGCAGCCGCTGAAAGAGTATGGGGATATAAGCCTGAGGAATTGATTGGTAGAACCTATTTTAATTTGATTCATCCGGATGACCTTGGATCCACGAAGGAAGCTGCGAAAAAAATAATGGATGGAAATAAGCTGGTGAATTTCGAAAATCGGTGTGTGCGAAAAAATGGAGAAGTCATACCAGTTTCATGGTCTACCAACTGGGATGAAAAGGAAAAGATTATGTACACTATTGCAAGGGACGTTTCAGAAAAGTTTAAGCATGAATCTGCGTTAATCGAATCAGAAAAAAAATACAAAAATTTATTTGAGAACAACCCGCTACCCATGTTTATTTGGGATCACAGTAATCTTCAAATAATTGATTGTAATGAAGAAGCTTTGTTGAAGTACGGTTACACAAGAAAGGAGTTTTTAAGACTGACGATAAAAAATATTCGTCCGGTTGAAGATATTCCCCTCATAGAGGAGTTGGTACGTAAGGAAAATAGACTTGGTAGCATCCACAAAGGTGTTTGGAGACATAAAAAGAAAACCGGAGAGTTAATGTGGATGGAGGTCATTGGACACCTTATAAACTATAAAGGAGTCAACGCTTCTCTTGTATTGTTAAATGACATTACCGAAAGTAAAAAAGCAAAAGACGACCTCGAAAATAGTGAAAAACGATTCAGGGCTATTATCGAAAAAAGCACTGATATGAAGACCCTTGTATCACCGGAAGGGAAAATTTTGTATGCCAGTCCTTCCATTACGAATGTGCTGGGTTATGACATTGATGAATTCATTTCCCTGTCTGCTTTTGAATTGATCCATCTGGATGACTTACCGGATCTTCAGGCCAGTATTGAGGATCTGCTTCTTTATCCGGGCAAAAGTTTTTACAAAGAGTACCGCATTCTACATAAAAAAGGTTACTGGATATGGTGTGAAGGCTCCATGACCAATATGCTGCAGGAAACTGCTGTCAATGCGTTGGTCTCCAATTTTCGTGACATCTCCGAAAAGAAATCCGCAGATCAGAAAATTGAAAAAAGTGAAGCATTTAATCGTGGAGTCCTGAATTCGCTTAGTTCTCATATTGCAGTGGTGAATTTGGAAGGAAAAATAATTGCTGTGAATGAATCCTGGACGCGTTTTGCTTTGGAGAATGGTGAAGCTGTATTGCACAGAAACGGAGTGGGAAGCAATTATTTTAAAATCTGCGAAGAATCGGTTCAAAGGGGAGAACCCATTGCACAGGAAGTTCTGGTTGGAATGAAGGAGGTTCTGAAGGGCAAGAAAAAAACCTTTTATCTGGAGTATCCTTGTCATTCACCTTCAGAAAAACGTTGGTTTGGAATGTTGGTCATGCGTTTCGGAAATGAAGAAACGATGATCGTCGTCTCTCATCAGGATATTACGGAGCGTAAAAAGGTCGAAGAAGCGATGATCGAAAATAACAATCGATATGAATATGCTTCCAAAGCCACATTTGATGCAATCTGGGATTGGGATCTTATCAATAATACTGTAATGTGGGGGGATGGATTTCATACGATATTTGGTTACAACCTCGCCGAATTAAAAGAAGATCTTAGTTCCTGGACAGATTTTATC
>JALYRR010000255.1 GCA_030855265.1 Bacteroidota bacterium | reverse complement strand
GTTCCACCCACAGCACCACTGCCCCAAAGTGCACCGGAACCACCATACTGAATCTGAATATTCTTTATAAAACCAGAAGGTACAAGTGAAACATCCAGTAATCCATTCATGGGGCTCTGGAGATTAAATCCGTTCCAGAGAACAGCCGTGTGACTTGACCCGGCACCACGGAATGAGGTTGTAGCCAGACTTCCAAGTCCATAGGATTTGATAAAAATCTGACTTTCGTTAATCAGGATATCAGCAAGATTGGTGTTGTATTTTTCGAGGAGGAGAGAATCAAGCGTTTCCGTTTTATTGCCCGATGAGAAAACGGTTTGCCTTGAGCCGCTCACCTCAACAACGTTTAGTTGCAAAGAAGAATCAGGATCCGGAGACTGGCAGAAGCCCGGAAGCTGACAAAAAATAAAACAAATCAAACTGACTTTAAACAAATTCATTACAAACGATTAAGTGTTGATCTCAATCATTGGCAACAAACGGTAAAATTGTAAGGATAGAAAAAGGTGCAAAACAGCTCATCTATTCTTCGCCTTTTCTCCGAAAGCTACAAATGGTTTGCTGTGGCAGGTCTCCTGACTTACTCTTTTGCGCCTTCCCGCTCAAAATGAACAGTGGCATGTGGTGCAATTTTCCGTTGAACGGAAGAGTTTACAGTTGCGGGAACAGTCCTTGATTTTAACAAGGTTCCCTTTTAATTCCGGAAGATCCGGAAACCAAAAGCAATGCAAATGTATCATTTAATTTCTAATCTGACTTCGGAACTTTATCTTTAGAAAAAAAAGGAATGTCAGCCTCGGAAAAATTCGTCTACATCATTTACAACAAACCAGTGGGAATCGTTTGCACCACTGAAAAAATTGAAGGGAATATTATTGATGCTATCCGGCATAAAGAAACCATTCTGCCTGTAGGACGTCTTGATAAAGATTCCGAAGGCCTGATTATCCTGACCAATAACGGGGCAGTCATCAACCGGATCATTCACCCGGAATTTGAGCATGAAAAAGAATACATTGTTACGTTGAATCTGCCTTTACGGAATCAGTTTCTCAAGGACATGGCAGCGGGAGTGAACATAGGCGATGCGAAAACAAAGCCTTGTGTTATTAAGGCGGAGAAAGATTCGAAGAGAATTTTCAGAATTACGATAAAGCAGGGTTTGAATCGTCAGATCAGAAGAATGTGCAATGTATTCGGCTATCAGGTGATTCGATTACAACGTGTGAGGATCATGCATCTCCGTTTAGGGAATTTAAAACCGGGAGAATGGCGCGACTTGACTGAGGATGAGTTGAACACATTGTTATTGGGACTAGGTTAAGAATCCTGGAATATACATAAAAAAAAGACCCCGGTTTCCCGAGGTCTTTTTTCTTAATATAATTCTGATTTCTAGAAGTGGAAAGTCACTTTCAAAGAAGCAGTTCCAGTGTTAGAACCTTTGAAACCAAAAACGTTACCTTGGTTCAAGTCAGTATCAATACCGAATTTAGAAGCACCAGCTGATTCTCTTTCGATTTCAGCAACTACGTTATCTCCGTTAGAGTCAAGACCTTGCTCTTCAGTAGTAACTTTACCTTTACCCATAGTTTGGAAACCAATTCCCCATCCGTACTCAGCACCGATAGCGATTTTTGGAAAGATAAAGTATTCAGCACCGATAAATCCACGAACACCAATTCCGAAAGTCATACCTGACTTAGATTGAAGTTCACGGTTGTTAACACCATTTTCGCTGGCAACAGTTCCATCTGCATTCCACTGTGTTGAGTTAGGGTTTGTAGTTGTTCCAGAACCTGTAGTAGCAGACATTTCGTTTCCGTACTCATACTTCATTTTTGAACTAGAAATCCAGATCATCGCATCTGCACCATAGAAACCTTGCAAACGAGTTTTCCCTCTTCTCATTTCCTTACCAACACCAATTCCAACGTTTGTGCTGCTCATTTTGAATTTATCTTCAACTTCTGCAGCTTGCGCTGGGAAGAATACAGCTGATGTGTTAGCATTGTCAGTTACAAAGTTCTTGTAAGAAGAAGAATTGAAACCTAAACGTACTACTACTCTGTAAGCATTTTTGTCATCGATGAATTTTTTACCGATGATTGTTTGGTTTTGGTTCATCCAATTTACTCCAGGAGCAGCATTGTCTGAATTGTTGTTAAAAGCATTACCGATAAAGTAAAAAATAGGATCTGCATTCATGCTGATAGCCCAATCTTCTGCCTCAGGCAAAAAAGGCTCACCTTTTTTTGAAGTCAAATCTTGCGCGAAAGCACCTGATACGCCAAATGCTAAAGCAATTACTAGTACTGATTTTTTCATAGTTTTTGTTGTTTAGTTAATTGTTTTAAAGTTTAAAAATTAGTAAATCTCAAAATCAATGGGTCAAAGGTATATATTTTTTTGAGACAATCAAGTTATGAACAAATACCTTGTTATTAACACAGGTTTGTTCATAAGCCTGGGTTGCCCCAGTCTTTATGCTCTAACAAAGGAACAAAGCGAAATTCCCCGAATTCAGTTTTTTCAAATTTCTTTTCTCCTACTTTCCTTATCAGCGTCATGATCTGTACCTCATCACCAACCGGAATAACCAGAATACCTCCAATGGTTAGCTGTGATAGCAAAGCATCCGGAATACTTGGTGCACCTGCCGTAATCAATATTTTATCAAAAGGAGCAAATGCCGGCAGACCTTTATATCCATCACCATAAAAGAACTTGGGATTATAACCAATTCCCGGCAGAAATGTTTTAGTGGTATCAAATAAAGCTTTTTGTCTCTCAATGGTGTAAACTTTCACACCCATTTCCAATAGAATGCTTGTCTGATAACCTGATCCTGTACCTATTTCAAGCACCTTTTCCCCTTTTTTAAGTTCCAGAAGCTCGGTTTGGAAGGCAACGGTATGTGGTCGTGAAATGGTTTGCCCCGATCCGATAGGAAAGGCGATGTCCTCATACGCTCTTTCTATAAAGGAGCTATTCAGAAATAAATGCCTGGGCACCGATTCAATTGCTTTTAATACTTCCGGGCTTTCAATCCCTTTTTCTTTCAATAATAATGAAAGTTGCCTCCGCAATCCCTTGTGCCTGTATGTATCGTTCATCTTTTCTTTTGTAACGCCTCAAAATTAACATATCTGTCTTCATAATTCGCGCTTATTTTTCAATACTGCATTGTGGAAAAAAGTATTTTTGCCCGAAATCAAACAATGCAAATGATAAAGATAGGAATACTCGGGGCTGGACATTTAGGCAAGATTCACATACGTTTACTGAAAGAAATCCCTCATTATGAGGTGATCGGTTTTTATGATGCTAATCCCGACGCCGCCCTATTGGTGGAAAAGGAATTCGGCATCAAACATTTTTCCTCTATGGATGAGTTGCTGGAACAGGTGGATGCAGTGGATATTGTTACTCCTACCATCACTCATTATGAATGTGCTTCCAGGGCGATCAAGAAATCCAAACATATCTTTATTGAAAAGCCTGTAACCAATACGATAGAAGAAGCAAAAAGTCTCATGGGACTTTCCAAGGAGGCAAACGTAAAAGTGCAGGTGGGTCATGTGGAGCGCTTTAATCCGGCCTTTATTGCTGCAAGGGATTTTTGTTCCAATCCAATGTTTATTGAAACGCATCGTTTAGCCCAGTTCAACCCAAGAGGTACCGATGTTTCAGTTGTACTGGACCTGATGATACACGATATCGATATTATTCTGAGTGTAGTAAAATCAACCATCAAAAGAATCAGCGCCAGCGGTGTTGCCGTTGTGAGCGAAAGTCCGGACATTGCCAATGCGCGTATTGAATTCGATAACGGATGCGTGGCCAACCTTACGGCCAGCCGGATCTCCATGAAAAACATGCGAAAATCGCGGTTCTTTCAGAAAGATGCCTACATCTCTGTGGATTTTCTGGATAAAAAGGTGGATGTGATCCGACTCAATAATGTGGAAGGTGAAGCCGATCCATTGGCTGTGATCATCGACCTTGGGAATGGAAAAGGCTCCAAACAGATCTATTTTGAAAATCCAGCGATTTTACCCACCAACGCAATAAAGATGGAACTGGAAACGTTTGCTGATTCTATAATCAGCAACACGACTCCTCAGGTAAGTATTGAAGCCGGTTATAAAGCACTTGATGTAGCTTACAAAATCATTGAGAAAATGAAAGTTACATCCAATTTCATGGAAGAATCCGGAAACTAATACTTTATTATGAAGAAATGCTACTCTTTTCTATCCGCTTTAATTATCAGCGGATTCCTCCTGTTTCTCTCATCTTGCGAGATCTACAATCCGGCAGAACAGATTCCGGCTTATATCCGGGTTGAGAAATTTATTCTGACGACAGATAATTTCAGCCAGGGAAGTAATTCCCATAAAATAACCGATGTCTGGGTGTATGTGGATGAGATCCTTGTTGGATGCTTTGAACTACCTGTTACTATCCCGGTTTTATACGAAGGAAGCCACCAGGTAAAATTGAGAGCCGGAATTAAAGTCAATGGAATATCGGCTTCCCGGGCACCATATCCTTTTTATACTATTCACGAACAAACAGTTGACTTTCAACCAACTAAAAAGATTACCTTAACTCCTAC
>JALYRR010000072.1:10330-15464 GCA_030855265.1 Bacteroidota bacterium | reverse complement strand
CATCCTTAGTCAGCGCGGTCTGGGCCACATAAAAGACAGTGTAGGACTGGTAAAAAAAAACCAGGGGCTTGACATTGATGTGCATACGATCAGTACGTTCAAGAAAGATGAAAAAATAAAATCCTTGTTACGAAGCGGCAGGACCATGGGCTGCTTTTATGTGGAATCACCTGCCATGCGGATGCTGTTAAAGAAACTGGCGACTGACACGTATCTCGGACTGGTAGCAGCAAGTTCCATCATCCGCCCGGGAGTATCGCAATCAGGAATGATGCGTGAATACATCCTTCGTTCACACGATCCGGAGCGGAGACAACACATTCATCCTCTGCTGGGAGAGCTGATGCAGGAAACATATGGCATCATGGTGTACCAGGAAGATGTGATCAAGGTGGCGCATTATTTTGCAGGACTGAGCCTCGCACAAGCCGATGTGATGCGGAGAGGAATGTCGGGAAAATTCAGAGCGAGATCTGAGTTTCAGAAAGCAAAGGAAGATTTTTTCAGTAATTGCAAGAAGAAAGGTTATACGGATGAGATCACGCATGAGGTGTGGCGGCAGATCGAAAGTTTTGCGGGATACTCATTTTCCAAAGGTCATTCCGCTTCGTATGCAGTGGAGAGTTACCAGAGTCTTTATTTAAAAGCTTATTTCCCAAAAGAATTTATGGTGGCTGTGATCAATAATTTCGGAGGATTTTACCGCACAGAATATTACATTCATGAGGCGAGGATGTCGGGTGCGAATGTGCTGGCGCCTTGCGTGAACCGGAGCGAATATGGAACCACGATATACGGAGATGATATTTATCTGGGCTTCATTCATCTGGGAGAACTGGAAAAGGCCACGGCAGACATCCTTATCCGGGATCGCTCAGTATATGGGCGATTCAGGGATCTGGAACATTTTATCCGGAGGGTGAATATTTCCATTGAGCAACTGAGGATCCTCATTCGTATTGGAGCATTTCGTTTTACAGGAAAGTCGAAAAAAGAATTGCTTTGGGAGATCCACAGCATTATAGGCAGCAGAAAAAAGACCGATCCGAAGCGGGAGTTGTTCGAGATCACAAAAAAGGAATTCACACTTCCGGAACTGAATCATCATCCTTATGATGATGCAATGGATGAAATTGAGATCCTGGGTTTTCCGCTCTGTTCACCCTTTTCCTTATTAAAAGATCCACCGGCAGAACATCAGGAAGCTGCTCACCTGATCCGGCAGCTGAATAAAATAATTACCATTACAGGGTATTATGTCACACACAAAATAACACGCACAATAAAAGGACAGCTGATGTCATTCGCTACTTTCCTGGATGTGAATGGATATTTTTTTGATACCACTCATTTTCCGGATATACTGGAGAATTACCCTTTTACGGGAAAAGGCTGTTATCAGATCAAAGGAAAGGTGGTAGAAGAATTTGGTTATCCCAGCATTGAAGTCTGTTACCAGGAAAAATTACCCTTGCTGAATCGGGAAAAGAAATAAAAATCAGGTGGTGCGCAACCTAGCCGGCTCTGCTGCTTTATAGAACACCTCCGATTTTGATTTTTTTGCTCCGTCAATCACTTTGGTATGTGTTGAACAAATATGCTGCATGGAAGTTTTCGCATCATCCGTGAATCCACTTTTGGGATAGGCACAAAAAAGACAGAACGTTTCTTTTTCGCAGAATTTATTCCAGAGATGTTCCAATTGAACAGTTGCCCCGCTATATCCCTGTCCCCAAAGAATAGCTACCATTTCACCATATGCTCTGATCGGACGGTTAATTTTACCGCGTGCAAACTCAATCAGTTCTTCCACTGTACTCATAAATAATTTTTCATCGGGCCACCCTGTCACCATGAATTTCGCAAGTGTTTCATGGGCATTCAAAGGAATATACTGACGGGAAACCTGTAACCCGGAAAGATCAAAACCATGATCTGACAAACGCTTATTCAGCTCTGTCAAATGTTCCTCAGTTGCGATGATGATAACACTGTCCTGTGCTTGGAAACCGCTGGATACGAAACCTTCTAAAGCATCAAGTATTATCTCATCATTGTCGTAAATCTGAACAAGGTGATCCGTTGGAGCGATCTCACCCCAAAACACGCTTGTTTTTGATTGTTCCCATTCTCTACCTTTTTCACCTTGTTTTATCATTATCCCAAATTTTGTTATTTCTTCCGCACTAAGTCCACATACAGACACAAATATACTGGATTTCTGATTTTGAAAAAAAAATTTTCGGCAATAAGGGTATAACTATGGGTGGTAACCGGAAAAAGCTCCCGGAAGATATAATCGGAAGTTTACAGAGACTCAAATGCAGAGAACAGAGGCTTGTTCAATCGACGTTTACTTTACGATTACAATTTTTTGAATAATCGATTCCGAATATAAATTCAAATGGAAGAAATAAATTCCGATTGGCTGATCAGATAAAGAAACAACATCAATGGGTAAACCGGAATAGATTCGCTCTCCTAAAACATTCATAATTTCAATAGAGATCACATTATGGATGTCTCCGTTAAAGACGAAATTGAAATTTCCCGTGGACGGATTGGGATAAATACTTAAGTCATTTCCGAAAATATCATTGCAGGGAGTTACCATAATAACATCATAATATTTAACCAAACCATTCCAATCGGTTTGATTTAAACGGTAATATAAAACTTCGTCATAGGCCTGTGTGTCAGTAAACCTGTAATTTAATGTAGAAGTTGAATTTCCTGCCCCGGCAACAGTTTGTATGGTTGTCCAGCTGAGTCCATCTATACTCCTTTCAACTGTAAAATAATCATTATTTGTTTCTGTGGCAGTTGTCCACTCAAGAGTTATATTTCCACCGCTGCAAGAACCTGTGAAGGAAGAAAGTTCGATAGGCAATGGATTGGAAACGGAAGAAGAGGCCAATGTGAATGGTCCAAAGGAACTCAAAGAAGAAGCAGACACAATTGTGCCCGCACTTACAGATCCTGAGGTTCCACCATTACCATGATCCTTCCACTGTGTACCGTCCCAACGTGCAACCCGTGCTTCGCTTAGGTTAGTCATTCCACAACTTCTGGTATCCCAGCTTAAATTAACAGTAACATCTGAGGTTCCGGTGATTTTGTCAAGGTTCCAGTATTCACAAACGGAGACATGATCCAAGCTGAGATCTTTACTATTAACATTATAGAAAGCATCCGGATTTGTTTGGAAATATTCCGCGATAAATTGGTCAGTGCTTAAACCCGGGGTGGAAATAGCAATAGGAGCATACACCAGATTTTTACCGACAGGAAAAACAAAGGGCTGATTACCTGTTTTACAAACAGGACCGGAAACAAAACTGCTGTTGCTTGCTCCTGTTGTGGTTGCAGAATTATTCACCTGCAAAATATTTATTGCAGTAGTAAAAAGCACCCCTGTATTCATAGTTAAAACCCCTTTGATATTCACGTCTTGAGCTAAAGTAATGCCTGCGGAATGGGTATTCTTAATAACCAGATTATTAAACGAAATCACAGAGCTGCCGTCGATAGTTTGAGGTAGGCTACCATTCATATTTACAACCAGGCCTGAATCGATAAATGAACTGTTATTGGTTACATCTCCGAAAAAACTAAGAGAAGCACCGGAATGTATTTTCACATTTCCACTGTTGGTAAACTGTGCGGTGGAATCTGTTGAAAGCAAACCTAAAAACAGACAAAGAATAACATTAATTGTATTTTTTTTCATGTCTATTTAATGGCGAGGTTCATCGTTTGGACTGTCATGCTTGTGGTAGCTGTTTCATTCTCCACCCATACTTCAATGTAATCATTCGGAGATAAGGATATTGTACACGAAAGGGTTACAGGAGCTTGATCAGTAGCACTTTCTATTTTAATTTCCTGACGTGACTCTGGCAACACCACACCGTTTTTAGCAATATAAAATGAAAAATATTTATTCGTGGATACTTGTGTAGCCGATAAGGAACAGATCACCTGGAATCTTCTTGATTTTGCTCCAGTGTATTTCAATTGGTTATTGACAGCAGAACTCACCCTAAATAAACTTGCAGCTGTGGAAGAACCAGCAATTTTTACAGGAACGCCGGCAGTAATGAAGGTGGTGGCAGCGGGTGAAAAAATATAAAGATTCCCGGAAGCGACATCATCTTTCTCAGTATTTAAACCTGAAGCTTCTACTTCCCATGAATTTGAAAATGATCCGATAATATTCGTGCCCGACCCTAAAAACATAACCACCTTAATTGATGCACCTGCCACGCTTGAAATCCCACTAATATCTTCCGCAATAGCAGAATTTGCTGAGCTTACAAGGCGATCACCTCCAAGGATCTGAATCACATTAAAAGACCCGATAAACTTTTCGTACGTGTTGGAATTCGTAACATCCCAAAGAGTATTATTTAAAATTACATTGTTATTATTTTGATAGGTAACCCCATTTGTATTGTAAAAAAATGCGACTGTGGAAAAGAAAACTGTTCCTCCTACACCCTGAATGGTTCCAATAGTATTACAACCAATAAAGAAACAATTCTGAACGATCATATTTTTATTAGCAGACAATGCATTGATATTAAAAACCTTTCCGCTGGAAGCAGTTAATGTCATGTAACTGATGTTGCCTACATTAGATCCGGTAAACATTTCAGCTGTACCAGTGTAAACTAATTTGTCGTTAGAAGCATCATCCCCCTGTATCGCGCAGCCATTGAGATCAATTTTATCTGAAATGGTAATTGTACCGTTTAACTCATAAAGCACCCCGGTTGCCAGGGTTATAATTCCTCCTACAGGGGCAGGGAGATCTGCGGCAGTTTTTACTAAAACAAAATTATTTCTTACCTGGCTCGACGTGCTCAGCGCAAGCCACTTACTTCCATTCCAGTAATAATAACCATCTGAAACACTGCCTCCGCAACTAAAAACGAGCATTCCGGAAGGTGTTGCGGCAGTGAGGGGAGCTATCGCATTTATATTGTTCAGAGCTATCCGTGGAGGAAGGAAACCTTTATTGGTTGATTCCAGTTCAAGCATCGAATTTGCATTTATGGTACTTGGATTGTCGCCAATTTTCACTTGAGCAACGGCCATTGTCATATTTACAAGGATCAAGAATAAACCAAGG
>JALYRR010000072.1:0-10320 GCA_030855265.1 Bacteroidota bacterium | reverse complement strand
AACCAAGGATGCTATTTTTTGTCATTTGTGATTTCATAGAAATTAGTTTTTGTTGCTGATTGATCCTGATTCAAGGTATTGTAAATCTGCAGGCAAATGTAATTTGAACGATCAGCTCATGAAGTGGTTGAAAACATGAAATATGTGTAGTAGACAGTATGACAAGGTGAGTAATTTCAGAACATGAAAAGGAAAACCCTCTTAACAGTAACTCAACAAAATCGTCTCACATATTGACATGAAAGGATTAGCTCAGCTCACGGAGGGGGAAATGATACAAAAAGTCCCGCTAAAAAAGCGGGACCAGGTTTCTTGAAAGGATAGGAAGATTCAGATTTCGAAAATTTGATCGGGTTAGGACAGAATCACATCGGTTAAAGGAAAATGGACATTTGTTTAGTGTTCAGAGAAACATGACCTTTAAAGTTGTAAGGGTTTAAAATAAATTAAAATTGATTTAAGAATTCGCATCTTTAATGGCTTTAAACTCTGCTTCTAATTCTTTACAAGCTTCAGTACAGACCTTTTCAAGCTGCGAAACCAATTCCGGTATACCGTGTTTATGTCGTTGTATATTATCTACATCTTCCTGAACTTTTAAAGCAATGTTCTCAAAATCTTTGCTGATCCCCATTATTGAAAATGAAGGAACCATCTTATGAACTGCTGATTGCAATTTTGAATAATCTTTATCATGCAATCCTTCTTTCATAGCAGCTATCAAGGATGGAGTTTGATTTAAATAAAGAGTAATCATTTCCATCATGAGCTTAGGGTCGGATTTTGTTCTACGCGACAAACTACTCAAATCAACAAATTTCAAATTACCACTCTGGCTATAGGTAATTTCGCCTGATTCTGTGTTTTTCTCATAAGCCGGCTGCTTTACAAATTCAACAATTTTATCATACAACAACCTGTCGTCAACAGGCTTTGAAAGATAGTCATTCATTCCAACGGATCTGCATTTTGCCAAATCTACAGTTGTAACGTCAGCAGTTAACGCAATAATAGGAATTTTGGAATTCAGTATATTTCGAATATATTCTGTTGCTTCAAATCCGTTCATTTCCGGCATTTGTAAGTCCATCAAAATTATATCGTACACGTTGCTCTGAAGCTTTTCAATCGCGATCTTCCCATTAGAAGCAACATCATGATCAAATCCATAGTCATTCAGAATGGTTTTCATTAACAACTGATTGAGAGGAATGTCTTCCACTACCAATACTCTTATACTTTTAACTTCGCCAGCTAATTTTCGTAAGCCATCATCTGCCAATGCTTTTTCATTCGTTTTTTGAAAAGGGAGAACAACGCTAAAAGTCGTTCCTTCGCCAATTTTGCTTCTAACAGTTATGGTTCCTCCCTGTGGTTCCACTAATTGTTTAACAATAGCAAGTCCTAATCCTGTTCCACCATATAACCTGGAAGTACCGCTTGATGCCTGCTGGAAGACCTCAAAAACGGTTTCAATTTTTTCTTCACTTATGCCGATACCTGTGTCACTAATAGCGAATTCAATTGCTACACACTCTTCTCCGTCATTCAATACTTTAACACTGACTGTGATTTTACCTTCGGAGGTAAATTTCACCGCATTGCTAACAAGGTTTAAAATAATTTGATGAAGTCGTACAGGATCCCCAATTAATACTTCAGGAATATTTTTGTCATAAATTCGTACGAGCTCCAAATTTTTTTCCTGAATTTTTATTTCAAACAAATGAAGCATCGCTGCCAGGGACGTTTCCATTTTAAAAGGTATTTGTTCAAACGTCATTTTCCCGGAATCCACTTTTGCTAAATCGAGTATATCATTAATAAGTACGGTTAAAGCCTCCCCACTAACTTTAATGGCTGATAAATATTCCATTTGTTTATCCGTCATCTCTGTTTTCAAAAGCACTTTTGTAAACCCGATGATCGCATTCATAGGAGTCCGGATTTCGTGACTCATATTTGACAAAAATTGCTGTTTCGCATTCATGGCAACCTCTGCAACCCGCGTTGCCTCTACAGCCAATTTGGTCGCGTCTTCAGCTTTGCCTTTTGCTTCCTCCGCGATTCCTGTTGCCAATTCAGCAAAGACTTTTGCTTCCGTTAATTCTGCAGCAATTATCTTTTGATCCGTTATGTCTCTTGCGACAATTACGACCCCAAGGACTTCCCCTGAATCATCTTTATAAATTGAGCCACTGAATGAAACATCCGTAAGTTTCCCTTCCTTATGTCGAATGGTAAGTGGCGAGTTAGCAATAGACTCTTTTTTAAAAACCTCTTGATAGACGTCCCGGGCCTTTTGAGGTTCGGTGAAATAATCGAAAAAATCAGAACCAATTAGTTTTTCACGCGACACTCCCGTTATGGTAACCGAAGCGCTATTCAAATCAGCTATTTTTCCTGTAGGACTAATAGTAAAAAGAGGATCAAGACTAGCCTCAATTAGACTTCTTGCATATTGAGCTTCTTGTGCTGTAGTAGTTTCCATTTTATAATAGTTATAGCTTTAAGCAGTTTATGAAACAGAAAAGGAGACATAATGTCCAATGTAAAAATGAAAAATAAATGAGAAGTAAAGTTTACACAATCTTGAGATTTTGTTACATTATTCACACTTTTTATGCTGATGCGAATCAGAACAAAAGGGTTTTCGTTTGAATCCTTCAAACCGGCATAGTCCGCCATACCACCTAATTCTACTGTTTAAATCGATTCTTTTCCCAGCCCATCCAAAATTAAAAATAATCTTGAACTTTTAATAATCATTTGAGAGAAAAAATCGAAGTTGAGGTTGGCAGACTATAGAAATTGAAATGATAAAAACATGACTAAGCATTTTTATCAAAATCAATTTTATCTCCGCTTTGAATTTTATCTTCTGGTTTATATAAAGGCAACGTGAAATAAAAAGTTGAGCCTACACCTTCCACACTCTCTACCCAAATTTCTCCACCATTTTTTTCTAAAAAGCCTTTTACTAATAACAATCCGATCCCGGCTCCTTTATTTTCTTTTCTGGCGCTTGAAAGAGATTTCATTTGCGGAGTAAAAAGTTTTTCCTGGATATCCTTAGACATTCCCATACCAGTATCCTTGATCTCAATTATCATTTTATCGTCACTTTTTTTCGCAGCAATTGTAATTTTACCTCCTTTATGGGAATGCTTTATTGCGTTAGAAACAATGTTTTGAAGTACTGAAAGCAACATCTTCTCATCGGCAAAAACGGTTGCATTCTCCTCAATTTCATGATGAAGATTGATCGTATCAACAGAAGCAGTTTCCTTTAACGTTTCGAACACCTTATTGACATATTTTGAAAGTTCAATCTTTGTCGGAGTAAACACATCTGAAGCGTATTTAATTCTCGCCCATTCCACCAGATAATCCAACATGTTCAGCTCATCTTTTGTGGCTTTGTTTATTTCTTCAAGCAATTCTCTTTCTGCTGCTTCCGGCATTTTATGAAAATTTGATTTAAGGTAATCTGTTGCTTGTATGATCCCAGCTAATGGACTTCTTAAATCGTGAGAGAGGATTGCAAGGATGCTCTCTTTGTGAGTATTGAGTTCTTCCAGTTCCTTTACATATTTTTTTATCGCTTGTTCAGACTTTCTTCTCTCCGTTAAGTCGCGAAGAATCTTAACATAACCTAATAATTCACCCTTCAATCCCGTTAACGGGAAGACCAGCCCGTAGGCATAAAAAGTGCTCCCGTCCTTGCATACATGCCATCGGTTATCAATTGCTCTTCCTTCCTTTATGGCAGCATCAATTTCTGTTTTAGGAATGCCGTTTTTTATATCCTCTTCAGTAAATATTATATCAAAATGCTTCCCGATCACCTCATCTGTTTTATAACCAAATATAATTTCTGATCCTGAACTCCAACTATTAATCAAGAGGTCATTATCCAGTGTAAAAATTGAATAATCCTGCAGGCTATCTATTATCTGACTATAGAATTCGGCTGTGGGTATATACTGGTTTTTAAGAACCTTATTACTTGTTTTTTCGTTTTTCATTTTGTTGGCTTTTAAGTAATTTTGAATCGCATATCAGCAAGCGTTTCAAATTCTTCCCTTATTTCGCCTCTTATCGTGCTAAATTTATGCCCTATCGTTTGAGAAATCGTCTAATCCTGTTTAAAAAAGGATTGGGGAAATTATTTTTCGAAGCTTAAGGATTAAATGAGGAAAATTCTCCCCAAACGGATTGGGAATTTTGCCATTGATTGGTGTAATTCTACTAATTCCTGCAGCATTGATCTAATCGAGAAGAGAAAGAAGTATGTCGGCTGTAGATCGCTTGAGCGAGCGAAGAGCGGGATTTATCGCATCACTCTTGATCCCTTGTCGCCCATTTGGAAAATGAAACAAAGTCTTGCTGCGCAATGCTGTTTTCTTTTTCTCCAAAAGCGTTGAAAGCGAAAAGGTTTTCAACGCATTGTGTCAAAAAAGAAAAGTCCCGCGAAAATGCGGGAAGGATAACAGGGAGTACTCGCTAACGCTCGTGATCCCTGCTATCCCATTTGGAAAATGAAACAAAGCCTTGCTGCGCAATGCTGTTTTCTTTTTCTCCAAAAGCGTTGAAAGCGAAAAGGTTTTCAACGCATTGTGTCAAAAAAGAAAAGTCCCGCGAAAATGCGGGAAGGATAACAGGGAGTACTCGCTAACGCTCGTGATCCCTGCTATCCCATTTGGAAAATGAAACAAAGCCTTGCTGCGCAATGCTGTTTTCTTTTTCTCCAAAAGCGTTGAAAGCGAAAAGGTTTTCAACGCATTGTGTCAAAAAAGAAAAGTCCCGCGAAAATGCGGGAAGGATAACAGGGAGTACTCGCTAACGCTCGTGATCCCTGCTATCCCATTTGGAAAATGAAACAAAGCCTTGCTGCGCAATGCTGTTTTCTTTTTCTCCAAAAGCGTTGAAAGCGAAAAGGCTTTCAACGCTTTGTGTCAAAAAAGAAAAGTCCCGCGAAAATGCGGGACTTTGTTTCATTCGTCTGCGGAGAGGGCGGGATTCGAACCCGCGATACCCTTGCGAGTATACAAACTTTCCAGGCTTGCTCGTTCGGCCACTCTGACACCTCTCCGGAAAGGAATGCAAATGTAATAAAATTTGGCTTTCACAAGATGATTCGGCTTCTTTTGGCTCATATACAGCTAATACGTCGTTTTTAACCAGGTTCATATCGTAACTTAACCTTCGGAAACCTGATTACCATTAGGAATTGTACAACAATCGGTGTTTTTTAGATTAGGACCAGCCTATATCTGAAAAATATTAAAATCTGGTTCCGGAAAAGAGAATTTGCCAAGAAACGAATATTGGGTCTTTAATAAGTAAAATTATCTATTCAAACAACTGAATTAAGATTAAAAGTTCTAACTCAGTTCGAAAAAATAATTGTTAAGTAGGGTTTTATTTTGACGAGTTCGATATCACTCGTTTTAAATGGGAAATCAAATTTTCTTTTTCCTGTTTATCCAGAAAAACGTGTGTAATTATTTCTCTCAATTTTGCAAAGGACAAATCATCCTTAATAATAAACTCAACCGCTTCGTGTTCAAGGCAACTATTTGCTAATTCAGGTCTTTCATCGCTCGATAGGACAACAATCGGAACATTCTGATTGATCGCCCTTATCTTGATTAAAATTTCCAAGCCATTCTCAGCATCCGGAATAACACTATTCAGATGGTAGTCCAGAATAATAATATCAGGCTTTAAGTATAAGGCTTCCAAACAAAGTTCACCCGTGGTGAAGGATTTTGTATCATAATAAGGCTTAGATCTAAAACAAAGTTCTAAATCTTTTAAATATAAAGCATTATCATCAACAAGAAATACGGTTATTATTCTACTGTTTGCCATCTAATTTAAAGTTCCATCTTAAGATACAGAACAAAAATACAATTTTTTATTTATCATTCCCCTTGATTTAAAACCCCGATGGGGGTATTCATAAGCGAAATATATTTTGTCATAAACGTTTTGACAAATTAAACGGAAACATGGCTGAGAAATCACCTTTTACCCAACCAGTGTAGTTGACGGATGGAACACAAACTTATTGACAAATGAGATGGGGAAATTAATGCCCAAAAAGCAGGTCACACCCCATCATTGCATTAAATAAATACAATTTGATTTATTAAAATATTCATCATGGCTACTTAGCGATAATGAAAAATATTATCTGAGGCCGGAAAAGGATATTTTAAAAGGATCAGGCACACCCCTAGGAAGATACAGGCATTGCTTTGGCACCGGTATAGGACCTTGCCATTTGTAAAATAATTGTTGAAAATCACAATGGATTAATAACAGCAGATGGCAAACCTGGAGAAGGTGCACGATTTGATATTTTCCTTCCTGTTGATTGAGGGTTTCAATCCTATTCCATATTGTCCTCAAGACAAGGAATAAATTAATATAGCACTTGGAGAGCATTCGACCGGGCGATCTCACAGCTGTAATTCACATTGTGTGTTTTCCCGAGTCAGTTCACATATACAATTTCTGAAATTGTCCTAGAAAAGAAAACCATCCTAAGCATTTGAAAAGTTTTATTTTTTTGTAGAAAACATATCCATGTAAATCATGATAGTCAAGCAAGGAACCAGGGAATTCCTTTTGCAAAAATTAATCTTCAGAAATCATGAACAGAGAGAATTTTGTAACTGAAATAATCTTTTAAACGAATTCTTTTATTTACTCGCCTTAGAATCCTTTTTCTTCATGTCTTTTAAGTATGCAAGTAGCGATTTCATTTCCTTATTAGAAATTTCATGTTTATCAAATGAAGGCATTCTTCCAGCCCATAAAAGTAACGCCCGGCTTCTTACCTTTGCTCGTATAACAAAGTTTGGAAGATTAATATTATTCAAAGGCGGGCCCACTCCTGATTCTCCATTGGGATGGCACTTTTGACATTGGTTTTTAAAAATCAAACGACCTTCCATGATCCTCGGATCTTCACTTTGAGCGGCGGACATGTCCTTTTTAACTCGTCTGGCAGAGCAGGAAACAAAATTTAAACTAGAACACAAAAGAACCAGGGATATAACAATAATATTTTTTTTCATAGTCTTAGCGTTTAGTAATTTTCCAGATTATTCCTGTATTTTGTTTCGGTGCGGGACCTTTTTCAGTGATCTCCATTACCCCAAAGTCCACTATATACAAGGCAGTACCATCATTATTGAACTTAACTGCAACGGGGCGTTCTAACCCTCCAGTTTTTAGTGTAGAGGCTGGTCCGTTTACATCGCCTTTATTGGTGGCGAAATCAGCTATATCTCCTGTTTCTACATTAACCTTCACCACTTTAAAACCAATCGGAGCATAAATATTTCCAACATTCGGAGCCATATCTCCAAATTGAGCTACGAAAGCTTCGCCCTTGTGACCGAAATAAGAAGAAGTGGAAAAGTCTATCCCATTAGAAGATGAATGAACACCAAAAGTTGCAACAGGGTTAGGAGGTGTATTAGGGTGTTTTAACAAAACAGATTTGGGTCTGATGCCTCTCGCTTTAAAATCACGGTCAGCCAACGAATCAACTCCTGAAAAATCAGGCCAACCATACCACGTCTTACTTTTCACTTTCCATAAAAGATCTCCTGCACCAAAAACAGGACGGCTCCCACGTTCATCGAATCCATTATCGGTAACGAAAAGACTACCATCAGGCGCGAAAGCCAAACCAAACGGATTACGAAAACCCCAGGCAACAACTTCTAGATCACCACCATTGATAGGAATTCGCATAACAGCACCAGAACATGGTACGCTTCCTTTAATTATTTGACCTTTAACTGTCTTTGTGCCATATGCAACATAAGCACCTGTTTGAACTTTTTCTTTATCTTTTGACAGCACATTTTCTGTTTCATAATTCTCTCCGGCTAAGGTCACATCTTCACAAGGAATGTCATGAAAATCCTTTTTGCGCACAAGCCAACCAAAATCCAAATTATCGGTTCCGACAACCGAAGAATTGGTTGCCGTTCCCTGTCCAAAATAAATATAACCATCATCCCCTACAACAACTCCATCTGTATGATGATCGCCAAAGCTTGGAAGATTTTCTACAAGTCGGGTTATTTTTCCATCTGGTGATATTCTCAAAATGCGTCCTCCTTCCATTGAACCCCCTTCAGAGATATAAAAATCCCCTTTATAAAAGTCAACCGAGGTCCAAGGACCGTTTTTTCCTCCCCTGACAATTTCAGTCTTTTTTCCGTCAGCATCCATTCGTAATAATTTAGGAATGGTGAAAATCTCCCCATAAGAGTATCCTGCTTCAATCACATAAGCTACTCCTTTATCATCAAACGTCATGCTTGAAGGGAAGTTCAAGTCATTAGAAATCATTTCAATTACATAGCCATCTGGCAATAGTATATCAGATGTTTGAATTGGTCTATTCACCGGTTCATAGCTTTTTGTTCCGTAGTAACCACGAACTTTATAGCAACTTGTAAACAATAACAAGGAGATGAAAATTACAAGGTAAAAGCTAGTTAAGGGATTTAATTTTCTCATGGTAGATTTTTAAACATTAATAAAATTGTGTGCCAACGTTTATATTTAATAGACTTGATTTAAAATTTATCAGGAAAGTGCTATCATTCGATTCAAACTTTTGTGAAAATATTTTTTCAAACATCGATTAGCAAAAGCTGTGTTTACATTTTCTATAAATTAATGCTGTTCTCTGATTCGTTGCAGTAATTGATTCTGAGTAATTCAAAATTTTCAATGATGGATTGGACCACTTCCATAAAATTTTCCAATTTAATAATTAAACTATTTAACTCTTCATCGATCATTCGCGGCTTTGGAATGCATAAAATCATTTCCATCATGCTCTATTACATATTATAAATCTCCATTTTTATTTAAAAACTTTCACTGGAGAATTAATCATTTCACCATTTCACTTGGTTCCCTTACTGCAATAAGTTCTGCCTTTTCAATTACAGGTGCGGTCGAAAATAATTCAGACGCTTTTGCTTTTAATGCTTCAGCTACTTTACCATTGAGATGTGCATCTCTGCCTGATTCCGAATCGAAGGTGTCGAAAATGCCGTATTTGCCATCGGCTGTTTTAAAAGCAAACCAATGGTTCGTTTTTGGTTCTTGTTCCACAAGCTCCAATCCGCTTTTGAGAAATTGTACTACTTCATTTTCCTTTCCGGGCTTTGCCTGAAGTGTTACTAATAATGCTAATTTTTCCATTTTGTCTTTTTGTTTAATTGTTTGAAATAATTTTTTACACGAAACTGATTTACTGCTTTCTCCTTTTTTTTGTATTCGAGATTTCAGGAATACGGCAATATATTATTTGAATATTTTTTCCAGGTTTAAAATTTCTTTGTATAGCTATGACAATACGGATTTCCTCCGCCTTTCGTGTAGTACTGCTGGTGCTTGTCTTCTGCTTTCCAGAAACTGTCCGCTTTTGTTAATTCTGTAACCACCTCATGGCCTTTATCTTTTAATATCTGAATTAATTTTTCTGCAATTTGTTTTTGTTCAGCATTCAGATAAAAGATGGCGGAACGGTATTGGCTGCCTACATCAGGACCTTGCCTGTTTTTTTGTGCCGGATTATGTGTTTCAAAAAATAGTTTTACCAATTCTTCGTAAGATGTGAGTGAAGGGTCGAATGTTATTTCCACTGCTTCTGCGTGACCTGTATTGCCTGAACAGACCTCATAGTAGGTTGCGTTGTCCTTATGCCCACCGGTGTAACCGACCTTTGTTTCAATCACCCCTTTTGCTTTTTGAAAATAATATTCAGTTCCCCAAAAGCAACCTGATGCAAAAATTGCGCGTTCTGTTTTTACTGCCGTTATCATTTTGTTTCGGGTATAAATTTTAAGGAGATCGAATTGACGCAATGCCTTGTGTTTTTTGGGGTAAATCTTTCGCCTTCGAAAACATGACCTAAATGTGCATCGCATGTTGCGCATACAATTTCTACCCTGCTTCCATCAGCATCAGGTAAATGTTTCACGGCTCCTTTTATTTCATCATCAAAGCTGGGCCATCCGCAATGCGAATCAAACTTATCATTAGAGCGATAAAGTGGAGTATTGCATCTGCGGCATATGTATGTGCCTGCTTGCTTATTGTCAATGAATTCACCGGTGCCGGGCCGTTCGGTTCCTTTATGAACGATTACTCTTTCTTCTTCCGGTGTTAGCTTGTTGAATTGCATTGCTGGGTTTTCTTAAAATTGTGTGATTTATTTTAATGAACTCACCTGTTTCCGTTTCCAGTATTGGTATCGAGACTCTTTAAAAT
>JALYRR010000071.1 GCA_030855265.1 Bacteroidota bacterium | reverse complement strand
GTTCCATTAACCTGTGCAGGTGTAGCTATGCATCCGTCGCCGCATCCACCGATTCCTGTATATGCTTCTGTTGCGCTCACGAAGAAAATGTTTGCGTAAGGATCGTTTGTACCTGTAGAGGCGGATGTCCATGCACCATTTGCTCCGGAAAATCCGTTGGCAACAACGCCCTGGTTGCAGCCTGTGCTAAAGCCTTCTGTCCAGAAAACCGTTTGTGCAGTTGAAAGAACTGTAGCACATAAAAGAATGGAAATACTAAGTAGTTGTTTTTTCATATCGTGTTTAGTTTATAACAATGTTAGTGAAAAACCAGGTACAAGTCAAGTTTCTGACCAGGCAGAAACGAGCCTTCAGTTTCCTGCCTGCCGGGCATTCGTCTTTCCTTACTTTTTGGCGGCCAAAAAGTAACAACCTGCCTGCCGGCCGGCAGGAAAACCTTTTGATCTTAAGAGGTAATTTCCGGCTCTGCTATCGCTCGCCACTCTAATAGTAAAATTACTTTATACTGTTATAAACATCAAGAACACGTTGCTTCTGCGCTTTATCATTTTCGATCTGCTTCTCAAGCTCTTGTGTTGGCGCATTTGGATTTGATTCCTTCAGTGTTTTTATTTTTTGTTCATTATATGAAACTTTCTCTTCGTAAGCATTCGCTACATCTTTAATGTTTTTCTTCGCATAATACGCTACCCACTTGCTTGTGCTTTCGTCTTTTGCAATTCCTTCCAATACTTTAATTCCTGAATTAACCGTTTCATCTTTGGAAACCCGTTTCAGAAAAAGTCCGTACTGACCGATGTAACCGATCTTTCCGAAGCCATTGAATTTACCGGCGGCATCAAGGAAGAATTGATTTTGTTCATCGGATCCATGATTGGCATACAGATCCGCAATTGCATACAATACATCATTGTTCTTTTCCTTCTCATATTGTTTTGCGAGCGCCATTCCTTCTTTGGCATCGGTTTTCGCAATCCCTCCAAGTCCGGAAGCAAGCACACCGTATGAGCGGTCGTTCAATGCATTTTTATATAACGGAACCAGATCGGCATCTTTGTAATTCGCTGAAAGATAATCTAGCGCATACGTACGAACCGCAGCCTTTTCATCCTTCTGCGCAAGGGTCATTAATTTCCTTTTGATCTCTGCTTCATTTCCCAGTTTCACATCTTTCAGTAAACTGATCGCATCAGCACGTAAACTCCAGAATTTATCATCCAGCGCTGAAATAATAGTATGTGTTGCAATAGAATCAGAAGCTCTGGAAGCCATTGCAACCAATGCTTCGTAACGATCGAGATAAAGAGGTGCATTGGAATACTGAAAGGCCATTTCCTTTAAAGATTTGTTCTCATTCTTGTTGCACAATATTGCTTTTTCTGCATCCACATTCACAAGATCCGGCTTCGAAGCGGCATCAAATTCAAAAGTTTCATCAGCAGATGAGATCCAGATTTTTTTGCGTTCTGCTTTTCCATCCTGATAAATATCTACCGATAGCGGAATGCTGAACAAAGGCGTTTTGGTAAAATCCTGCACCTGCTTGATCTGCACTTTTTGTTTTTTACGAGTCGCATCATACTCTGTCTTGATCACTAAATCGGGATGACCTGCTGACAAGAACCATTGATTGAAAAACCAGTTCAGATCTTCGCCTGTCACCTTTTCAAATGCCAATCGCAACTGATGGATCTCTACGGAAGTGTACTTATTTGTTTCCAGGTATAATTTCAATGAAGCAAAAAAAGCATCCTCACCTACATAAGTGCGTAACATGTGAAGAACCTGTCCGCCTTTGTTATAGCTGTGTCCATCAAACATGTCCTCTTTATCATTGTATTGAAAACGAATGAGAGGAACCTGCTTGCGTGCTGCTTCCGCAAAATAACCGGCTCTGGATTCAGCGCTGTGAAGGTCGGCGGCTTCGCGTCCGTATTTATATTCTTCCCATAAGTATTCACCGTAAGTAGCGAATGATTCATTCAGCGGCAAATTGCTCCATGATTCACAGGTAACAAGATCACCAAACCATTGATGGAACAATTCATGCGCGATCACATCTTCGTTGTTTCTGTCGAGCAATTCACGATCGGTACGTTGCAGATATTCTCCATGAAGTGTTGATGTTGTATTTTCCATAGCGCCTGAAACATAATCACGCACTACGATCTGAGAATATTTGGACCATGGATATTCCACTCCCAGCTTATTCGAATAAAACTCAAGCATCTCCGGAGTATTGCCGAAGATGGCTTTTGCGTGGGCTTCGTATTCTTTCTCTACATAATAATTCACTTCCTTTCCATGCCACTTCGCATCTTTCACGATAGCGAAATCACCAACAGCCATCATGGCAAGGTAAGGAGCGTGCGGCAATTCCATCTTCCAGCAATCGGTGCGGGTTCCGTCGCCGTTTTCTGTAGAGAAAGCCAATTCACCATTGGAAAGCGTTGAGTATTTTTTATCAACTGTCATGTAGATTTCCTGCGTCATGCGTTCATTGCTTCTGTCGATCGTAGGAAACCATACGGAGCTGGATTGAGTTTCTCCCTGTGTCCAGATCTGCTGCGGTTTTGTTTTATCTTTTCCTTCCGGATTGATGAAATACAATCCTTTATCATCCGTGATAGCTGCGCTGCCTCCGCTTTTCCCGAGTTCATTCGGCTTCGCAATGTATTCGATGTAAATGGTATACTCTTCCGTATTTTTATATTCCCTGTCCAGCTGAATATTGATCACATCCTTTTCATACGTGTATTTCAAAGGAGTTTTTGTTTTCGAAGTTGCCACATTGTATTCATAATTTCCGGAAGGATCTTTTTTAGAATCTTTGCCGGTAATTTTGAAATCATTCCCCAGCAAAAGAATTTCTTTGATCTCCATTCCGCGGGCATCCAGCTCAAGGGATTTTACCGGATAGAAATAGGGCTTCACCAGGATAGTTGCTTTTCCATACAGAAATTGTTTTTCCCAGTCAAATTTCACATCAAGAGAAGTGTGTATAATGTCGTTGATACGTGTTGGAGAAGCCTGATAGTTGCTCGGCTCGGGGCTTTTTGCAATTGTTTCCAGCGTGTCGAGGTTAATTACCTCGAGGCCTCCGTTTGAGTTTCCGCTCTTCTTGAACAAATTGCAGGATGAAAAAAAGAACATCACTGTTGTGATGAGGAGTACATGTTGATTCCGCTTCATTTTAATTTTTTAGGAACCCAAAGGTTATGAAAATAATGCTCATTTCAAACTATAAACTGAAGAGCGGCAGAGAGATGAAAACAGATAAAGTAGTTATGAAAATGCTTAACTTTAAGAAAAATTTCAGAAGGTATTATGCTAAAAGTAAAAGTAAACAACAAGAAGGAACACGTCATTGAGTTCAGCGATGCGAAAGCCGGGATGATTGATGCGAAACCATTTGAATGGGATGTGATTGAAGTGAAAGAAGGAAGTTTTCATGTGCTGAAGGACAATCGTTCCTACAATGTAGAAGTTGTAAAAGCGGATTATGCGGAGAAGAGTTTTGTGATCAGTGTCAACGGGAATAAATACCAGTTGAATGTCAAAGACAAATTTGATGAGTTATTAAAAAGCCTTGGTCTGGATTCCATGAATGCAAGCAAGGTGACAGAGATCAAAGCGCCGATGCCCGGACTAGTTCTTGATCTGCGCGTGAATGAAGGCGACAGCATAAAAAAGGGAGATCCTGTTTTAGTGCTTGAGGCGATGAAGATGGAAAATATTTTAAAATCACCTGCGGATGGTGTGATCAAAAAAATCAATGTGAAGAAAGGGCAGGCGGTAGAAAAAAACCAGGTGCTGATTAACTTCGCTTGATCCGGATAACGAGTACGGATAACGAATCTTTGCGAATTTACGAATGAGGTAATACGGAGGGTGACATTGAAAACAATTGCTCATTAGCATGTGAGTTCGAGCGCCTGCCTGCCGGCAGGCAGGGAGTCGAGAACCATTTTTGTCTACGAATAACGAATCTTTCCGAATTTACGAATCTGTGTAATTCGTGATCTGATAAAATAAGGAGGTTCGATAATTGCTGTCATGTTACGCTAATTTTAATTCTTTTACCATGAAAAACACACGCAGAGATTTCCTCAAAAAAACTACGGCAGCTGCTTTTGGAGCGCTGATCATCCCATCAGTCCTGAACGAAGCATTCGCATCGGGAGAACAAACAGATCTTAATGTCATGAATCCGGACGGAGGCAAATACACCTTACCTGCTCTGCCTTATGCCTATGATGCATTGGAACCTCATATTGATAAAATGACCATGGAGATCCATCACAGCAAACATCACCAGGCTTATGTGGACAAGCTGAACAAAGCGCTTGAAACGGTGGACGGAAAAGTTTTAGGAAGCCCGCAATCCTTTGACAATATTTTCGAAAAGGTTGCCAGATTAAAGCCCGAAATCCGGAACAATGCGGGCGGACATTATAATCATTCGCTGTTCTGGTCGCTGATGAAACCCAATGGTGGCGGGGAACCAAAGGGCAAACTTGGAGAAGCGATCAAAACAACATTTGGATCGTTTGAAGAATTTAAAAAATTGTTTGCTGATGCAGCAATGAAACAGTTCGGTTCTGGTTGGGCATGGCTGGTTGTTAAGGATGGCAAGCTGGTGATCTCCTCAACAGCCAACCAGGACAATCCACTGATGAACCTTACAGAAATTGAAATAAAAGGCAAACCGGTTCTTGCACTGGATGTGTGGGAACATGCCTATTACCTTAAAAACCAAAACAAACGCGCGGACTATATTGCAAGTTGGTGGAATGTGGTGAATTGGGAAACGGCTGATGGGTTGTTTGTGGGTAAGTGATTTTTCGATTATAAAAACTCTTGCACCTAATAAAAAGAAAAGCCATCTGAGAGGATGGCTTTTTGATTTGAAGGATTTTTTATTTCAATACTTAAAGATTATTCCTTCACTCTTACCAGTTTCGCTAAAGTTCCATCCATTACATAATCTGGATCTATCAATTTTGCGATGAGTTTGGGAGTGCGATGTTTACGAATGAAGCGCTCGAAATTTATTGCATCGGCTTTTGTTCCGGCTTCAAAGAGAGCTTTTATCTCCCATGGCTCATGCTTTGAAAAAAAAGTTCCTTCTTCAGTATTATTGTGTTCAATGAGTCTAGCCTTTGGATCTTCGCTGTATCCGGTAAAATAAATATCCGAAATCGGACTAAAAAGGATGTATAAGTAGTGCATGTTGTGTAGTTTAAAAACAAAAACCCCACATTTCTGTGGGGTTTTGTTGGCTCCCTCTGCTGGACTTGAACCAGCGACCCTCTGATTAATCCCGGATGTCCGGGACTCTAACCAACTTTGCTAATGTTCCCACCATAGTAAATGTGGGATCAATGAGTTTTGAAATAAGTTTTGGCGAACGTTGTTTTTTTATAAACCGCTCGAAGGTTATTGCTTCGGATTTGGTCCCTGCTTCGAAAATGGCTTTTATCGTCCAAGGTTTATGTTTTGAAGAAAATGTGCCTTCTTCTTTGGAGTTATGTTCAAGTAATCGCTTATATGGATCTTCACTATATCCAGTATAATATATACCAGATGAAGGACTAAAGAGAATATAGATGTAAAACATTTTGTTAGTTTAAAAACAAAAACCCCACATTTCTGTGGGGTTTTGTTGGCTCCCTCTGCTGGACTTGAACCAGCGACCCTCTGATTAACAGTCAGATGCTCTAACCAGCTGAGCTAAGAAGG
This sequence comes from Bacteroidota bacterium, assembly GCA_030855265.1. Lineage (GTDB taxonomy): Bacteria > Bacteroidota > Bacteroidia > 2-12-FULL-35-15 > 2-12-FULL-35-15 > 2-12-FULL-35-15. The sequence continues at coordinate 9,769 of JALYRR010000071.1, read as the reverse complement.
AATCTATTATCCTGGTTATTTTAAAACATTAAATCTTTATTATCCGGACTTTCCCGTTAAAATTTACAAACCAGCCATTATTTGCGTGGTTGATATCCTTTTGAAAAAGGAGTGCAATATTACAGCGTTCAAAGCAAATATGCAATATATTTGCGCGAAATATTTACGAAAAATTGAAAAAATGAGTTTATTAGTTGTAGGTACAGTTGCTTTTGATGCTATTGAAACACCTTTCGGGAAGACCGATAAAATATTAGGCGGTGCAGCCACATACATCTCGCTTGCAGCATCTTACTTCACAAAAAAGATCAATCTGGTGTCTGTTGTTGGAGGTGATTTTCCTCAGGAACACATCAAAATGTTACAAAATCACCATTGTAATACCGATGGGCTTCAAATCCTGAAAGATCAGAAAACCTTCTTCTGGGCAGGGAAATATCACAATGACATGAACAGTCGTGACACTATTACGACCGAACTGAACGTGCTTGAGAATTTTAACCCGGTTGTTCCTGAATCTTACCAGGACTGCGAATTCCTTATGCTGGGGAACCTTGTGCCGAAAGTGCAGCAACAGGTTATCCAGCAGCTTAAAAAGCGCCCAAAACTCATCGTTCTTGACACCATGAACTTCTGGATGGACATTGCGATGGCAGATCTGAAAGAAACCCTGGCGATGGTGGACGTTTTAACGATCAATGATGCAGAAGCACGACAGCTTTCCGGAGAATACTCTCTTGTAAAAGCAGCGCAAAAGATCCTTAAAATGGGTCCTAAATACCTCATCATTAAAAAAGGCGAGCACGGTGCTTTGCTTTTTGATAAAACGCAGGTTTTCTTTGCTCCCGCCTTACCTCTTGAGGACGTTTTTGATCCAACAGGTGCAGGCGATAGTTTTGCAGGCGGATTCATTGGATATATTGCCGAAACAAAAGACATCTCTTTCGAAAACATGAAACGTGCTATCATCTTCGGGTCTGCAACAGCATCTTTCTGTGTGGAAAAATTCGGAACCGAAAATCTAGTAGGTTTAACCAACGAACAGGTCGATAGCCGTGTAAAGGAATTTGTTGATCTTGTTCAATTCGACATTTCACTCGTTTAAATCAAAATCATTTTAATGTAAATGCCCGAATCATTTTTTCGGGCATTTTTTTTAATACTCATCAGATCCCATCACCCAGATAAACGATTGTAAATCGATATAATCTTTAGGCTTCAACGAAGGAAAATCCTTTTTCACCTGCTTCGCAAAGTTGATCAGGCTTTGATACGTTTCCCAGTTCGGTTTGGATGTATATTCGAATTCATATCCATAATTGACGGCAGCAGTTTGTGTAACTCTTGGTTTCAAAAAAATATGCTCCTTCGGATTCGCGATAAAACCAAAAACGGTTTGCAATGGCCAGGTATGAACCCTTGTTTGCTTCACCGGCAATTTCGAAAGCACTTCCGAAAAACGCTCGAAACGAATTTTTATTTCGTCTTTTCCATACACATAATCATACAATCCTTCCGCAAATGCTTTGGCTCCGGCTTTTGTTTTAACGGCATCGCGTAATGCCATTTTCTCAAAAGAGAACAGCAGATTGGTCTTCGTTTCCAGCTTCACTGCACGCTGAGCAATCTCTTCAAACTTCATCGCTTTTAAAAGTCGTTCGTACTCTTCCTTATTTAAATCACGCTCCCAGGCGAGATGCGCATTCCATTTATAATCCCGTTCCCATGCATGGTATTTTTTATCTGCAAATCCTCCTCTGAAAAAATGTAAAAATTTTTTCAATGCCTTTCCGTTGTTATTCTTTGATGCTTTCATCTTTCTGATCTTTCAATTACATAACCAAAACCTGTTCCTTGGCACAGGATTTTAATGATCAGAAGAAACTTAAGTACTACTAAAATGAAAAAGACACTACTAAAAATAAGCATCGGAATCCTGTTTCTTCTCGCAGCCGGCGCACAGAATATTCATGCACAATGGGCAAGCAATGGCCCTTTTGGCGGCCCCATAAATGCGCTAGACACCCTTGGCAGCAACCTTTTTGCCGGGACATCCAATGGTGTTTTCAAATCCGCTGATAATGGATTGAACTGGACCAATTCAAACAACGGACTTGAAAGAAAAGCAATTGCAGCACTCGCAGTGAGCGGCACCAATCTTCTGGCTGCAGCCTATGATGATGGGGTATATTTTTCATCAAATAATGGAACAACGTGGACAATCAGAAATACAGGCCTCAGCAATTTTGCCTTCAGTGCTCTTCATTCGGATCAACATGGGGTCTTCGCCGCTACCGCTGATGGTGTTTACTTTTCTTCTGATGAAGGATTGGGTTGGACCTTCGCAAATACCGGAATTCCTTCTACCTATTCTATCTATTCCTTTGCAACCATGGGCGACACCATTTATGCGGGATCTTACGGAGCTGGCCTGTACTGGTCCAATAACAACGGGAATACATGGAACAGCCATCCGGATATTTCCAGCTCCTCTTTTGTTTATAGTCTTGCTTCCTACGGAAATGATCTTTTTGCCGGAACAAGTAATGGAATCTTCCGTTCTGTTGACCGGGGACTTAGCTGGACATTGTCCAACACAGGCTTTCCTTCCGGCATGTGGGCAAAAGCAATTGCAGCAAAACCGGGATATCTGTTCGCAGGAACCTATTCAGAGGGGGTTTTCGTATCAACTGACAATGGAAATTCCTGGTCGGCGGTCAATACTGGTATTCCTGATCAGCCATTTCCGACAGGCTTACCTCATAATTATCCTTCGGTTTATGATATGGCTATTGTTGGGAATAACATCGTTGTAGGAACTGTGGATGGAAATTACATGAGTTCAACCAATGGTACTAACTGGACCTGGTCCAATGGGGGATTATTTGCTGCTGATATAACAAGCACTGCTGCTGATGGATCCTTTCTGTTTGCAGGAACGGAAAGAAACGGAGTGTTTATGTCAAGTGATAACGGTCTTAACTGGATCAGAGTAAACAATGGATTGACCTCTTTTGATATTGAATCGGTTGCAATACATGGATCTTCTGTTTTGGTAGCGACCATGAATGAAAATGTTTTCAGATCTGATGACAATGGTAGCACTTGGGTACCGGCAAGTACAGGGTTGATCAATGATGCTATATTCTTGGAGTCCGATGATTCACTCGCTCTTGCTATTACCGGTGGCAGTTTTTCCGGACCCGGAGGATTGTTCAGTACGCTGGATGCTATTACCTGGACCGAGATCCCGACCGCTGTCACCGGACCTTTAAGTACCGTAACATTTAAAGAATCCAGGATATTTGTAGGAACGGTTACCGGCGGATTGTATTATACGGATGATAACGGCGTGGTGTGGAACAGCATCAGCAGTGGTTTGCCTGCAGTTAAAATAACGGATATCTTGTACAGCGGAACACTTTTGTATGCCGGCACTGAGGGGCAGGGTGTGTTCTTGTCAACCGACAATGGAAATAGCTGGTCAGCCTCAAACACTGGGATAGGAAATTTAACAATAACAGGATTAGAAGAATCCTCCTCCATCCTTTTTGTTTCAACCTATGGAGGCGGCATCTACCAATCAAATAATTCAGGTGCTTCTTGGATGACATTTAACAGCGGGCTTGACAACCTGTATGTCCGTAATATCACTTCAAGCATTGCGGGCCTTCATGCCGGAACAGACTCGGGTGTTTATTCAACAACCTTCGAAACCTGGATTACAACTAACAGCAAAGAACTGGATATTGCCTTGTACCCCAATCCAACTACCGGGCGTTTTTACTTTACAATTTCCCAAAAACAAAAAGTGAAAATCACAGTGAACAGCTCAGGTGGTGAATTATTGTATCAGTTTGAAGGCTTTCCGGAACCCAACCAAAGCATGGATCTCAGCGGGTTTTCAAGTGGTGTATACTTCCTTCATCTTCACTCCGAAACCGGATCTATTCAGAAAAAGATCATCCTGCAATAACTTTGAAAAACCAATACAAAAAAATTCCATGATTAGAAACCCTTTTCATGGAATTTTTTTTGCTTTTTGATTTATACGATTTTTAAGTTTTGTGTGCTTTTATATTTCTAATTTTGCTCTCTCCAATTTTATTTACCAGCCACCATGGGCAAAGATCATCACCTCGTACACAAAGTATCAGCAGCCGGACTACTTGTAACTTTAGGAATTATTTTTGGCGATATCGGAACCTCGCCTCTCTACGTTTTAAAAGCAATCATTGGCACGGAAGCCATCGATGCAAATGTTGTGAAAGGCGGCATTTCCTGCATCTTCTGGACGCTTACCATGCAAACCACACTCAAGTATGTGATCCTTACTCTTCGCGCAGACAATAAAGGTGAAGGAGGAATCTTTTCATTGTATACACTTGTTAAACGAACAAAAGTTAAGTGGTTGCTTTTCCCAGCCGTGATCGGCGGAAGCGCTATTCTGGCGGAAGGGATCATTACTCCACCCATTTCAGTATCTGCAGCTATCGAAGGATTGCGGTTATTCGAGCCTCTTAGTCATTTGCGTACTGTCCCTATCGTTATTGCTATCATCATCCTCTTATTTGCCATTCAGCAATTCGGAACAAAATCCATCGGGAAACTTTTTGGACCTGTTATGCTTGTCTGGTTTCTCATGCTGGGAATCCTGGGGGTTTATCAATTAGCCGGTAACTGGTCTATCCTTTCTGCGCTAAGTCCGCATTATGCATACAACCTGCTTGTTGAGTATCCGGGCGGTTTCTGGATCCTTGGGGCTGTGTTCTTATGTACCACTGGAGCGGAAGCCTTGTATTCCGATCTCGGACACTGTGGAAAAACAAACATCCGCATTTCCTGGACCTTCGTAAAAACAACACTGATTCTGAATTATTTCGGGCAAGGTGCATGGCTGATTTCTCAGGAAGGTACCAAGCTGAACGGTGTCAGTCCTTTCTATGCAGTGATGCCTGAATGGTTCCTGCCTTTTGGTATCGCTCTTGCCACCATCGCCACCATCGTTGCCAGCCAGGCATTGATCAGCGGATCGTTCACACTCATCAATGAGGCAATGCGACTTAACTTCTGGCCAAAAGTGCGAATCAAATATCCCAGCGAGTTAAAGGGTCAATTGTACATTCCTTCTGTCAATTGGTTGTTATGCGTAGGCTGCATCCTGGTAGTGCTCTATTTCGAAGAGTCAACAAAAATGGAAGCGGCATACGGGCTTACCATTATCCTTGGAATGCTCATGTCCTCCCGTCTGCTCACCTATTTCATGAAGATCAAACGCTACTGGAAACCGCTTATCTGGGCCTTTGTTGTGGTGTATCTTTTTATTGAAGTTTCCTTCTTCGTTGCGCAGATGGATAAGTTCATTCATGGCGGTTGGATCAGTCTCCTGATCGCATTTATCCTTGCTGCGATTATGCTGATCTGGTTCTATGCAAGAAAGATCAGGAACCGTTACGTCGAATTTGTAAAGCTTACGGATTACCTTCCTGTACTGGAAGACCTGAGCCGCGACCTGAGTGTACCTAAGTATGCGACCCACCTGGTCTATCTTACCAGTGCGGATAACAGGGAAGAGATCGAATCCAAGATCATTTATTCCATTATGCAGAAACAGCCGAAACGTGCCGACATATACTGGTTCGTTCACGTAGATGTTGTGGATGAGCCTTACCGGATGGAATACAAAGTGAGTGAATTCATTCATGATGATGTGATCCGTATCGACTTTAAACTCGGGTTCCGTGTGGCCCCGCGGGTTAACCTGATGTTCCGCAAAGTGGTAGAGGATATGGTAAAAGCCAAAGAGGTGGATATCACCAGCCGTTATACCTCCCTGAATAAAAATAACGTGATCGGAGATTTCCGGTTTATTGTGATCGAGAAATTCCTTTCCTATGAGAATGAACTTCCTATCCATGAGAAGATCATTTTGGATGTACACTATTTCCTCAAGCATTTCAGCTTATCAGAAGAAAAAGCGTTTGGCCTTGATACCAGTTCTGTAACGGTGGAGACCGTTCCGCTGATCATTACGCCTGCCAAGCAGATCAACTTAAGAAGGATTGAATAAGTTTTGATCTGTAATTAATAAACGTTAATCAGGCCAGCATCCGAAAATTATTACCACAGTGCCTCTCTAGCCGTTTCATTCTAAAACAAAAACGCCTCTGAATTCTCAGAGGCGTTTTCGTTCTTTATATCTAAGGTTAGCAACCTGGAGCAGCAAGGAATTTTTTCGCCTGACTGTTGGTTGGATCCAGTTCAATCACTTTTTGGAAGTTGGATTTTGTGTTCGGGCAATCTTTTTTCTTTGCGTAATACGCTGCAAGATAAGTATAGGCTTCCACAAGATCCTTTTTGTTCTTCTCTACATCTTCCGGCTTCATCTTGGAGATATAGGCTTCATACCATTGTTTTGCATTCCAGTCCGTCTTCATGATCACGTCCTGCTGAACGATGGCTCTGGCTTTCCAGAAATATCCGTTATGCAAATTGGGCTGGGATTTAATAACTCCTGAAAAAGCAGAATCTGCGTTTATGAAATCCTTTGAATAGTAATAAGCACGGCCAATAGAAAGTGTATCATTTACATTCGGCTTTCCTTTCGCCATTTTCATTTTATAAGCTTCAATCGCTTCAGGATACTTTTTCATTTTCATATACGCATTTGCGATATCACCAAAGTATTCTGTTTTCTCAGGCATACGCTTCATCGCTTTCTGATATTCTAAAGCTGCTAAAGAATCTTTTCCGTTCTTCACTAATAATTTAGCACGGTATTCATAATCTTTAGGGATGATCTTAATTGTATCCTTACCGATCTTAGAGAAAAACTTATCACTGTTCATCAATCCTCCAGCAAAGTCCTGAGTTTCATACTGAGAAAAAGCAAGGTAACGGTAGAGAAAAGAATTGTTAGAGTCGCAAGCCATTGCTGCTTTTGCTGTTTCAACTGAAAGCGCATATTCTTTTGCCTCAAATAAAATTCCTGCGTAACGGCTCTGAGCGCTACATTCATTGTTCAGGTCAAGGTAACGTTTCATCTGCTGAACCGCATTTCTATATTGCTGGGCGCGAAGATAGATCTCCGCCTTTTCGCGGTATGCCGGTGCATACATGGAATCGATCAGGCTGGCCTTTTTGTAAAATTCAAGTGCAAGGGTATAGTTTTTTGCACGGTTATAAAGCTGCCCTTGTTTGATCTGAGCGATCGGGGATTTTTTATCAAGAGACTCGGCCTTTTCATAATTCACTACTGCTTTTGACCCATCGTTCATCTCCAGGTAAGCATCGCCCATGAGAATATACAGTTCAGGGCTTTTCGGATCGATCTTTTCAGCCTGAGATAAAAGGTTCATAGCCTCTGGCACATTCTTCGACTTTTCAGAATAGATATAAGCCTTTGCGATCTCTCTTAAAACAACGGCGTTCTTACCGGCAGCAAGTGTGGTTGCCTTGTAAAAATTTGCTTTTGCTTCTGCCAGTTTTCCTTGTTCAAGCTGAACTTTTCCCAGACCTACATAGGGCAATGGATGAGTCGCATTCACATCAACACCTTTTTGGTAAGTCATTTCAGCATCAGCAATCTTGTCATTCTTATAATAGTTTTCACCATAGTAAAAATAAAGTTCGCCATTGTTCGGTTGATTCTGTATCAGCGTTTTGAAGATCTGATCAGCAGATTCGAATTGTTCATTGGTTGTTTTTTTGATTGCATCCCCAACTGATTGAGCGAACATCATGGAAGATGCGATTGTTGCGATCAAAAATAATCCTGTCTTTTTCATAATTTTATTTATTGTGTTTTTATCTCAACTAATCTAACCGGAGCGATTGCGGGAATCAGACCAGCCTTCAGAATCATGATCTGCCCTTTCTGGCCGGCTACAAAGGATACAAATCCCATACCAAGCCCCGAACGCGTTTGCCTGTTGATCATATAGACACTCCGCGTGAAAGGATAATCCTTTGTTTTAATATATGCCTGATACGGTTTATAAGCGCCTAGGCCTTCCTCTTTTGAAACTCCCACCACTTTCACCTGCTTCAGAAAAGCCTGAGTAAGGCTATCATCACTGTCACTGATCCAGTTGACACTAAGGATACCGATCGCATTTTTGTTCTTACTTACGTAATCGATCACGTCCGGATTTGATTTTACTGCAAAAGCATTGGCTCCGAATTTTTTTCCGGCGAGCAGCGTATCCTGCATGTACCTGGCATTTGCTGAGCCGGGGTGATCGAATACGACGGTGATCTTTCCAAGGTCCGAATTCTTATTGATCTGATTCCATAAGCTGTCGGAACCACCAAGAATGGATTTGATGCGATCCACGGTCAATGTTGTGTCTTTATTTTCGGGGTGTACGACAAACGCGATGGCATCTTCAGCGATCCTCGTGGAGATGGGAAAGAGATTCTTCGATTCGAAGGTCTTTCTCTCGCTCGGGGTAAGATCGCGGCACATCACTACTACTTTGCAGGAATCTTGGATCATCAACTGAAGAGCCTCGTTCTCAGGAAGGTACTTCGCATGGATCTTAGCTTTTGTGTAAAAAGATTCGAATGTATAGATCTGGGTATCAAACAACTGACGAAAAGATTCATCCACAACAATATTGACTTCACCGGAGGTGGGAGTGTCTGTTGGTTCCGGTTTTCCCCCGGGACCTGTGCCGGAGCAGGCATAAATGAACAAAGACAGGCAGATCAAAAATCCGGCTGTCCATGAGTGTTTTATGTGATTTCGGGAAAACTTATCCTGCATTGGTATCTTCTTTTTTTTCCTGACTAGTTGTTATTCTGAGTTTCTTATTTATAAAGCGGCGCCAGGCCACATAGAATCTTAAAATTCCGAATCCAATAATGACAAGACCTGCGATGGTTCTGCCTTTAGGTAAAAGATCGGCCCAAATTTCGGTAAACAAGAAAACGGAGCCGACAATTAAATAGAATGCAAGTAAAAGAAAGCTAAGATAAAAGCGAGTGTGATTCCAGGCTTTTTTTATTTTAATTCTCCCGCTCATGTGCCTTTTCCCGTCTGATATTGGTATAAACAATATATGCTCTGAGTATTCCATAAATAACCATGGCCATCCCTATTCCTGTGCGATACTGAGAAACTGTTTCGCTGGCAATATCAGTAAATAAAAAAAGTAACCCAAAAGAGACATAAACTGCTACCATTGCAAAACTAAAATAATGGCGTAAGTTGTTCAATTGGGTTACTATTAATTTCTGAATTATTTCAGTGTAAACTTAATCGGAAGGTTGAACTGAACACGAACCTCGCGGCCGTTTTGTCTACCTGCTTTCCAGTTTGGCATTTCTTTCACAACTTCCTGAGAAAGTTTGTTGTATCCGGGTCCACCGGAAACACCTCTCAATAATTTCACATCAGTGATGTTACCGTCTTTCTCAACCACAAAGGTTACATAGCAGGTTCCAGAGATACCAGCTTCTTTTTCCATTTGCGGATATCCTTTCTGCTCAATTCTGTCCTTGATCCATTTCATCATTGCAGCTTCGCCACCAGGGAACTGAGGCATTTGCTCAACAATGGTCAACGGTGCTTCGATCACCGGTTCAACCACGCCTGTACCTGTTCCTTCGGTAATAATAATTTCCTGATCACCGCTTCCTTCCTGAGTCACTTCCGCTACCTGAATCTCTGTTTCCTGTGTAACGACAGGATCCGGATCATCCACTTTTTCATCTTCAACAACCGGGGGAACGAATTTTACAGTTTCCATAACGGGTGGTGGTGGTG
>JALYRR010000254.1 GCA_030855265.1 Bacteroidota bacterium | reverse complement strand
ATCGGAGAAAGGAAGATTTTCAGAATCACCTTTCCGTAGTTCGATTTTTTTTTCAAGTCCCAGTTGAATGATCTTTTCAACGCCCAGTTTCAACATTCCTTCTGAAATGTCAATTCCGGTTACTTTATCGGGATTTAATTTCATTGATTCGATAGCGAAATCACCGGTTCCTGTTGCTATGTCAAGAATGTTCCTGGGCTTGCCGTCTTTTAACATAGCCACCGCTTTTCTTCTCCATCCTTTGTGAATTCCGAGAGAAAGCAATTGATTCAGGAAATCATACTTCGGAGCGATATTATCGAACATGGTTGCGACCTGTTCCTTTTTTCCTGTATTCTGATCTTTATAAGGTGTAACGGATGACAAATGGAAGGGAATTAAATTCGTTTAAAAGTTCAGTAACAAAGCTTCCGACTGAAGCTGTTTTTTATTAACAGGCACAACGCCTATTTGTTCACACACGAGTCCGCCTGCAAGATTCGAAAGTGTAGCTGTAACAATGGACGGAAGTTTTAAAGCGACACACAATGCAGCAATACTCACAACAGTATCACCAGCTCCGGAAACATCGGAGATATTCCTGACATGTGCTGGAATGAGTGACTGTGTTTTATTATCATGAATATAAATACCTTTTTCAGAAAGCGTGATCATGGCGGAAGCGGTATCCTGTTCTTTCATGAATTTACCAACGGCTTTACTCAGACTTTTCAGATCGGTATGATCAAATTCTTCTTTAATGCCTTCTTTTAATTCCTTGAGATTCGGCTTAAATAAACTAACGCCTTTGTATGCTCTGAAATTATTTTTTTTAGGATCTACCACTGTCGGAATCTTCTTTTTTGAAGCGAGTTCAACTACTGCTTTGATCAGTTCCGGCGTGATACAGCCTTTATCATAATCCTCAAAAATAATAACATCGATCTTTTTCTTCGCAATGATTTCTTTGATCACAAGAAGGATTTCGGTGGTTTCCTTTTTATTGAGTGGGCTGATTACTTCCTCATCCACACGAAGCATCTGGTGATTGTTTCCGATGATCCTGGTTTTAACTGTCGTGGTTCTGTCCTTGCTTTTGATGATAGCTTCAGAGGAGATCTTTTGTTTTTTAAGAAGGTCAGTGAAAAGACCGGATGCTTTGTCATTTCCTGTTACCGAACAAAGAAATGGTGTTGCGCCCATGGCCTGAATGTTCAGTGCAACATTAGCTGCTCCGCCGAGGCGATCATCTTTTTTATTTACAGAAACAATCGGAACAGGGGCTTCAGGAGAAATGCGGTTTACTTGTCCCCACATGTATGAATCGATCATAACATCACCGATGATAAGGACATTCAGTTTATCGAACGACTGGAAAATTTTTTTTATATCGGGTTGTTTTTCTGCCATACTAACTCAGCTTTGCAAACGCTTCTTTCATGCGTTTAACCGCTTCTGTAATTCTTGCTTCTGAAGTTGCGTAAGAAAACCGGATGCAGTTATCATCACCGAAAGCATCGCCTGAAACAAGTGCAACATTTCCTTCATCCAGCAGGAACATACTAAGATCATTGGAGTTTTTGATGTGGTGCTTGCCGAATGATTTACCGAAGTAGGAAGAGATATCAGGAAACACATAAAAAGCCCCGTCGGGTGTATTGGTTTTCATCCCGGGAATTTCTTTCAGAAGCTTTAATACGAGGTCTCTTCTTCTATGGAAAGCATCACGCATTTCATAAGTTACAGAAGGTTCTGCTTTGATCGCCTCAAGAGACGCCATCTGAGAGATAGAGGAAGTACCTGAAGTAAACTGTCCCTGCATTTTCTCACAAGCCTGTGCGATCCACAATGGCGCACCAATGTATCCGATTCTCCAGCCTGTCATTGCGAAGCCTTTTGAAACACCATTTACGGTGATCACTCTGTCATAGATGAAATCAAACTGAGCAATACTTTCATGTTTCCCCACGAAATTTATATACTCATAGATCTCATCAGAAATAACATAGAGATCAGGGAATTGAATTATCACATCTGCAAGAGCTTTTAATTCATCCTTTGTATATACGGATCCGCTTGGATTGCAGGGAGTACTGAACACGATCAGTTTCGATTTGGGAGTGATCGCTTTTTTTAATTGTTCCGGGTTGATCTTGAAATTATTCTCTACTGATGTAGGAATGGTGATTGCTGTCCCTTCGGCGAGCTTAATGGTTTCAATATAACTTACCCAATATGGAACAGGAACGATCACTTCTTCACCCGGGTTAACCATGCTCAGGATGATATTGGCAATGGATTGTTTAGCCCCTGTTGAAACGATGATTTGTTCAGGTGTATAGTTGAGTTGATTGTCGCGTTTAAATTTTTCAGAAATGGCTTTGCGCAATTCCTGGATTCCTGCAACAGGAGTATAACGGGTTATGTTATTATCAATGGCACGCTTTGCTGCATCCTTAATGAATTGAGGAGTATCAAAATCCGGCTCACCGATACTGAGGCTGATGATGTCTTTTCCCTGTGCCTGAAGTTCACGGCTTTTTTTCGCCATGGCCAGTGTTTGTGACTCAGCTAAATTGTTGATCCTGTCCGATAATTTGCTCATATGATGGAGTTGAGAACACAAAACTAATAAAATTGTCACAAGGCACGCTGATAATTAAGATGAGAAGGGCATTCTTAACGACCATCTACTCCATTGGAGGCATATTCATTTGCAGCCACTCTTCTTTGGATGGTCCGTAAACTCCCGGAACTTTTAGTCCGGCATGTCTCATTAGAATTGTAAGTTGTCCGCGGTGATGCGCCTGATGCCTGATCAGAATCGCCAGAACTACGCCTTTTTTCCAGGTTTCACCATACATCGGAACCTCTTCCGGCAGGTTAGAATCCAACCATTGTTTTTTTACCTGTTCAGAAACAGACTGAGCAGATTTTTCATACGCTTCAATTATTTCATGAATATCCGAAGGGGCTGCGCTGTGCTCATCCGGCCCTGAAACATCAAGTCCGGCCTTTTTGAGCATTTCACTTAATGTGATTGTAATGTGCCAGGTCAGCACGGCCATACTTCTTACATTTTCATGGCCTTTCCTGTTGAGGGCCTCGTTGCTTATATTTTTAAATACATTAATTGTTGATCCGGATTCATAGGACCAGTCAGTGATAAAGTCGTTTATTTCTCTGTACATGCAGTAAATTGATTTGTATGCAAGTTTAAATAAAATTATGCTTGGTTCACCTTGCAGATCCAAAATCAGATTCGCAAAAAAATTACGATATTTAGCCTCGTAAATACTTTAAAAGCTACAACATGGTGGACCAGACATTCGAAATAATAAAGATTATTCTTCCTGCAGGTATCGTTTTTATAACGACGTATTATTTAGTGAAGAATTTTCTTGATCACGACAGCCGGAAAAAAGTTCTTGATCTGAAACTGGCGAATCAAACCGTTATCACACCAATTCGCCTCCAGGCCTATGAGCGTGTGATCTTGTTCCTGGAAAGGATCAACCCAAACAGTATTGTAATGAGATTAAACAAAACGGGATCTGCTGCACATTTTCAGGCTGAATTACTGAAGACAATTAGGAGTGAATTCGAGCATAATCTTTCACAGCAGATCTATATGAGCAATAAATCATGGGACGCAGTTGTAAGAGCAAAAGAAGAAACAAATAAACTGATCAACATTGCTGCCTCGCGGGTAAGCCCGGATGCAAGCGCAATGGACTTTGCTCAGGCTGTAATCAATGTAGCTTCCCAGTTAACGGAAATGCCAACCAAGTCGGCTATTGAAGGAATTAAAAAAGAGATCGGCAAAGATTTTTAATCAAACGAAGAACGAATCTTAACGAATTGCGAATATATTATGAAGGAGCAGGAAAGAAAAGCGAAATTTTTAACAGATTCATCACTCGAAATCAAACGAGTGTATCCGAAGCTGAATGTTGAAGAAGAAGAGCCCGGAGAATTTCCTTATACAAGAGGTGTACAATCCACGATGTACAGAAGTAAATTCTGGACCATGCGGCAATACGCCGGTTTTTCCACGGCTGAAGAATCCAACAAGCGTTATCATTATTTATTGAACAACGGAACCACCGGTTTGTCTGTCGCATTTGATCTTCCAACCCAGATCGGGTATGACAGTGATCACAGCTTCGCAGACGGTGAAGTAGGAAAAGCAGGCGTAGCGATCGATTCATTGAAAGACATTGAGATATTATTTGATAAGATAAAGCTGGAAGACATCACCACTTCCATGACGATCAACTCTACAGCTTCTATACTTTTGTCGATGTACATTGCCCTTGCAAAAAAGCAAGGTGCTGATCTGAAAAAAATTTCCGGAACGATTCAGAACGATATTCTGAAAGAGTATGCAGCACGCGGTACTTACATTTATCCCCCGAAGCCCAGCATGCGAATTATTACAGATATTTTTGAATATTGCAGTAAAGAAGTCCCGAAGTGGAATACCATTTCTATCTCCGGTTACCACATCCGGGAAGCAGGATCAACTGCCGTTCAGGAACTGGCATTTACGCTTGCGAATGGAAAAGCATATCTTCAGGCAGCTATCGATAAGGGGTTGGATATCAATGTGTTTGCCAAGAGATTGTCTTTTTTCTTCAATGCCCATAAC
>JALYRR010000253.1 GCA_030855265.1 Bacteroidota bacterium | reverse complement strand
ATACACAGATGCATTTGCACCGGCTATGTTTGCGTTATTCTTTTTCCATTGATAGGTATATCCTGAACATGTATTCGCGTACAACTTCACATTTTGGCCGGGACAGAATGATGTCGGCCCTCCCGGTGTAATGGAGGCACTAAGACCATTTTGTATTGTTACGGTAGTAGGAGCAGACCAGGAAATACAAGACCCTCTGATGACCTTTACCTGGTAATCTCCTGAACTGGAGGCTGTGTATGTATAAGCGGTTGCTCCGGAAATATCAGTTCCATTCTTTTTCCATTGGTACATGCTACCTGATTCACTGGTTGTTTTTAATACAACTGAACCTGAGCACATCGTGGTAGGACCATTTGCCGTTATTATCGGAGTTGCACAACTAGCAACAGTTACTGTAACAACTGATGAATTTCCGGTTTGTCCACCGCTGTTTGTCGCAACTGCTTTTAAATTATAGGTACCTGATGTTACATTGGTCCATGTATATAAATAGGGCGAAGTAAGGTCCTCACCAATTTTGGTGGTCCCCTGGTAAAATTCAACTTTTGTAATTGTTCCAGCGCTTGTAGTTGCGTTGGCGGTGATAGTAATGTTTGCAGGTGTGGAATAACTTGTTCCATTTGCAGGAGAGGTTATACTTACAACAGGAGCTGCCCCAGGAGCAGTTGTAAAAGGAGAGAGCCTTGAACCCGGGATAGGACGTTCCATCACACCACTAGGCAATTTCCAGCCTACTGACAAATGATCACCCTGTGTTCCTTCTCGGTGAATTGCTTCGATGTAATATTTTGTTCCGGCAGTAAGTGCAATTGGAGCAGATTGCTGCGTCGGATATTTTGTCCATTCCCTCGGATTTGTATACGAACTTGCATAAGCGATCTTTACTTTGTTGGCGGGATTGTCCGTCGTGCTTAACCACAATTCACTTCCATTATCACTTGCGATCCAGAAGACGAAGTTTCCTGTGGCGGGCGGACAAATATATCCTCTGATCCGGCTTCCATAATTATCTGCGACATTGGAAGGACCTTCAAAAATGGTCAGGCTGCTTGTGCTTGTGGGAGTTGTTCCTACAGGTACTTCAGAAACGGATGCGCCTGTAAATCCGGCCCAATAATCACGCGTGATGGTTCCGGTTGCGCTGCATCCTGTTGATGTACCGCTATTGGTAAACACGGCCGTGTATGTAGTGTTATTGTCGGTAGTGAGTATATTCTGACTTGCAGCACCGCTATGAAGCCAGTGAGAGAATGTATAATTATTTCCTCCCAGACTTTGTGGTGTATTTACATTAAGTGTCCGGATCATTCCCGAAACAGCCTGCACTGTATAAGGAGTCGTATGAGGCTGTCCGTCCAGAAGAATCTGAAGTCCTGTAGGTTGTGTTGCAAGGCTGAGATTTGCTTTCTTTGGTTGAATGTCAACATAAGTTGTATCTTTTAATCCATCAGAATCTGTTACATACAGGACCAAACGGTAAAACACATTCGCAGATAATTCACCGGTCTGAGAAATAGAGAAAGAGCCAGTTTTTACTCCCGGAGGAATATAGGGCCCAGGATGCACATGCATATCATGTCTGAATTCCACATACCAGTTGAATGCAGCAGCTGGTAATGTTCCATCTTCCGTATCTGTCGCACTTCCTGAGAAGTTGATTACATCACCACCTCTGTATAGCGTTTCTGCTGCCGGCGTGCTAATTGTCGCAACGGGTTTTGCATTGAATGCTGTAACAGTTAGTGTTGCCTGGGAGCTTGTGGCATTTCCATATGCATTGGTGACAGTGGCTGAATATTGCCCGGCATGTGTGGAATTTACGTTTGTGATCGTATAGTTGGCGCTTGTTGCACCCGAAATGTTTGCACCATTCTTTTTCCATTGATAGCTAAGCGGGGTGGCCCCGGATGCAGACACGCTGAATGTTACATTCTGACCTGCGGGAATAGTCTGGCTGTTTGGATTGGAAGTTATGGTAGGAGCATTTGTGTTTGAATAGGATATGCGGTACAGTCCGTTCTGACTGATACTGAAATAATACAAGTTGCCATCTTTTCCAACTTTGATATAATTCAAAGCACCGGCAAGGTTGGAGGCAAAGGTTGTTTTAACAGGAGTTGGTCCGCTCAGATCGAGATAATTGATCCAGTGATTACAATAATCAATAAAGAAATATTTGCCGTTGTACATGGCAGGGTAATTTGTTGAGGAAGGATTAAAGAAAGCCCCTCCGGTGATCGCACAACCGTTGCTGTTTCCGGCTCCGTGAGGATAAGCGTAAAGAGGGGTTCTGTAGGAAGGATTTGAAGTGTAACCTTCTGATCCCGGCCAGCCGAAATTTCTTCCTGCAACTGTGGCATCATTGATCTCTTCCCAGGCTCCTTCGCCAACTTCATTTACCAGAATCCTTCCGGTGCCAGGCTGAATATCAATGGACCATGGATTGCGTAAACCGTATGCCCAGATTCTTTTTGCAGCTTCTGGTGAAGTGTAAGGGTTTCCGGAAGGCACACTTCCATCTGCATTTATGCGCAATACTTTTCCTTTGTAATTACTCAGATCCTGTGAGTAGCTGTTGACATTGTCATTGCCGATAGCGAGGTATAGTTTTCCATCCGGACCGAATGCCATTCCACCACCGTTATGGATTGAATTTAAAAGTGGTTCGAAATTCATGATCTGTACTTCACTTCCCGCAAGTGCCACATCTCCGTTTGCAGTGAAGCGACTTAAACGATTATGAATAGGGGAGGATTGAGTCGTATAAAATATATAGACATACTTGTTACTGCTGAAATTCGGATCAAGACAAATTCCGCTGAGTCCGCGCTCATTTAACTGATCCACATTCACAGAGAGGAAATTTGTCGGGAGCACAGCACCGTTCTTGATGATCTTTACTTTCCCTGCTTTTTCCGTTACAAATATCCTTCCGTCGGGCGCCATCGCCATGGAAGTGGGATAGTAAATAGTGGCAATCTTTACCTGGCTGAATCCTGCAGGAAACGTCTGTGCAATTGTATTTGAGTTTATTCCCATTAGAAAGAGAAAACTGATGGCCAGACAAGTAGAAAATTGCGCTTTTATACGGAGGTAAAATTTTGACATACGAGGCAGATTTAGAATTGATCATAAAGTTATTATGGCTAAATCCGGTAGCGGGAAAAATTCGGTGGAAAGGAGAAAAAGATAGCCGGGACCCCCTTTTAATATCTTGGCTTTTTGGCAAAAAAAATGCGGTCAGATTGATCTGACCGCATTGTAATAATAAATAATATTGAAATCTTAATTAACAATTAGCTTTTGATTGAACTTCTGTTTTCCGGACACAGCATTCAGGAAATACATCCCGGCAGGAAGACGTTCAGAAAGATCCATCTCTATGGTTCGTGATCCCGATTCTTCAAAAAAGTGATTCTTTTCCCAAACTTTTCTTCCCTGTACATCATATAAAACAAGCCGCAGTTTTTCATTGTTCGCATGAGTCGTAATGCTGATAGAAAGATCAAGGCCATTAAAAGGATTCGGATAAACTACAAATTCTGTTTCTTCCATTCCTATCCTGATTTCCTCCATTCCAAATGCTTCACTTTGACCGTCAAAATCCGTTTGTCTTAACCTGTAATAAGAAACACCTTTGCTTGGCTGCTCATCATTTGTTGTGTATGTGAGAGTTTGGTTACTGGTACCCGCACCATCCACCACTGCTATGGTTTCAAAATGAATTCCGTCTGTAGTTTTCTCGATGCTGAAAAAATCATTATTGGTTTGCGATGCTGTTGCCCAGTCAAAAACAACACGGCTCTGACTCTCCAGCTTAGCTGTAAAAGAAAGCAATGTCACAGGCAGAGGAGATGCTAAATAATCTACGCAGGTCGGACCAATATTTAGCATGGCATGATTGGCAAGTGAATATTCACACTTTTTTATCAGAACGCCGGAAGAGTTGAATACAAGCAATGTGCTGGATTGATTTACAATTACATCAGAATACTGCAATGCGATCCCTGCATTTATATTTATCTTCAAAGGGTTGGTTCCGGTTACAGTTCCTGTGTTTAGCCGTAAGGTGTAATTTAAGCTGCCTGTGAGTTCTTGGTTCATGATCATCACAGCGATCTGAGTTCCATTCTGACTGGCCATGGTTTTTACATTGGTTACATTGTCGGTAGCTGTGATATAATTTCCTTTGAAATTATCAGCTAGTAATTTAAAATGATGATACAATGGTTTTTTATTTCCGGTAACTTTATCAATATATCCAATATTGAACTCCGTGGAATTTCCTTCTACAACACTCCAAATATTAATAATCTCAACTTTGTTTTTCATTCCAACTCCCAGCATTTCGGCTACGAATTGTCCGCCTATAAAACTGTTCGCTCCCATAGTGGAAAGGTTATCAGTAAGGCTGTTCTTGTAATTTACATTCGCCTCTGTAATTGCTGTTTTTAAGGCGTTTGCTCCTGTTCGCCCATGATAGGTATTTGCATTAGCAATTCGTGAATTCAGTATGACCAGGTTATCTTTTAGGGAACCAGCGGAAGTCAATTTGGAAATGACCTGCGCACGGGTTTGCGTCCCGTTAAACGGATAATAATGAAATGAAATAATATCAATGTAATAACGCCCGTTTGCATCTGTTCCTGTTATGTCATCTGGTCCTCCCGG
>JALYRR010000070.1:10727-15862 GCA_030855265.1 Bacteroidota bacterium | reverse complement strand
ACCAAACGTACCTGTCCAGCTGAATTCAGGGATCATTTCCACATCGGGAAATAGTTTATTGAAATCATGACGGAGTTGAAGGGATTTCTTTTTAATCATTTTATCTCTTTTTGTCGGATTAAAAAATTCTTCATCCCGACCTCCTACAATGATTCTATTATCATTTGTTTGTCGGATGTAAAGGTAAGGATCCGCCGTATTCCACAGAACCGCATTTTTCCAGGGCAGAGATTTTTTTCCTAATTGCTCCGACACGAGAGCATACGTGGAATGCAGTTTAACAATTTTCTTTTCAATGAATTCCGTAATCTCATATCCGCTTGCATTCACAATATTTTTGGCTTTAATCTGACAACCGTTTTTCATCTGCAGGATCACCGAACTTCGTTTGTAGCTGATATGAGTAACAGTTGACCGGTCATAGACTGATGCTCCTTGCTTGATACTTGCCTGATGCAAAGCATGCGTAAACATATAAGCATTCATCGTTGCTCCCTGTTCAGATAAAATGGCGGAAGGAGCTTTAAATCCGAATTTTTTTTCAATTTCTTTCTGCTGTAGTAATTGCACACCGAATCCGGCGCGTTTCCGGATTTCAAACTCATCCTTTAACCAGGAATTGTCTTTTTTAGTTGCTGCAAAGTATAAACTCTGATTGCGGTCAAAATCCTGAAATTTAATATCAAGACATATTGTTTCAAGGGTATCAATGGAATCAGAACACAATTGATAAACCCGGCTTGCTTTCTGAAATCCGATCTGTTCGGAAAGCTCCGTGAGAGAATTATCCAGTTCATATTGAAGTAAGGAGGTGCTTGCACAGGTGCTGCCTAATCCGATGGTTCGTGCATCAACCACTAAACAATCCATTCCGGCTTTTGACAGATAATAATTCGTTAATGCTCCGGATATACCACCTCCGATTATAGCCACATCCACTTGAACTGAACTTTCAAGTTTAGGGTAAGTATAGGGAAGGCCATTTTTAATGAGCCAAAAAGGGTATCCGGTAGTTAGATCCATAATTCATAAAAAAAATCAGGTTTGCTTTCGCACACCTGATTTTCCACAAACAAACAAAACAAAACAAATTCTTTATAATTTTTTAATTTCTTTTAATGAATATGTCAAAAACATGCCAAACTTTAAACCCTTTAAAATACAAGGGATTTATTATGCTCAACAATTCCGTCAACCCCATATCGGGGAATTTGAGGAAAGTATTTCCCAAAACTGGGAAGATTTTCAAAGCCGGTAAATTAGAAATTCTCTTATTAATTCTGATCAGAGTTTACACGTTTGGGAAAATTCCTTCTCATCCTTCCTGCAAGGAATTTACAAAACACCTCTTGTATCCCAATAATAGTAAACAACCCAGGCGATCTCTGCAATTGGTATAATACTTTCTGCTATTTATCAGTTACGTAAAACCAAAAAAATCTATCAAAATGGGAAATTCAAAAACAACCAACAAAGACCGCGACGATAAAAGATCGGGCTCTGGTGATCTGTCTGAAAAAAACGGATCTAACCTTTCAAAACACAAGGAAGAATATGATGATCAGGATTCAGAAAATGATTCCTCTCATTCGAATACCTATTCTTCAAAATCGAAAATCTCCAATTCGGGGCCTTCCAAAAGTCATAAACGCGAGAGCCAATCATTGAAAGATGAGGAAGATTCACATGGTTCACACTTTGGAAATAACAAAAAAGAAAACGATCAGTTCGATCAGGTCTCTAACGAGAACCTGATGAGTTACGATAATCACAACCATAACAGAACCAGGCTTCAAAACAGGAATCAGGGCTTTGGAAATCAGAATTATGACAATCAACGCCATGAAGAGGATTCCTCGGAAAGAGGCTACCATCAACGCGATGGAAATCAAATGGGAGAAGGCAATCAGGGTTATGGTTCACAAAGAAACCAGAACAACCAATACCAGGGGAATTCGAGTGAAAACTCCCGGCGCGACAATAATGATAGAAATTATCAGGGAAATGAAAACAGGAATTCCGGACGATCCAATCAGAATTTCGGAAATCAAAATGATGAGCGAAGAAATAGCCGAAAATCCTATGGGAATGAATACAACGAAAGAAACCAAGGCAGGGAAAATGATCAAAACCGGAACAGTTACGGGAGGAACAATAATTCCCATTACACAGATAATCAGCAAAGGTCTGATCGTCGTCCCACCAACAATGAAAAGGGTTTCTTTAATGAAGAGGAAAACCAGTATTATGGAAACCGCAGCAGCTATAATACCCAAGGTTTCGGAAACCAGGTATACGGTCAGCACAACCAGAATGATGATGATTTTGAAGGAAGCGGATATTCCGGATCAACCTATGGTGGTGAAGGAAACGGAGAGTTCCGTGGCAACAAACAATTTAATGAAGGTTATGGAAACTCCGGATACCGTGGTCAGAATGGTGGCAATTACAACGGTGGAAGATACAGATCTGAAAACGACAGGAATCAGAACACAGGTTACAATGAGTACAATCAATATGAAGATGACCAGGATTATGAAAGGGGATATCTTGGAAATGATGGTCGTGGCAGCTATGAAGGAAATTACTCCCGTGATGAAAGAAGCTTTGGAGGAAATGAAAATGACCGAAACGAAAACAGTCGAAACTCTGGCAGAAACAGCGGAAAAGAGGATAACAGAAATCAATCACGCCGAAACTCAGGAAATGATAATAACAGAAATCGAAATCGATAAAAGAATCATTGAAAAAAAGAAACCTCCTGAAAACAGGAGGTTTTTTTATGCGTTTTTTGCAACAACCGATCCAATGAAAGCATACAATTCCTTGCAGGCCTTTTTCCTTACCTGCAATGGACCTCCGATGAACAAAAGCGTTTCCCTGTACATTTTTTTCTTATAGTAAACTGAGAAAAAAACCGTCCCGACTGGTTTGTTTTTACTCTCACTTCCTCCCCTTGAAGCAAGACCGGTAATCGCTGCATAAATAGAAGCATTGATTTGTTTCTTCAAACTAATGGCGAGTAAATCCGTCACTTCAGGAGATTCGGCAGTGTGTTTTTTAATAAGTGATGGTGAAACTCCGAGTGTCTGACATTTCATTTCAGGAGTATAGCAGACAATAGATCCCAGGAAAACTTCGGAAGTCCCGAAAACAGCTGACAATTGATGTGCAGCCAATCCGCAGGTCATGCTTTCGGCCAAGGCAAGGGTCAGCTTTTTCTCCGTCAACAACTTTACTAACTTGGTTGAATTTCGTTGCATATTTGGAAATAAAAAAAATGAGAACATTAGTTTGCTCTCATCCTGTTTTAAATAAAATTAATAGTTAAATTTTTTCTCCCGGTGTTGTTTTCTTCATGATCTCTTCTACATCAGCAATAAACTTGGTCACTTTACTGTCGGCATACGGCCCGTAGGCATCTGACAACATTCCACGTAATCCGTCATTCGTTTCAATCGCATATAGAATGGCACTGTCAGCTGGATCGCTCTCGCCTTCAAATCTATAAAAATTAACAATTTTTACTTCTTCAGCAGAATAGGTTTTGTCAGCATCGAGAGCGCATAATCCGCGTTCTTTCACCATGAAATTTTCCTGAAAGCCATCGTTTTGCAATTTGTTCATACAAGCGGCAAGTGTTTTTAATTGGGTTTTTTCGTGTGAGTCCATAATCGTATTTGGTTTATGAATAGTAAATTGAATTTTCTTTATAAAATCGGGAGCGGAAGGAGAACCAACTTGCTTTGATAAACATCTTTAGGTAAAAAAAAGATTTATCTTTCGAAACATGCTGGGACAATACATCCGCATCAAGACTTCCCGTCTCTAATATTGCCGCATTCAATTGTTCAGGACTAATATCCATTACAAATGCCCAGTATATAAAGGATGGCTTGTCGCCCGGACAAACTTGCTGATGATTGAGTGATTGATTCATTTTTAATTATTTTGAGTTAATAAAACAAAAACCCCACCTCAATTTTTAAAAAGAGAAAATCTTCTAAATATTTTATTCAGTTTATCTGAACAACAGTCATTGCTAAATCTAGGGATGGGTTTTACACAACATGTGGTATATCATTCTCAACAGGGGGCTTCCCGACAAATCCTTTTGCCACAAAGGAATTCAACTACAGGTTGGCACGCTTTTCCATCTATAACTAGTATAAAAATATATGAAGATGAAAACAATTTGGATCACAATAGCTATGAGTTGCATACTATCAGTAGCAACAGCGCAGGAGAATAAACCGAGAAAAAACACCTCTCAGGATACAATGTATTACGACCAAAACGGGAAAATAATTTCCCAGGACAGCACTAAAAAAAGCCCCAATCAGCAGAAGGATTCTTTGAATAAAAACCCGGATCAGAATACAAATAAAAACAATTCCGAAAAGTCAGCTGAGCAAAACAGACAACAGAATAAAGATGAAAGGATCAAAAAAGCGAATAGCAATGAACCTCAGGATATGAAGAGAGATAGCATTTACAGTAACCCTCCAAAAAAGTAGCTTATGTTAACTAAGCTGAAGGTGTTGAGTTTTGCGCTAATCGAGAGGGAAGATAAATATCTTATGGTTTGTGAAGCGTCTAACAAGTGGAGAGGAAAATGGTATTTGCCCGGCGGCAAAGTGGATCCCGGAGAAGATCCGGAGGATGCCGCCGTGCGCGAAACTCAGGAAGAAGCAGGCTGCAGAATTGCCGTGAAGGGATTGTTTTTCTTTCGATACATCAGTGGTTTACTAAAAGACAAAATGCATTTATTTTATCATGGAATCGCATTGGATAACAACATAAAAACATTCGCTGATAAACATTCACTTGAAGCCAGATGGTTCTCATACGAGGAAATTAAAAACCTTCCTTTAAGAAACAATGCGCTGGAAGTAATTGAATCATTCAGGAAATCCCGAACGCTTTTGCCTCTGGAAAATATGCAAATTCTGAAAGAGGCTACTCAGACATAATAAATTATCAGATGTTAAATACAAATATTGCCATAACTGCTTCTGAAATGCATCTCATCGCAAATGATTCTATTAAATGTGCTGAGGCAGTTAATCTATTGTATGTGAATGATAGTAATCCCGGAATCAAACGCCTCAAAAAAGGTAAAGGCTTCATTTATC
>JALYRR010000070.1:0-10717 GCA_030855265.1 Bacteroidota bacterium | reverse complement strand
TCATTTATCTGTCGCAGGGAAAACGAATCCTTGATAAGAACATCATCGATAGGATCCGAAAGATTGTCATTCCTCCTGCCTGGGAGAACGTTTGGATCTGCAATTTCGATAACGGTCACATACAGGCTACCGGAGTGGATAAAAGAAAACGAAAGCAATATAAATATCACTCTCTCTGGAACGAAATCAGAAATCATACAAAGTTCAGCAGACTTCTTTCATTCGGCGAAAAACTTCCAATCCTGAGACTCCAGATCGAACAGGATCTTTCCAAACGAACACTCTGTTTTAAAAAAGTACTAGCTACTGTTATTTCAGTGATGGAGAGAACTTATATCCGTATCGGGAACAATGAATATGAAAAAATATACGGTTCCTATGGACTCACTACTCTGAAAGATCAGCATGTGAAAATTTCGGGCGATTCCGTCAAATTTTCATTTAAAGGCAAAAAGGGTATTGTACATAAAATCAATTTACAGAACAGAAAACTCGCCAGAATTATAAAACAGTGCAGAGAGATTCCCGGAAAGGAATTGTTCCAGTACTATGATGAAGACGGTGTTTCGCATACAATTGATTCAGGAATGGTTAACCGATATATTCAGGAAATCACAGGGGAAGCTTTTACCGCCAAGGATTTTCGCACCTGGGCAGGAACACTCAACGCATTGCGTGCATTTCAGCAACTAGGTGAATCTTCCTCTGTGAATGAACGCAAGAAAAAACTGCTTGAGGCACTGGATTTCGTCAGCGAGAAACTGGGTAACACACGAACAGTTTGCAAAAAATATTACGTTCACCCACTCATCATCAACCTGTACGAAGGTCAATCACTAAGCGCCTACATGAAACAACTCGACAGAATTGAAAAGGATGATAATCTTACCGGCTGGACGAGCGACGAAAAAGTTTTGCTAAAAATTCTCAGAGCCCATCCATGAAAATTGTGCGAGGCATATATAAAAAAGCAAGGACTTACTTCTATCTCCTTTGTCCGATTTTGTTTCTGATCGTATCCTGCGAGATGTTTGAGTACAGCCCAAATCAATCATTCGACGAAAATTCCCCCATTGCTATTAACAAAAAGAACATTAACTGGCTACTCTTGAATGGGAACCAGGACGATACAATCCGAATTGTATTTACCGGTGACTCTCAGCGAGTTTACGATGAAGCTGAGCTGCTAAAAGAAAAAGTCAATACAATGGATGGAATTGATATGATGATTCTTGCAGGAGACATTTCAGATTTTGGAGTACTCAACGAATTCGAATGGATCCATGAAATATTTTCACAGATGAAAGTTCCCTATATATCTGTTATTGGGAATCATGATATAATTTCTAACGGAGATGAAGTGTATAAAAAAATGTACGGTGATCTAAACTTCAGCTTTGTATTCGATAGCGTAAAATTTGTCTTTCACAATTCAAATAGCAGAGAGTATCGTTTTAACGGATCCGTACCTGATATGAACTGGCTGAGAGGTGAATTTACCGAAGAAGCAGGGGTAACTCATACAATACCTGTTTCTCATGTACCACCTTACAGTACAGACTTCGACAGTGAATTGATTTCTGACTATACCACTTCCATTAAAAATGCGCCCGGCATTCTTGTTTCCCTGCATGGGCATCTCCATAACATGGGTGATGGATACCCTTTTAATGATGGTGTAAGGTATATTAACAGCAACTCCGTTGGTAAGAGGAAATTCATCCTTCTAGAGATCAGTAAAGGGAAAATCGTGAAAACACTAGTAGACTATTAACATGAAGCATCTTTCACTTCTGATATTGATTTTGTTTTCTTCGGAATGTATCTTCTCGCAGAAACTTTCCGAACGTTTCCGCCCCACCTATCTAACCGGACAGTACGCCGGCAGTATGGGTTTCGCAAGCATTGGTGTAGGAAGTTCAGTTACCACTAAAACCACTCTAAGCCTTCATTATGGATATGTTCCTTCAGAATTCGGTGGTAAACTTCATATAAATACTTTAAAATATTCCTACCAGCCATTTTTTTTAAAACATAGAAACGTCCAATGGAAACCACTCAATCCAACTTTCTTCATCACCTACCATTGGGGAAATAAATATTACGTATTCTGGCCAAAAGATATGTATCCAAAGGATTACTATTGGTGGACTTCCGCATTTCGTTTTCATCCTGCACTTTCAAGTGAATTGACACTGATGAAAAAAAACGAGCAACCTTTGGCAAGCCTTTTCCTGGAAGCGAACACAAATGATCTTTATATCTTCAGTTATTATAAAAATCAAGAATACCTAAGCCTCGCTGATATAATTAAACTGGGAGCTGGAATTAAAATTCACTTCCAATAATCATTTAAGAACCTGACATCTTTCACAAAAGAAAGTCCTTCTCTTTCCTTTCCCTGTATGCCTTAAAGTCACAGCACCCGCACACTCCGGACAAACCTTCGCTTTGTAAATCAGCCAATGTTTCCTCAGGACAAATGCACGCTTCCATTTAAGAAAATCAAAACAGTAAGAACACGATGTTTTAATTATCTCCTTTATTTTTTTTGGTTTTAATTCCCTCACTAGTTTTTCCGGGTGAACCCTGGTTAAAAAAAGAACCTCATTCTTGATAATGTTACCCACTCCGGAGAAAATTTCCTGATCCATCAGAACATCACAAATCATCCGATCGGGATTTGAACGGACAAGTTTATACACATAATCGGGATCCCAATCCTCGGACATGGGATCAACGGACCAGTCGTAAAAAGAATAAACATCTTCCTCCAGGTATTTAACAGAACAAGTATAAAAATTCAATTCGCCGTTTTTAAACCTCAAACTGAGTCTTACCGGATTTTCTCTTCGTTCATTTACCCTATAGCTGCCAAACATCAACAGGTGAATCCGGATAAAAGAATTTTTGAAACACAGAAGGAAATGCTTTCCCCAACTTTTTAATTCAAGAATTTTCTTCCCCTCCAGATGTGTATGATCTACTTTCGTATTTCCTTCAATGCGGAGTATTTTCTTATTCTTAAATTGCTGGGTTTCTTCTTTTAAAATATAGATAGAAGGACCTTCAGGCATTTAATGTGGCCCGTGATGATTGTTTAAATGTGTAGAATCGGTAGGATCAGCAGTATGACCCGGATCGCCGTCTGAATGCTTGTCCGTTCCACTATTAGGAATCGTCACTTTATCGCCATCCTTGCCTTCCAACTGATCCATATCATCTTTGTTTGTTTCACGGATAACAGCCCCATTTCCACTGGAATCATATTGCCCGCCTTCACAAGCAGAAAACACTACGGAGGTAAAAATAAAAATTGGGTAGATCATTTTTTTCATGACATTGGATTTTTGTTCAGCGATTATGCTCCAAATAAATGGCCAATAAACGCATGCCGCCAATTTACAGGCGCACTGAATAAGCACAGAAAATAACCACTTTCATCATGTAGATAAAACTCTACGATTTAATCCCTGAGATAAGCTCCATTTGCCTGCCTCATGGCACAATATTAGAATTTAATTCATAGAATCAATCCTATACTACAATGGCAAGATCTCTTTGGACGGGCGCGATCAGTTTCGGCCTCATCAACATCCCGGTTAAAATTCAATCTGCAGTGCAAAGCAGTTCACTCGACCTCGATATGCTTGACAGTAAGGATCTGTCAAATATAAAATTTAAACGCGTGAATGAAAACACGGGTAAGGAGGTTGAATACGCGAACATCGTTAAAGGTTATAAACTGGATGACAATTATGTAGTGCTCGACAAAAGCGATTTCGAAAATGCAGATGCAAAAAAAACAAAAACCATCGAAATTCAGAATTTTGTAAAAGAGTCTGAAATCGCCAGTATTTATTACGAACAACCCTATTACCTTGAACCCGACAAATCCGGGGAAAAAGCATACGGACTATTAAGAGATGCACTTGCTGATTCCGGAAAAGTTGGAGTTACCACATTTGTTATGAGAAATAAAGAAGGACTTGCCATTCTGAAGCCTTACGGAAAAGTGATTGTGCTGAACAGGATTCGTTTTGAAGAAGAGATTCGTGAAATGAAGGATATTCAGGTTCCACCTGTTACAAAAGCTAAAACCAAAGAACATACAATGGCCCTCAAACTAATTGATCAATTAACAGAAAAGTTTGATATCAAAAAATACAAAGATTCATATACAGGAAAACTTCTCAAAATAATAAAGGACAAATCCAAAGGAAAGAAAAAAACCGCTCCGAAAAAGATGAGGATTGTTCACACGAAGAAGGACGACCTTATGGCTGCATTACAGGCGAGTTTAACAAGCAAAAGAAAGGCATCCTGATTCAATGCGAATTAATTTATAACACTCAAAAAATTCTATCTGATATTTTTTTCTGTGGTACATAAATTGATTTTCTTTTAATAAGTCGCACATCAAAAGAAGGATTAAATTGAGGAAGGCGACTGTAATTTTAACTAAAATAAATAATCATGGAAACAGTAAGCGAAAAAACCACCAAAGCACTGAGTGCACTGGTTATCATTAATAACGACAGATTCGAAGGATATAAAAGAGCTGCAGAAGAAACTACTGATGCGGATCTTCAAACAATCTTCACTAAATTTTGTCTTCAAAGCAAAGGCTATGGAGAAGAATTGAGAAAACATATTCCGTTCACAAACGAAGCACCAGACCGCGATGAAACCACGCTTTCAGGTAAATTTTACCGTGCCTGGATGGATGTGAAAGCAGCCCTTACCGAAAAAAACAGAAAAACAATTTTGAATTCCTGTGAGTTCGGTGAAGATGTCGCAAAGAAAACATACGACGAAGTGCTGGAACATTCGGAAGACATCCCGGGCGATTTGTTAGCAATCATCAGAACACAAAGAAGTGAAATTCAGCAAGGTCACGATACAGTTAAATCACTTCGTGATAGTTTGTAATTTCAGAAAATAATAATTTCTCAAAAGATACTTTCTTAACGGAAAGTATCTTTTATTTTAAAAAATAAACCCAATGCAAAAAAGCAAACCAAAAAAAACAATCCATTCCCGAAGTCAGCAACAGAAACCCGGACTGGAAGAAAAAATGAAAGCAGAACCACCTGAATTCAATTCTCAAATAACAGATCCGGGGAAAAAACTACATAATAAAGTTGCTATCATCACCGGTGGGGACAGTGGAATTGGAAGAGCCGTTGCTGTAACATTTGCGAAACATGGAGCAGATCTCACCATTAGCTACCTGAAAGCTGAGAGTAAAGACGCGAAAAAAACAAAAGATATCATTGAATCACTCGGAAGAAAATGCCTGTTGATCCAAGGAGATATCAGCAAAGAAACACATTGCAGATCCATCGTTTCGCAGACAAAAAAAACATTCGGGAAGATTGACATCCTGGTAAACAACGCAGCCATTCATTCGCCTCAGAAATCTATTCTGGACATTTCCGCAAAACAGCTTGAAACGACATTCCGAGTAAATGTCTTTTCCATGTTCTATATCGTAAAGGCAGCTTTGAAATACATGCAGGAAAACAGTTGTATCATCAATACTGCAAGTGTGACAGCTTACCGCGGAAGCGGACATCTGATCGACTATTCTGCCACAAAAGGAGCTATTATCTCATTTACGCGTTCCCTCTCAGCATCACTAATGGATAAAAAGATTCGTGTGAATGCTGTCGCCCCCGGCCCTGTATGGACACCATTGATTGTTTCAAGCATGAAACCCAAGGAAATTGCCACTTTTGGCAGCGATTGTCCTATGGGGAGAGTGGGACAACCTGTGGAAATTGCACCCTCTTTCCTTTTTCTGGCCAGCGATGAATCAGGGTTTATAAGCGGTCAGGTATTACATCCAAACGGAGGAGAGATCGTGAATGGCTGATAAACAGCAAGTTTCCTGTTAACTTTTTTTGTGAAAGCTGAATGAAGCCACTGGCATGATGTTGCGGCTATATTAGATATAACCAAGTACCATATCTAAACTATAGCGCTATGAAAACTCAAGATAATAAATCAGGAGGTCCTACCACTCAAAAAAACGAAGGCAATGAATCAAATTCATTGAACAAGGACCAGAATAAAAC
The DNA here is from genome assembly GCA_030855265.1 of Bacteroidota bacterium. Lineage (GTDB taxonomy): Bacteria > Bacteroidota > Bacteroidia > 2-12-FULL-35-15 > 2-12-FULL-35-15 > 2-12-FULL-35-15. The sequence continues at coordinate 4,637 of JALYRR010000070.1, read as the reverse complement.
AACAGAAACAAAAACCAACACTAACACCAAATCAGATTTAAGGGAAGGTAATGATCATACCGAATGGAGAGATCCGGATGTAACCGATCCGAAAATTTCTCCGGAGAAAGTTCAGGATCCGGTAGCAAAAGGCTCTTACACGCCCGACACTTCAACCAATAAGGACAGGGCTCAAGATAAAACCAATGAGAATGTTACAGCCTTAGGAGTTACAGAACATCATTCTCCAACAAATAAAAACGATAGAGAAAGACATTCTGAAGAATATGCCGGCATAGAAGAAGAAGAGGAAGAAGAGTTTCAGGATGAGGAAGAAGATGAAGCTGCGGAATATAGTCCCGGCGAAGATGAAGAAGACGACTGGGAAGATTCTGAAGGTTTCGACACTGATGAAGAGGATCTTTATGAGGTGGAAGAAGAGGAAGAAACCGACACAAACAAGAAAAAGCAAAAAGGAGAATCCTTTAAGCAAAATTTAATTACAACAAAACATGGCAGTATTCAGGACCGGCGAGGTGCAATTGTTCAGCACAATCAAAGGAATGGAGCAATGAGAAAATAAATAATCCTCGATTCATCTCAAAAAGAGAAGGTGTAAAAACCTTCTTTTTTTTGTTCATACACATCCTATTCATTTCTTGCTGTTTTTCTTATCTTGCATGAATCCAGGACAAATTAAATCCTGCGAATGCAACTCCATTCTCCCAATGAAAAAAGTAGCCATTATTGGTGCCGGACCCGCAGCTCTGATGCTTGCTGCACAACTTGACCAATCAAAATTCCAGATAGAGATCTATGAAAGAAATCCGACAGCGGCCAGGAAAATGCTTGTGGCGGGTGACGGAGGATTAAACCTAACTCATTCTGAGGATGAACATCTTTTTGTTTCCCGTTATATTCCGGAAAGATTTCTTGATACCGCATTCCTGGGATTCAATAACAAATCGCTTTGCGAATGGTTTTCTTCAATCGGCATCCAAACGTTTACCGGCAGTAGCAAAAGAATTTTCCCTATGAAAGGCATCAAACCAATTGAGGTTGTGAATGCTATATTAAAAGTACTATCAGAAAAAGGAACACAAATTCATTATCGACATCTCTGGAAAGGATGGAAAGGAAATGATCTTGTTTTTGAAAAGGAAAATCTGGAGATTCAGACTACCGCTGATATTTATGTGTTTGCTCTTGGAGGAGGAAGTTGGAAAGTGACAGGATCGGACGGAAGCTGGATTAAACCATTTAAAGAAAAAGGTATTAAAATTCAAGCATTTCAACCATCCAACTGCACATTCATGGTGGATTGGAAACCTGACTTTCTGGCTTTATCCGAAGGCATGGCGCTGAAAAACATTTCCGTTCAATGTGATAAAAAAATAAAAAAAGGCGAAGTGGTGATTACTGCAAGAGGAATTGAAGGCGGTGCCATTTATTCTTTAAGCCCGGAGATCAGAAAACAACTTCAGTCAAAGAAAACAGCAACTTTATACATTGACTTGAAACCGGATCTTGGTAACAAAGAAGTATTGAGCCGGATCAAAAACCGCGGAAGTGATTCTGTAAGTGCAGCTTTAAAAAACCGAATCCGCCTTTCATCTGTTCAGTCAGAACTTTTGAAATCAATTCTAACAAAAGAGGAATATATAAACGCGGAAATTCTCGCTCAAAAAATAAAAAAATTACCTGTCAGGATTACTGGGCTTGCGGAGTTGGATGAAGCAATATCAACAGTTGGGGGAATTTCGCTTGATCAGATAAATGAAAATTATCAACTCAAGAGTTCACCAAACACTTATGCTATTGGCGAGATGCTGGACTGGGATGCTCCCACCGGAGGGTATTTATTACAAGGCTGTTTCAGCATGGGGCATCAACTTGCCCATCATTTGAATGCGTCTACTTAAAGACAAACTTTTCAATCTTCGGCTTAGGAAAACTTTCATTCCAATTTATTGAAAAAACCTTTTTGGTGATCTTCGTTAATTCCTTAAAACTGGATGGTTTAGTAATATAAAGCGTGGCTCCGTTCTTAAATGTTTTTTCAATGTCAATTCGACTGGAAGAAGTAGAATAAATGATCACGGGGATGTTCTTAAGATTTTCCTGGCTGCGGATTTCATGAAGGCATTCCGTACCATTTTTATGAGGCATATTCAGATCTAAAAAGATAATATTTGGTAAATTCTCCTCCGTTTTTAAAATTTCCATAAGAAGCTCACCGTTTTCCACGTAAGTTACTTTTACCTGAGGAGCCACCTCTGCAAGCGCTTCTATGAATAATTCCCTGTCTTCCTCATCGTCATCGGCCAACAAAACATTTAAGGGTTTGCTGCTAACAATAGTAGCTAGCAGAACCATGCTGCTGTTGAAATTACTGTTCTTGTTTTTGATGTCTTTATACAAACCATTCAGTGCCTGAATAACATTAACATAATTGTAGCTTATTACTGTCATTTTATCCATTTTATGCCTGTTTTACCGGCAATTTTATATTAAACACTGATCCTTTTCCTAGTTCACTTTTTGCACTGATGGTTCCATGATGAGCTTCAACTATACGTTTACAAAGCGCTAATCCGATACCAAGCCCTTCATATTCCTTTTTCGTACTAAGGCGTTGAAAGATCTCAAAGATTTTTTCTGCATATTCATTATTGAATCCAATTCCATTGTCACGGATAATTATCTCCAAAAAATTATCATCGGAAGTACCGGTGCTGATCTCGATCAGTGGCGGTCGCTGGGGGTCGGAGTATTTAATTGCATTGCTGATAATATTCTGCAAAAGTTGTCGCATCTGCAACGGATTGCCCTCAATTTCAGGGAGCGAAACTTTTTTAACTTCCACTTTTTTATTTTCAATACTTGATTCCAGATCCGCTAACACATCTTCAAGAATCACATCCATGTCAACACTAACAAACAGATCTGTTTCATCGGATACACTCGAATACTGCAAAACCCCTTCGATCAGATTTCCCATTCTCTGCGCTGATTCATTTATTTTAAGAATTCGCTTTTGAACCTCTTCTGTCAAGCTCTTCGAATACCTGGTTAACAGGAGGTCACTGTTGGTCATGATCTTTCTAACAGGCTCTTTCAAATCATGCGAAGCTAAACGAGCAAATTGTTCGAGTTTTTCATTGGTTTGCTCCACCATGATCCGGCGCTTTTCTAATTCCTGCTGCCGCTTTTTATCCTCGGATATATCTCTGATAAATGCAATAAAAACTGATTCGCCTTTTCGCTTTGATTCAGAAATTGTAAGTGAAATAAAAAATTCTTTGCCCGCTTTATTCAGCGCTGTAATTTCAATGGTTCTGTTCAGGATTTGTGTCTCACCCGTTTTCAGGTATCTTTCCATCCCTTTAGCGTGAGCTTCTCGGTGCTGAGGAGGAACGATGGTATCTGAGAGCGGTTTGCCTACCACATCCTCTTCCATCCAACCGAAAATCTGTTCGCTTTTCGGATTCCAGATCTGTATAACGCTTTTTTCATCTATCACGATGATCGCATCCGGGGCATTCGCGATCAATGAACGAATATTATCTTCTCTCTCTTTTAATTCATTCGTGTATTCTTTGATCCTTCTTTCATACGCTTTCCTCTGTGTTACATCATGCCAGATTCCCTGCGTATATATAATCTTTTCTTCCTTAAAACTACAGGTAACAGTCCCTTCAACAAAAATTTCTTTCCCCGCTTTTGTTATCAGGCAGGTTTCAATTCTACCTACTTCACGGGTCCGGATCACCCGTTCTCTTGCAGATTTGAATTTATCACGTTCTGGCTCACAGATAAAGGAATAAATGGATTTCCCTACTAACTCCTGTTCGTTGTATCCCAGTTTTTTCAACCAGGCCTGATTGGCTACCAGGATCTCTCCTTCCGGTGAAATAAGGTGAACCATGTCACTGGCATTGTCAAAAATATCTTTGAATCTATCTTCTGCCTCTATTTGTTTTTGCTTTCCCTTATCCTGGATCTTGCCAAGTGTTTGCCAGGCTATCTCTTGTGCCTCCCGGTAATACGTTTCCAACTGGATCGAAATTCCGCTACTGAGTTTTACATCAGTTGTATAGTCAGGAAGCATTGATAGTAAAGAAACTCGTTGAGCAGAATAAATCAGGACCAGATCCGAGCTAACGATGGAACTTTTCGAAAGGCCTCCTTCGAGATTGTCTTCTTCCCATCTTTTCATCCCCTCTTTTACTTCATCAATGGCTGAATCATTTATAAAGCCGTTAAGGAATTTCACTACACTCACTTTGGAAAGTTCAAACAATTCTGATTCGCTCAGATGAGTGAAATATTTCAACAGAGGAACCTTAAAATCGAATAAATTTTTAATATAGATGCGAGTATACTCATCGATCTTTTTATCTCTGATATCCTTTGCAAACTCCTTTAGCAGATCCATAATGGCTTCCTGAATTTATTTCATAAAGGTACAGTTAAAATAAAAAATGGAAAAAAAAAGAGGTGTGGTATTTTTTCCACACCTCTTACGGATTTAATAAATTCAAGATTATATAGAATAAGCTCCCAGCATTAAGACAGGATTTTCAAGGTTATGTTTTAACGTTTGAAGAAATGCCGAACCCAGCGCTCCATCAACCACGCGATGATCACAGGAAAGT
>JALYRR010000069.1 GCA_030855265.1 Bacteroidota bacterium | reverse complement strand
TCTCACAACCATAAGCAACGAGCTTAGGGCCCATTTCCTGAAATTCAAACGATGCAGGATGGAAATTCCTTACAAAAAAAGAGTCCTTATAACTGGTGGACAAAGGCAATGCCTTGTTTCCTAGATGGAAATTCCTTACAAAAAAAGAGTCCTTATAACCTCCTGTAATAAATCTCTGAATTTTTTTAGGAAATATCTTTGTTTTTTTAGACGTTTAAAGGAATTCGGTTGCACTCAACTTGCTTATCTTTACCAATTGTTAGATGTTGTTCGATAGGACTTAATTGGGTTTAAAAATAGAAACAGGAATTTATAGAATATGGCATCAGGTTTTTTTGCATTATTGGATGATATTTCCGCTTTGGTAAAGGCAAGTGCCGCCAGTCTGGATGATGTCCCTGCTCAGGTTGTTAAAACTACCGGAAAGGTTTCAGGAATTGTAATTGACGATACAGCAGTTACTCCCAAGTATGTAGTTGGACTGGATCCTTCACGTGAGCTTTCCATCATCTTCAGAATTGCCAGAAAATCCCTCATCAATAAGCTTCTGATTTTAAGTCCGGCAGCCTTACTTCTTGGATACTTTGCCCCCTGGGCGATTACACCCGTTTTAATGTTAGGTGGCGCTTATCTGTGTTTCGAAGGATATGAGAAAGTTCATTCTCTGTTCAGCAAGCATAAGCATGTACCCATAGAAATTGAGAAGGTTGAAGTCATTACTCCGGAGGAGCTTGAGAAGGAAAGGGTGAAGGGTGCCGTTCGTACGGATATTATTTTATCTGCGGAGATTATGGCGATTGCCTATAGCCAGATCAGGGATCAGCAGATCGTCAATCAGGTAGTGGTGATGCTATCTGTGGCGGTATTTATAACATTGGCTGTATACGGACTCGTTGGGTTAATTGTTAAAGTTGATGACATTGGAATTCACCTCGCGCAGGATAAATATAGTTCGGCCACTCAAAAATTCGGTCGTGGTATTGTCAAATTTATGCCTCACCTCCTTACTGCCTTAAGTTATCTGGGAACCGCCGCTATGCTTTGGGTAGGAGCAGAGATCATTGCTCATGGCATTCCCTTTACCAGTCATTTGCTTCACAATTTACACAATGCCTTGTCCGGTATGCCGGCTCTCGCATGGTTTGTACAGGCTCTATCGTGTGCCATAGCCGGATTAATGTTGGGTTTTGTGGTAGAGAGAATCGTAATGATCGTAAAAAGAATATTTAAAAAGAGAAGTAAAGAGAAACAGATTTAAAATTAATTAATTTTAGATTTCTGTCGCTGCTATCCACTCTTTCACAATTTTGGTTAGGTCCTGCTTCCTTTGATCAATTTCTCCCATGTTCTTAAATGTCGCCACTGCTCGGTCATTTTCTTTCCAGAGCAATAATCCGGAAGCATCTTTTATGAGTTTTTCTTTTGGTTGTATTTGAACCTTTGCTCCCCGGTGAAAAATCAGCTGAATTTGTTTTGGGGGCTGAATCCTCATTGTTACCCTGTCCTTTTGTTCATGAGTATAATTAGGGCCGTTCCACTTTATGTTTTCTTCAAGTCCGCTGTCGGCACTTAAAATATATTGCCTTAGCTGTTCAATTTCCTTTCTGAAAGGATGGTTGAGTTCGTCCAGGAACCTGGTGACTTCAACATTTAGTTTCACTTTTTGTTTTGACATTGGAATGAAATGATTGATTGCTGATTATTGATTAATTCGTTCTAAGAGGAATTTTTTTTGAATGGGTAAACCCACGTTTCACAAGTATATGAATTTATATTCCATCTTAATTTTGAATGTCATGAAATCTATTTGTAAATTTCGTTAATGTCATTACAAATGGAATAGGCGACCGCAGTTTTTTTTAAAAATTAATGTTTTGATGAGATCTGTTTTTTATACATTGTTGCTTACTATCCTCATTTTTCTGAATGGTAATTTGTATTGCATAAATATTGATTCCATGAAAAAGGTTATTAAACTTACCAATGACGATACACTCCGGATTCAATTACTGGTTACAGTTGGTGAAGAAGAAGCTGTTTTCCGGATTGGCTACTGGGATACTATACGAATTGCCTGCGAAGCCGGTCTGGCAAAGCAGGATGCTTCAAGGAAATCTTTTTATCAGAATAACCTCTCTTTAGCGATTAACAATATCGGCTATGTGGCAGATGAGCAAGGTGATATGGCACTGGCGCTCGAAAGTTATCTGAAAAGTGCCAAACTCTGTACTTCTATCAACAATAAAATTGGATTAGGAAAAGCCCTCAACAATGTGGGGTCCGTTTATGAAGATCTGGGTGATGTGGCTAACGCGATGGAATATTATCACAGAAGTTTAAAGGTGCGCGAAGAAATTAACGACCAGAAAGGTGTGGCTGTTTGTTACAATAACATTGGTTTTGTTTATTTTAAGCAACAAGACTACCCAAAAGCGTTAAAATATTACCAGTCAGGCTTGAGTATATTATCAAAGATTGATCATCAGCAATTGATGGCCATCTCTTATAACAATATCGGATTGATTTTCAAAAAGTAAAACGATAGTGCTACTGCACTCAATTATTTCGAAAAAGGACGGCGCATTCAGCAGAAAATAGGAGATGATTTTAATTTTTTGCAGTCAAATTCTAATATAGGAATGATCTATGAAGGTCAGAAGAAATACGACATTGCACTTAAATGTTATGAAGAAAACCTTGCACTTGCTCAAAAATTAAATTTCAAAAAGGGAATTGCTGCATCGTTAAGTAACATCGCTAATATTTATGTGCTTACCGAAAGAACTAACCAAGCTGTTGCAAAAGCAGAATTAAGTCTGAAACTGTTTCAGGAATTGGGTTTTCCTGAATTTATTAGTAGTTCAAGCAATCTCTTAAGTGGGATCTATGAAAAAACGGGTAATTATAAAGGTGTTTATGAGATGCACGTGTTGCACCAAAAAATGAACGACAGTATTAATAGCGTTGAGAATAAAAAAGCATCTATTCAAAAAAAATTACAATATTCCTACGAAAAAAAGGCCGCAGCAGACAGTTTGAAATCCATGCTTGAAAGAAATGAATCCCAGTTGAGAATTAACCAGGAAAAAGTTCAACGCTACTACTCTTATGTAGGTGTGGCGGGCTTATTGGTTTTTTCTCTGATCATCTTCAACAGGCTAAAGCTGAGCCGTAAACAAAACAAGATAATTGAGCAGCAAAAGAAGGAAGTGGAGTTAAAGAATGAAGAAGTCACTCTCCAGAAACTATTGGTTGATGAAAAGCAAAAGGAAATAATTGACAGCATCAATTATGCGAAGCGGATTCAACATGCAGTACTTACTGGTGAGGATGTTTGGAGTAAAATATCGAAGGATCATTTTATTTTATTCAAACCAAAAGATATTGTTAGCGGGGATTTTTACTGGGCTTTCAATACAGCAAACGGTCTTTCTGTTTTTGCATTAGCTGATTGTACAGGGCACGGAGTTCCTGGTGGATTTATGAGCATGCTCGGAAATAGTTTTCTGAATGAAATTGTAATTGAAAACAAGCTCTATAAAGCCAATGAGATCTTAAATAAATTGCGTTCGAAGATTATTGATGCATTGGAGCAAAAGGGTGGAGCCCAACAGAAAGACGGAATGGATATATCCTTATGTGTGTGGAATAAATCGGATAATACCCTGGAATTTTCCGGCGCCAATAATCCTTTGTGGATTGTAAGTCGGGGAGAGGATGGGCTCAATGAATTCGTTGAAGTGAAAGCCGATAAAATGCCGATCGGTCTTTACCTGGATACAGAAGTGCCATTTAGCAGTGTTACACTTGAATTGAAAGGAGGAGATGTGATCTATTTATGCACGGATGGTTTTGCAGACCAGTTTGGCGGACCGAAAGGAAAAAAGATGAAGTATAAGCCATTGATAGAGTTGCTGACCAGCGTGAGTTTGCAGCCAATGCCGGTTCAGAAAGAAATTTTAGAGAATGCTTTTTTAGAATGGAAAGATAAATACGATCAGGTGGATGATGTAAGTATCATCGGGATTCGGGTTTAGTTTTTTCTCCAAGATAGGTGACAATTATGTGTAAGCGAAATAGTGGTTAAACCCCGGAAGTCAATATTCTTTGTGATAGCATGGTTTCTGTCCCTGCAAAAATTCCATAAAGTATTTAATGCGCCGGCACCCGATGAAGTTACGTATCGGATGGTTCCGCTTGTTTGTAGTGCAAATGCAATAATAAATATAACTACGATGGCGCTCTTCTTCATTGTATTTGTTTTTTGTTTATCTAAGATAAGGAATTTTAATTTATACATGTTTTAGTTGGAAGCCTGAGCTTGAATTTTTTGAAAATTCGAGAGATAGAATTGAGGATTTATAGAAATTGGAATTTATGAGATGGAAGTCTATTTGTTTTGTTGGCCCAGCCTCTCAACTTTCTGAAGCCACGTTTGTCTGTAGTTTTCTTTTGAAAGCCGTATAGGCCCTATAGTCGTTACCTTTACAGGGTTGATTCCGCAAAATTGCAAAGTCAGTTTTTTCATTGAATTGTTACTGGGTTGTCGGTAAACCAGCGAGTAATACCAGGCAGGTTGGTCAAGAGTGGAAATAATCCTCCCAGATTTTTCAGTGAGTAATTTGTCCCACCAAACTGAATTTTCCCGTTTTTGAAATGCAAATCCCGGAAGAAAAGTTCTGTCAATAAATCCTTTCAAAAGTGCTGGAATCGAGCCCCACCACACTGGATAAATCCAAACTAAATGATCTGCCCATTTTATTTTTTGTTGGGCTTCAATTAAGTCGGGTTCAAGTTCAGTCCGTTTACGATATCCAAATTGTAAATTTGGATTAAATTCCAAATCCCGGATCACGATTTCTTTAATATCCGCGCCTGATAGAAGCGCTCCTTTTTTGTATGCCTCAGCAAGTCCGAAGCAAAAACTTTCTTTGTCCGGATGCCCGTTTATTATTAATATTTTCTTCTTTGTCATATTATTAGACTGTTACTACCCTTTCAGGGATTGTTTTATAAACTCAATAATAAATGGGTTTGGATTTTCTTCTGTAGATGAAATGTGGATTGACACAGTGTTCAGCAGAAAAAGCAGTTAACTCAGTCCTCGATTTTATACTCGGTCAATGATCTGGTTCTTTCGGGGCTCCTTATTTCAATAATTCCAATTCCTTTGGAGATAATAGTAAATACATAACCTTTTTCTCTTCTTTCAGCGAACTCATAACAATTCAAATATTCTTTTCCCTTAACGGTATAAGGAGCTTTCAACTTAGTAACAGAACGCCGGCTCAAAACATCTCCTCCGATCACAATTCCGTATTCAACCGGTTTGTCGGAGCTGAAATATTGAAGAGTTGGAAATATACTTCCACTTCTTTGACTTTGAAACTCATAGACAGAGTCATTTCTTTCCAGCCATAAATTTCCATTGTAATAGTATCCTGTGTCAGTACGGATGATTTTTGTTCTTGTAATTTTTACCGTATCAAATTTCTCAGCATCATCAGAATTAGAATACACCCAATAATTTCCAATTGTTAAAGGAATTAACTGAGTAGAGCTTATACTTGTTGATTGTCCGACTGAAGTAAAAGGGATGCCTAAAAAAAGTACACAGATTGAGATGCTTAGTATAGTTTTCATTTCTTTTTTATTAAGCTTCGTTTCCGGACTGACGATCGTTTGTTTTTTTTATTGCTTTTATAATGAGGGAACAGCTTCTGAAAAGATTTCATCACCATCCGGATTGTAATACGTGCAAGTCATTTCGTTCATCCGAACAACCCATTTCTCAATCCCTGATTTAGCACAGTCAGTACAAAATTGTGGATAACCTGTTTTACCTTGTTGGTGAGTTTTCAAATCCGTTTTGAATTGTTCTGTATTCGACTTTTCGGCAATGGTCAATGCGTCGTACTTTGCAACGGTTGAAATTTTAAAATCATTTTTACCGGAATAGTCAGTATGTCCGTCTGAAACAAATGTTTCGTAGCCAGTAACACCCAATTTTTTGATTTCATTGATATAGGCAGGGAAATCTGCACCGGATTTCATTTTGCTGTGAGCAGCTTTGATTTGTTCTAATGTAAACATATTTGTTATTTTATAATTCGTTATCTAAATACTCTTGGTGAATCAAAATGACAAATGAAATTCATGTATTATAACCGCTTTTTGTCTGGGGTTCTTTTAGTTGGTCATACCATCCTTATCCTTTATGATGTTTAACCATTTGGGATAGAATGTATATGTTAAAGCAAAGTAAGATAATGTCGGTCTTAGTGTTGCTTGATAATTTTTTTTCAATGAAGAAGTCCAAAGTGAAGAAGAAAAATCAAACTTAGTACTCGGTGTAAAACTATGCTGATACGAAAGAGTAAGTTCGTGCCGTCTGATGGATTCTTTTGTTTTTATCAAACTAATTCCAGCGTAAATATCGGGTGAAAAATATTTTGACCAGGATTGAGTGTTGATGGAAAATTGATAATTGCAAGTGTCTGTCCCATTGTATTTAAATTCCTCCACACCAACTGTCATTACTTTCGGAGCGTTGTATGTTAAAACGCAACCAAGTTTATATTCAATTTTGAATTTTTTGTCTTTGTTTGCGGGGGAAAAACAAAAAATTAGAGGGACTTCCAGGGATGTAAACTTTATTTGCATGTAAAACGACCCCGATCCTTCAGTGACATTTGGGAAATCGAATCTGTTTTGTTCAAAATGGTATTTCTTATTTTGAAAACCAACTCCGGTTCTAATCGTCCAATGATTGTTAACTTTAATGTAACAGGGTATTGAAAGGCCAAAACCCGCTTTTGTCTTGGTTTCAAAAAAATAATTGTCGTAAGTGGATTTTCCCTTCTGAAAAATTGTCCCGTTTATATTTGCGCCTATACCAAGTTGAAGTTTTTGTCCTTGCACTTTAGTGAAGAAAATAAAAAGACCCATTAGAAGAAAAAGCAGCCTTGACATTATTGGTCGTTTTTTGAATCGAGCAGGTTTCTATGCGAAGCCGGATTTCAAATGTACCATATTTGTCTTATGAAGTCAAATGTGTCGTTATTAAATTCGTGCGTTATCATTTGGGTCAAATTCCACCGTCCATTCAATTCCATACTTATCTCTGAACATTCCAAAATAGGAACCCCAGGGACTATCGGCTATAGGCATTTCAATTGTCCCATCTGCTGAAAGTCCTTTAAATAATTTATCAGCTTCTTCTTTATTTTCAGCGCTGATTGAAATTTTGGATCGGTTTTCGTTTTCGTTTACCCGACCCATACTGGATGGAACGTCATTGGCCATTAAAATATTTTTACCAATTGGCAAAGAGATGTGCATTATCTTATTTGCTTCACTTTCTGGTATTGGGAATTCAGGGCTGGATAATTCTTTGAAACGAATAATCTTTGCGAACTCTCCACCAAAAACAGATTTGTAAAATGTAAAAGCTTCTTCTGCATTTCCATTGAAATTAATATACGGATTGATTTGAGGCATGATCGTAAATTTTTAATTTGAAATTCATTATGGTTGTTGAGTTGGAAATTTTGACATATCCATATAAAAGATCTCCCAGGTGTGCCCGTCGAAATCTTCGATGGTACGCTGATGCATAAAACCATAATCTCTCGGTTCGTTGGGTTCTGTTCCACCTGCTTTAAGTCCGGTCGTCATAATGTTGTTTACTTCATCAATACTTGCTACCGATAATGAAAAAAGGCCTGCTAATTTTGATTTGGTGTCAGCAAGAGGTTTTGTTGCAAATATTTTAAATTTTTCATGTGTCAAAAGCATGACAAAAATGTTTTCGCACCAAACCATGCACTTGCCGGAATCGTCGGAGAACTGAGGATTGTTAGTAAAGCCTAAGGCCGTGTAAAAGTCCAATGATTTCTGAAGATCCTTTACCGCTAAATTGATGAAGATTTGTTTTGACATTTTGTAATATTTTTTGATAGGATGTTATTTCGACAAATGATTAAGCTTTTAAGATCTCTTCACTCAAAATCCCCATACAGCAAATACTTCTTTCTCACCACTTTGAATTTTGCTAATCCTTCCGCCCAGCTTTTCCGGATCTGCTCTTCCGTTGCTCCATCTTTGACCTGTTTCTGAAGTGTAGAATTTCCGGCATGATAATTAAAATTCTCATCAAAGAAAGTCGCCTTATCTATTGTTTTTCCATACATGCCCAGGAGCCAGAATAAATTAATTTTCTTCGTGTCCTTCATGTATTCTTTTCCATAATCACTCAGGTTGAATCCTGTGCAGAGTTGCCCTTTGTATTTGGGTTCCATCGCTCCCGGCTTTGGCTGTGGAGTGAAAGTGAATGTGCCTTTTTCGATCTTCGGATGACCGATCACCTGGAAAGGAAGATCTGTCCCGCGACCAACCGATACCACTGTTCCTTCAAATAAACCAAGACTCGGATACAAATAAACCGCTGACATGTTTGGCAAATTCGGAGAAGGACGTACCGGTAATTCATACATATCGTTATGCGTGTATCCTGCGAGTTGAATCACTTTCAGATCGCATTTCAACCTACCTTTCAGCCAGCCTTCCCCATTGATCATCTTCGCATATTCTCCTATCGTCATCCCATACACCAATGGTACCGGGTGCATTCCAAGGAAGGATGTGTATTTTTCCTCCAGCATCGGACCGTCGATGTAATAACCATTCGGATTCGGTCTGTCCAATACTATCACCTGTTTCCCGTTTTCTGATGCCGCTTCCATTACATAATGCAGCGTTGATAAATAGGTGTAAAACCGAACGCCTACATCCTGAATATCGAAAAGTAAAATATCAACATCTTTCAGGTCTGCGACAGCCGGCTTTTTGTTTTTACCATAAAGGGAAATGATGCTGAGGCCGGTTTTCTGATCTTTTTCTGTATTCACTTTTTCTCCGGCATCCACCAAACCGCGGAATCCATGTTCCGGACAAAAGACTTTAACGATCTTTACTCCGCAGCTTAGTAAGGTATCCACGAGATGAGAATTACCGGTGCGGGAACTCTGATTGGCGACCACAGCCACTTTTTTTCCTTTCATTAAAGGAAGGAATTCATTCATGCGGTCGGCTCCCACTTTGATCTCTGTTCCTGTTTTTACAAGGTTGGAGATCTGAATGATGTCCTGCGCTGAATTCATGGCCGGAGAAAGAATGATCAAACAAGTACTCAGGAAAATAGATAGCTTCATCTTAAACTAAAATAGTATTTTTGGTGACAGAGAAATCAAACCTACAAATTTTTTCCTCAGGGAGATCAGTAGAACTCAGGAGGATTTAAACAAACATCTCAACAATTGAATACCGAACGCTTCATCGCGAAACGCATTATTTCCGGATCCGGCAGCAGCAATCAATTATCGCGCCCTGTCGTAAAGATCTCCATCCTCGGTATCACCCTCGGAATTGCCGTTATGATCCTTTCTATGGCCGTTGTCACCGGTTTTCAGGAAGAGATCCGAAACAAGCTCATCGGTTTTGGAGCGCATATTCAGGTAAGTAATTACGATAATAACGTGAGCGACGAACCACAGCCTATCAGTCGTAACCAGGAATTTCTAAGTTATGCTCAGGCAGATCCTTCTATCGCACATATTCAGGTTGTGGCGACCAAAAGCGGAATCATCAAAACCAAAACGGATAATGAAGGTGTTTTGTTGAAAGGTGTGGGAGCGGAGTACGACTGGTCATTTATCAACGCAAATTTAATTTCAGGCCAAGGTTTTTCGGTAAGTGATTCGGGAGTATCCCGCGATGTGGTGATTTCGAAGGATCTCTCTGCGAAGCTTGGTTTGAAACTGAAAGATAAAATGATTGTGTATTTCCTGACCAAAAAAGCGGATAGCATGAGTACTGTTTACGAACCTCGTGTAAAGGTATTTTATGTATCAGGAATTTATGAAACGGGATTTGAAGAGATTGATTCGAAACTGGTGCTTGTCGACATACAACACATTCAGAAACTGAATTATTGGGAACCTGATCAGATCGGCGGATTTGAGATCATGTTGAAAAACTTTGAGCAGATGGATGAAAAAGGGGAAGAGCTGGATGTGTTGGTAGGACAGGGTCTCACAGCACAAACCATCCGAGAGATCAACCCTCCTGTTTTTTCCTGGCTGGAAATGCAGGATGTGAATGCTGTGATCGTGATTGTGTTGATGGTATTGGTAGCAGGGATCAATATGATCTCCGCCTTATTGATCCTCATCCTCGAGCGCACAAATATGATCGGTATCCTAAAAGCGCTGGGTGCAGGGAATTTCAGCATCCAGAAGATCTTTTTATACAATGCATTTTACCTGATCGGAAAAGGATTGCTGTACGGAAATATTCTTGGTTTGTCCATAGCTTTATTACAGAAATACACAGGCATTTTTAAACTGGATCAGAGCCAGTATTATATTTCTCAGATTCCAATTTACCTCGATCCCCTTCACATTATTCTTCTCAATGCAGCCACTCTCGTGTGTTGTCTGATCATGCTGATTCTTCCCAGTTTTATTGTTTCGAAGATCAGTCCTGTTAAGGCGATCCGATTTAGCTGATATTTTTTTAACCACTAAGGCACTTAGGGCACAAGGCTTCTCGAAAAATTTTAAATTAGACACTAAATTTTCTCTTTTTCTTTCTTTGTGATCTCTAATTCATTCATTCCTGTATTTTTTCTTAGTGTTCTCAGTGTCTTAGTGGTCAATTTTTTTTCATAATCATCTTTCTTACCTTCATTGTTTCAAAGATCAGTCCGGTGAAAGCGATCCGGTTCAGCTGATATTATTGTAACCACTAAGGCACTTAGGGCACAAGGCGTCTCAAAAAAATTTAAATCAGATACTAAATTTTCTCTTTTTCTTTCTTTGTTGATCTCTCATTCATTCCTGTCTTTTTACTTAGTGTTCTCCGTATCTTAGTGGTCAATTTTTTTTCATAGAACTCGTGGTAAAAAAATCTAAAAGAATGACCTTTTTTCCCTAAATTCGCTACCGAATAAAAAACCAACAATTTGCTCCATTAATGAAAAAAATTTGCAACAATATCCTTGAAACCATCGGTAACACGCCAATGGTTCGATTGAATAATATTACCAAAGACGTAAAAGCTACCGTATATGCCAAGGTAGAAACCTTTAATCCAGGTAATTCCATCAAAGACCGCATGGCGCTGAAAATGGTGGAAGATGCGGAAAAGGACGGACGCTTAAAACCGGGAGGGACCATCATTGAAGGGACCAGCGGAAACACCGGAATGGGCCTCGCGATCGCTGCCATTATTAAAGGATACAAATGTATTTTTACCACAACCGATAAACAGTCAAAAGAAAAAGTTGATGCCTTGCGCGCATTCGGAGCAGATGTAATTGTTTGTCCTACCGATGTAGATCCGGAAGATCCCCGTTCTTATTATTCTGTTTCATCCCGCCTGGTGAAAGAGGTTCCAAATGCTTGGAAACCCAATCAGTATGATAACCTTAGTAATTCACTGGCACACTACGAACAAACCGGCCCGGAGATCTGGGATCAGACGGATGGCAAAATAACTCACCTGGTGGTTGGAGTTGGTACGGGTGGAACGATCTGCGGAACAGGGAAATTCTTAAAAGAAAAAAATCCAGCTATTAAGATCTGGGGAATTGATACCTATGGTTCTGTATTCAAGAAATACAAGGAGACAGGAATTTTCGATAAGAACGAGATCTATCCGTATGTGACGGAAGGGATCGGAGAGGATTTTTTACCTGCCAATGTTGATTTCAGTGTGATCGACCGTTTTGAAAAAGTAACGGATAAAGATGCCGCCATGATGACCCGCGAGATCACCAAGCAGGAAGGGATTTTTGCCGGTAACTCGGCAGGATCTGCAATGGCCGGTCTGCTTCAGTTGAAAGATGAATTGAAAGAAACGGATGTGGTGGTTGTGATTTTCCATGACCACGGAACCCGCTACCTGGGCAAAATGTTCAATGATGAATGGATGCTTGAAAAAGGTTACTTCGATAAGAAAGGACTGATTGCAAAAGATCTCGTGAACAACAATACAAACGGAAAACTGATCACTGTGGAAAGTGTGGATACGATCGAGAATGCAGTAAAGCTGATGAACAAAATGAACATCTCTCAGGTGCCTGTTACCAATGGCGGACGTTTCATCGGATCTCTGAATGAAAGCTTAATGTATTCCAAAGTGGTTGCAAATCCCGATATCAAAAGCCACATGGTGGAAACCATCATGCAACCTGCATTTCCATTTGTTGATATTTCTTCACCCATTGATTCTTTATCAGCGATGATTACGGACAACAATCCTGCTGTTTTGGTAAAGGATTTTAAACTGGATAAAACGTATATCATCACACGTCATGATGTGATCAACGCACTCACCAAATAGTTTATTGAAGTACATAGATCAGTTAAACCGTAAGTTAGAAATGCCTTCCGTTCCCAAACGGATCATTTCTCTTGTGCCCTCGCAGACTGAATTGTTATATGATCTCGGGTTGACCGAGGAAGTAGTTGGCATCACAAAATTCTGTGTGCATCCCGAAGAATGGTTTAGGTCTAAAACCAGAATTGGCGGGACGAAAAAGATCGATATAGAAAAGATCCGTGCTTTACAACCTGACCTGATCATTGGGAATAAAGAAGAGAATGAAAAGGAGCAGATCGAAATGCTTATGCAGGAATTTCCGGTATGGATGAGTGATATTTATACACTCAAAGATTCCTTCGACATGATCATGCGCATCGGCACGATCACCGGGAAAGCTCAGGAGGCAGCAATTCTGAAACTAATGATCGAATCGGAGTTCAGGAATTTGATTGCTTTTGTTTCTAATCAAAAATCTAATATCTCACAACACACATCTCATTCCTCATCACTCTCCGTAGCGTATTTTATCTGGAAAGGGCCCTACATGGTTGCTGGTTCCAATACGTTTATAGATGATATGCTTCAGCTCTGCGGAATGAAGAATGTCTTCAGCGGAACTGATTTTATGCGCTATCCGGAGATCAGTATGGAAACATTAAAAAATGCTGATCCCCAACTCATCCTTCTCTCCTCAGAACCATATCCTTTCAAAGAAAAACACATCATTGATTTGAAAGGAATTTGTCCGGATGCAACGGTTCGCCTTGTGGATGGAGAAATGTTCTCCTGGTACGGATCCCGTTTGCTTGAAGCTCCTGTTTATTTCAGAAATCTGCTTCAGACTCTGATTGAGAATAAATAAGGCTTACGCTCGCCTCTCAATATGATTTCTTATTAGCTTTGTAAGAATGAACAATCGATTCATGAATGCGATCAGGCAGACAAAATTTTTATTTTTTGTTATTGCCATGTTTGCCATCTTTTCTCTGAAAGCGCAAAAAGTGGGTGTCGTTCTGAGTGGTGGTGCTGCCAGTGGTATTGCACACATCGGTGTTCTCAAAGCCCTCGAGGAAAACCACATCCCCATCGATTTTATTACCGGAACCTCCATGGGTGCCCTCGTTGGTTCTCTTTATGCTTCAGGATATTCTCCCGACCAGATCGAAGCGATGGTAAAAACTGAACGTTTCCGTAACTGGTCGCAGGGAATAGTGGAACAAAAATATGCCTACTATTTTAAACGCAGCGATGAAAATGCCTCCTGGATCACATTTAAACTCGATACAAATATCTTCAATGCCTTGCCCACAAATCTTGTTTCTCCCATTGCAATGGATTTTGCTATGATGGAACTGGTGAGCGGATCATCAGCAACAGCAGGATATAATTTCGATAGTTTGTTTATTCCTTTCCGTTGTGTCGCCTCCAATGTGGAGATGAAAAAATCCGTGGTGTTTGCGAAAGGTGACCTAGCACAGGCTGTGCGTGCGTCTATGTCCTATCCTTTTTACATTCGTCCGATCTCGGTGGACGGAAGTCTTTTATTTGATGGAGGTCTTTATAATAATTTCCCTTCCAATGTAATGTATGATGATTTTTTTCCTGACTTCATGATCGGCAGTAATGTGAGCGGAAACAATCCTCCTCCGGATGAGGATAATTTATTTTCTCAGATCAGGAGCATGCTTCAGAGTAAATCCGATTACACCATTATGTGTGAAGCAGGTGTGATCATTGAGCCGAAAACGGATGTCGGACTCTTTAATTTTTCAAACCCCCAGCCACTAATTGATAGTGGATATGCAGCCACGATGCGGCAGATGGATTTCATTTCCTCATACGTGGAACGCAGGTCGGATACAATGTCTTTGTATGCTCAGCGCAGCATATACAGGAACAAGGCACCACAAATTATCTTTAATGAGATTCACATAGAGGGTTTAAATAAAAAACAATCAGAATACGCGAGGAAGATTCTTCGCCACAAATCCAAGCTGGTGAGCCTGGATGATATCAAGGCGGGCTATTTCCGACTGGCTTCAGATAACAAAATAAAAAGTATTTATCCGAGAGCGCAATACAATCCGGTGACAGGTTTTTATGATCTCTATTTACGAATCAAAAAAGAGCGGGATTTTGTGACTGATTTCGGAGGAAATTTTTCCAACAAACCTATTTCTGAAGGGTATCTTGGAGTGCAGTACAACTACCTCGGACGATTTGCTAACAGTATTATGGCCAATGCTTATTTTGGTAAACTGTATTCATCCATCCAGTTGAAGAATCGTATTGATTTTCCATTCAAGGTGCCATTGTATATCGAGCCGGTCGTGACCTGGAACAAGTGGGATTATTTTAAGAGTAGCAATGCATTTTTCGAAGATGTGAAGCCGGCTTACTTGATCCAGAGTGAAGAATATACTGCACTGAATCTTGGTTTTCCGACAGGGAAAAGAGGGAAGATCGTGACAGGAGCAGGGCTGGCAAGGTTAACCGACAGGTATTATCAGACACCACAGTTTTCTGAGCAGGATACTGCGGATCGTACCGATTTCGATGTATTTTCAGCGCAGGCATCGTATGAAGTAAATTCCCTGAACAGAAAACAATATGCCAACCAGGGAGAGTATGTGAGTGTGAAGGCAAGATATATAAGCGGTTTGGAAACCAATACGCCTGGTTCCACAGCAGTGGACTCATTGCCTGAGTTTCAGAAGCAGCATCAGTGGCTGACGGTTCGTCTTGTTGCTGAGCGTTATTTTAATCGGAGAGGAAGCTTTAAAATCGGGATTTATGGTGAAGGGGCTTATTCAACACAAACCCTTTTTCATAATTATACTTCCAGTATATTATCAGCACCGGCATTTCAGCCGACTCCGGATAGTAAAACAATTTTTCTGGAAAATTATCGCACTCATAAATACCTGGCAGGAGGGTTGAAGTTTGTGGTGAACATCAGAAAGAACATTGAGTTACGTGCGGAAGCATATATTTTTCAACCCGTACAGGTTCTTGTAAGAACAGATCAGCAAAAAACAGTTTACGGAAAACCTTTCGCATTGCAGCATTATATAGGTACAAGCGGAGTGGTGTGGCATACTCCTGTTGGACCAATGTCATTGAGTATAAACTATTATGACCAGGAAAAAAATCCTTTCTCTATCCTGTTTCATTTCGGGTATATTATTTTTAATAAGAGAGCGCTGGAGTAGAAAATCTAATGTGCTAATTTGAAGATGTGACAAGTTTTCACCCTTCACCCTTCACCCTTCACCCTTCACCCTTCACCCTTCATCATTCAACAATGAGGATTGGAACGCAGATCTTTCAAGATTTTTATGATAAGATTACTTTAACGAAATGATACTTCTTCATAGTAGAGTTATATGATCACCTTCGGTGATTATGATTAAATATGATTTGTTTTTAGTTCCGACTGGAGGAAGCGCTTCTTGAGACAAGGATCTTACGCGTCAGTTGGGGCTCGACAAGTGGGAGAGAATCGGGAACAAG
>JALYRR010000252.1 GCA_030855265.1 Bacteroidota bacterium | reverse complement strand
TACAATCAAGCCTATATTGCAAAAATAAAAGCACTGGAGGTAGCAGGCTTACAAGAAAACAACAATGAATTGGCTTTTAATATTTATCCTAATCCTTCAAATAACGTAGTGAACTTCACTTATAAAAGCTCCATCCAGCAAAATCTTGCTATTACTATTAGTAATCAGTTAGGACAACAGATTTTAAAAAAGCAGTACTCAGCACAAACTGAAATTAAAGACACTTATAATTTCAATAATATCTCTAAAGGAATTTACTTTATTGAGTTGAAATCGAATAATGGTCGTGAGGTAAGGAAGGTCGTGATTGAGTAATTCAGATACAAGCCCACAATGAAAAACATCTTACTTTCCCTAATAATCACATTAACATCAATTCTTTCTGTAAATGCACAAAGTTTTGAATGGGCAAAGGCAATTGGAATGATTGGCAATCCCGATGTCGGAACTGCCGCTGTTTCCGATAAGGACGGAAATGTGTATATGACAGGCTATTTCACAGGAACAACCAGCTTCGGAGACACTATTTTATCTTCTGTAAGAGGTTCTAATTCATTTATTGCTAAATACAGTTCCGCAGGAAATCTCCTGTGGGTGAGGCAATCCAAAGGATATTCCCTTGCTGATGGATTGCGTATTGATTCAACGGGCGTTTATGCAGTTGGTGCTTACGGTGGATATTTCGCTAGCTCAGACCCCTTCTTTCCGGAATATTCCGACCCCTCAAAATTTTGTGTGGATTTTGGTTGTAAATCAATATTTATAGCATTTTCAAGAGAAGTGAAAAGCGAAAAAGGTGGGGTCAATTTTTAGCGATCAAGTGGGGTCTGAGTGAGCGAAATTTCCACCCAAGTGAGTAACATAGAAAATAACTTAACAGAGATTAGCATTTATCCAAACCCAACCCCGGGAACAGTTATAGTTTCGTATTCTGGCAAAATCGATGGCGACATTGAGCTTCTATTGATAAATGTTTTAGGAGAAGTGATATATCAAGAGGTAATCTACCAAACGGGCGATCTCATAACAAGAACACTTGATATTGGAATAAACGCAAAGGGAATTTACTATTTACAGATTAAAGAAGAGAATATAAAGACAGTAAAAAAAATTGTGCTAAACTAACGTAACGCTTTGAAAACATTCATGACTTAAATTGTCTCTCTTTGAAAATAGAGTTAGTCAAGAAATGTTTTCGTTGAACGGTATATGTTTATCACTTATGCCAACCAATCGGATCCCGACTCCGAAATCTCCTTATTAAGCTGTTAAAAGAACCTTAGTAGCGAATACCATAATAATCCAGGTACTAACAGTAAGTTTGAATAAAGAGTGAGAAATGGCACCAAATTAGTACCGTTCTAAGATACAAAATCATGAAAAAAAAGATATTATTTTCTGAAGGTGAAATTCATTTTATTTTGATTACAGAGCCGGTCGAATAACCGAGATCTCAAAAAAACCCCGGGAAACCCAATATTCCTTATTCTAATCCTTTATGATAATCAGCTTATCCGCATTAATGGTTTTTTCGTTAACAACTACCTGATATAAGTAAACTCCATTGTTTAGGTCGTTTGCATTTATTTTCATGCTATTTTCTGTATTCGTCAGGGAATAGCTTGCAACCAACTTACCCGTAACATCCATAATATTTACAAGACCTTTTTCATCATTTTCTAATTTATATTCTAAAGTAAAAATGCCATTGTTGGGATGAGGATAGATTTTTGTTTTTCGGAGTTCTTTCGAAATTTCGCTTATTCCAACCGGATTACTACCCCAAACCGCTATATGATTAGCTGTGGTTGATCCCACTTGTGTAAAAGCTCCTCCTACATATAAGTTGCTATCTTTTGCAAACAAAGATTGTACGTAAGCATTAGTTCCATTTCCAACCTCAATCCAATTAGTTCCATTCCATTCAGCAATGTGTTTTGCAGGTTGACCCAAACCGGTTTGAGTAAACATTCCTCCGGCATATAATTTATTTTGAAGGCTATCAACGTGCAGCACAAGAACTGTATCATTTAATCCTTCTCCAACAGGTAGCCACTGAGAACCATTCCACTTAGCAACATGATTTGCAGAAACCCCTTCTCCAGTGGCAGAAAAATTTCCTCCGGCATACAGTTCACCATTGTAAACAGCTAAAGAAAAAACAGCATCATTAAAACCCGAACTTAATGTGTCCCATAAGGTATCATTGTAAGTCGCAATAAATCCATATGATCCATAAGGGCTACCGTTAATTGCGTTTACGTATCCTCCCATTAAGACTTTCCCGTTATAAAGACAAAGTCTTTGGACATAATCATTCCCAGAAGGATGATTGCTTGTAAGCGAGCCAATTGATGAAAAAACAGTGTCGTTCCATTTTGCAATTGAGGTGGTAGGCAAATAAAATGTTGAGTCCGCACAACCACTAAAGCCGCCTCCAATGATTAAATTATCATTATAAACTATCATTGGGCCTGCTCCACCATAAAATCCATCTCCCCACCTTTTTATCGGCCGCCATTGCGTTCCATCCCATTTAGCAATATTCTTTGTCAAATGAGTTGTATCAGTTCCACTTGTTCCACCAGCAGTTGTAAACGATCCCGAAAGATATAAGGTATCTTTATATTTAATAAAACTATGACCAATACCTGAATTTCCGGCTGGTAGGATGGCATGATATATACCTGTCCCCATAGGCAGCCATTGATTCCCATCCCATTGGCTAACCCCATTTAAAAAGGTTGCTCCTGAATTGGTAAAATAGCCAGTAATTAACATTTTTCCGCCAAAGTAGCCAATCCCTGCAACGCTTGGAGGGGCTAGTGTGCTGCCAGAAACACCTGCTCCCATAGGAAACCAGGTTTGAGAGTAACTTATCAAACTCCAGAATAAAAATATAGCTATGGATATTTTCTGACGCATTCGGATCAAATTAAAGCGCAACTTTCATGATTGAAAGTTGCGCATATTTTTATTAATCCTTAATGATAATCAACTTGTCAGCGTTAACAGAATTTCCGTTAACAACCACCTGCTATAGATAAACACCATTGTTCAGATCTCCGGCATTTATTTGTAAGATGTTCTCTGTATTTGCCAGCACATAGCTTGCAACCAACTTACCTGCAACATCCATAATATTTACAACGCCTATTTCTCCTTCGCTTAGTTCGTAGTTCAACTGCATTGTTCCATTGCTCGGATTTGGAAACAAGGCAGGCAAAATAATGTTTACGGCAATTGGATCATTGGAAAACGGGGTGATTATTCTTGCAAAGATAGACCAAAAAAGCTAACAAACCAAAAAAACATTGTTCGGACGATTATATTATAGCCGCGGAAGAACTTTACGAAATGTTTGCAATTCCACCTTATAGTGTGGGCAACACACAATGTCTCTTGAATGGTTATATATTACTGGGGCTCTGTCTGGTGTGGTCTAAAGATTTGTTTTTGAACTTAATAAATCCTTAATCATGCACATTTTTGATGAATTATACTTGTACCGTATTATTGATAGTAACTTGGCTATAATTGAGACTGGAGCACGAATTAAGGGAGATACCCTCTAGAAAATCAAACTGTGCGCCAACGTGAATTAAACGATCAAGCTTACTTTTTATACATGTTTACTAGTCTTGAAGAAAAAATAAGAATATCAACGAAGCTTCTTTTTGATTCAAAGGTTTTAACTACAACTGATCCAAAAGACTTAAGAGCTTGGGAGATGATAAAAAGTAACGACAGGCTCAGTCTTATGAATCATGTAACATTTCTAACCCCAAGTGGAGGTTCTGACTACACTTTAATCAAAGGATTCAAAAAACAAAGAGACGAGATCGGACATGGCGGGTTAGTACCATCAATACTTATTTCTTATGTTCATTCAGAAATGTCAAGGCTTTATCATCTTTTTAAAAATGTCACATTTATTATAGCGTATTTACGATAAATAAAAGTTGGAAACGAAATAGAAAGGGGCCGACCAAACGGTGAATAGGCTCTAAAAGATGCTTTTTAGCTTTACAATTTTAAGCATATCTTCATAAAGTTTACTTCGACTTTCACTACCTTTGCCTGACATCTCAAGGTTAATCGTGCTGGTTTTAAGATGTCCGACTTCGCTCGAGATGAAGGTTTGAACGCAAGCGAACTTGGTTCCTCAGGAACGTATTATTTAAGCCAACGCTCGTTCTCGATACGTTTTTTCTGAAAAAGAAAAAACACTCGAACTGACACCCGCACAAACACTGCTTTATTCATTTCATTCCAGAATCTCTCGAACTGAAGGTTTGAACGCAAGCGAACTTGGTTCCTCTGGAGACGTATTATTTAAGTCAGCGCTCGTCCTCGATATATTTTTTCTGAAAAAGAAAAAACACTCGAACTGACACCCGCACAAACCCTTCTTTTTTCATTTCATTCCAGAATCATGAACTGTCCGTTCAAGAGGTTGGGCAACCTGCTATTCATTCGTTTTGTACTTGATATTCAACCAGGGCTTATCAGGATGCGGACTGTAGGTTTTATGTTTCTTCATCTTATTTACAGCCGTTTGTTTATTTTTCGCTTCTCTTACTCTCTCTCCCCCTTCCACAATTTTCGCATCTCCTTTCGGAACGATCTCATGTCCGAAATGTACAGCATATTGTTTGGTAAATTCTGCACCGAGGAACATGATCATTCCTGAATAATTCACCCAAAGCATCAGCAATACAATCGAACCGGCCGCGCCATATCCGGAAGCCGGATCAGCTTTTCCAAAAT
>JALYRR010000068.1 GCA_030855265.1 Bacteroidota bacterium | reverse complement strand
CTCAAACACTGTACATTCACGCAAACAATGCAAAGGAGATTATTGAGTCGGTAAATTTTGCTAAAAACAATGGCATCACCAACGTATGTATTGTTGGGGGAAAGGACAGCTGGATGGTCACCGATCTTTTGAAAGCGAACAACGTTTCTGTGATGGTAGCGAGAGTTCATGATCTGCCTGACAGACCGGAAGATGATATTGACCTTCCTTACAAATTACCTTACCTTCTTGAAAAAGCCGGAATCCTGTATTGCCTGAACAATGAAGGTGATATGGAAGCAATGAACACACGAAACCTCCCTTTCCTTGCGGGAACAGCGGCTGCTTACGGTTTAACGAAAGAACAGGCATTAAAAGCAGTGACACTGAATGCTGCAAAAATCCTGGGGATAGATAAAACAACAGGAAGTCTTGAAAAAGGAAAGGATGCAAATCTTTTTATATCAACAGGTGATGCTCTTGACATGCGAGGAAACAATGTGGAAGCTGCTTTCGTAAAAGGAAAAACCATTGATCTGAACAATGATCAAAAAGCACTTTACGAAAAGTATAAAACGAAATACGGGATAAAATAATGGTGATTGGTGATTGGTGATCGTTGAATGTTGAAGTTCCAGAGGGAACTCATTCATTTTATTCCAAGCGTCAGTTCGAGTGTTTCTAAAGCGATAGCGAAAGAAATGTATCGAGAACCGTTTCGGAGAACAAACTTGTAAAGCTCAGAGATTACCACGGTCGTGAAAAACGACCTCGCAATGACGGTTCGTGGTTGGAGTACGACGAGTTAAAGTTGAGTCTTTCAAACTGAAATCATAAATAGAATGTCAGTTCGAGCGGAGTCGAGAACCATCAGTGAATCTTTTTAAAATTCTTGTGAAATGAAAAAACTACTAACCATTCTCGTTTTCCTCGTGTCTTTCATCTCCTGTAAAAAAGAGGAGAAAAAAACCTATTCGGTTTCCTATAAAATTGTAAGAACTTCAAGTCTGCCTGCTGAATTTACCATTCGATATACCGAGGCAAATGGCAGCACACAATCACAAGGACCAATCGTTGGCAACGCCTGGGCATCCGGAGCAATAGCTGATTTTAAGCCCAATACTCCCATTACCTTGTCGCTGGAATCAAACAGCGGGGAATACACGATGTATATTTATATAAATGGAGGGCTGGATAAATCTCGTTTGGCGAGCGGTGGATTCGGAGAGCTTAAGCTGGAAACAGCAACACCAAATTAATCATTAAAGTTTTTAATAAACTATGCCGGCTTGAAACCAAGCTTTTCTCTAACTCTTCCCAACGTCGCTTTTGCAATCACTCTCGCTTTATCTGCACCTGTTTTTAATCTGGCATCCAGCTCTGAACGGTTGTTCATATAATAGTCGTAGGTTTCTCTTTCCTTTTTAAAACGATCAAGCATGACTTCCAGCAATGCCGTTTTTGCATGACCGTAACCATAACCTCCCCGCAGATAATTCTCCTTCATCGTTTCTGTTTGTTCTGCATTCGCGATGAGTTTATACAACGCAAATACATTGCAGGTATCGGGATTTTTTGCCGCTTCTAAAGGGGTGGCATCCGTTACGATACTCATAACGACTTTTTTCAATTCTTTTTCCGGAAGAAAAATATTGATGAAATTATTATAGGATTTACTCATCTTCTGCCCGTCGATGCCCGGCACGATCATCACCGACTCATCCACCTTCGTTTGCGGAACAACAAATGTTTCCCCATACGTATTGTTGAATTTTTCTGCGATGTCCCTCGACATTTCAAGATGCTGAACCTGATCCTTTCCTACCGGAACAAAATGCGCATCGTATAGAATAATATCAGCGGTCATTAACACCGGATAAGTAAATAATCCTGCATTCACATCTGCAAGCCGCTCCGATTTATCTTTAAAGGAGTGTGCATTGGCTAACATAGGAAATGGAGTAAAACAATTCAGGTACCAGGTAAGTTCGCACACTTCAGTGACATCACTCTGACGGTAAAAAATATTTTTTTCTGTATCGAAACCAAAAGCCAACCATGTGGCAGCTACCGCATCAGTGCTTTCTTTCCGGAAAGCCGCATCCTTAATGGTGGTGAGTGAATGAAGATCAGCAATAAAAAAAAGAGAATCATTGCCAGGTTGCCGCGAGAGTTCAATAGCAGGCATGATAGCACCGAGGATATTTCCAAGGTGAGGAATATTGGTGCTCTGAATACCCGTTAAAATTCGTGACATATTGCCTGATTCATGTTGGTTTGTGGGTCAAATATACAGTTTCCATCAATCATATTAAACCCAATAGGCTGTGAAAATTTCATACCTTTGCAGTCCACATGAATTATTTATTGATCATACCACGTACACTCTGGAAGATTTTGTTCCTGCTAAACTTTGTTCTTGGACTGATCATCCTCTACCCTTTCTTCTATCTTTTTCTTTCAAAAAGAGAGTGGTTCCCAAAAGCATTTGCACTTAAACGATTCTGGGCTGCCTGGATCATGCTCATCCCGGGATTATTCATCCATGTAAAATGGAAAACATCAATATCCGAACTGCCGCAGCGGTGCATCTATTGCTCCAATCATGTTTCCTATCTCGACATTATCACCAGCTATCTTGTGATCCCCAACTATTTTGTATTCATGGGAAAACAGGAACTCGATAAAGCACCCTTGTTCCGGATATTTTTCCGGGAGATGAATATACTTGTCGACAGAAGCAGCAATGTGGCATCACATCGTGCATTTCTGCGGGCAGGGAAAGATCTTGATGAAGGAAACAGCGTTTTTCTTTATCCGGAAGGCACGATATCCAGCGCAGGTAAATTAAGAGGATTCAAGAACGGAGCTTTCAAACTTGCTATAGAAAAACAGGTTCCGATCGTTCCTATTACTTACCTGAACAACTGGAAATTACTCCAAAACGGTGGATTTTTCAAGGCGTATGGCAGGCCGGGGATCTCACGTATTGTTGTTCATCCGCCAGTTGAAACCAAAGGACTGACTGAAAATGATTTAGTATCTTTGCGCACCAAAGTGCATGAGATTATTGCAAAGGAGTTGGAAGAATATAATTTCAGTACTACTTAATATTTTTCCGGAAAGATGCCGGCTAACAGCACACAACAATTCAGATTACAGCTATGAAAATCGACAAAGAAACCGTAGACAAGATCGCACACCTCGCACGTTTAGAATTTGAGAACGAAGCAAAAGATGCGATGATCAAGGACATGAACAACATGCTTGGGTTTATTGATAAACTGAACGAGCTGGATACATCAGGCGTGGAGCCATTGATCTATATGAGTGATGAAGTAAATGTGATGCGGGAAGATGAGGTCATTCAAGTGATCACACAAGAGGAGGCATTAAAAAATGCGCCGAAGAAAGATTCTGATTATTTCAAAGTTCCCAAGGTGATCGGAAAAGTAAATTAGTTTGGAGATTTGTTAATTTAAAAATCTTCTTCGAATCCTCATTGCGAGGCCTGTTCCGGGTAGCAATCACTTATTCGTGATTGATCCGGCAAGATGCCGGAAAATAAATTGTCACGAGTCAGAGACTCGCGCCATACTCCTCCTCATTGCGAGGCTTTCAGCCAGAGAATCTGATGAGCACATCAACAAATCAATTCAATTTCAAAATCACACTAACCATTTCTTTTCCAGAATATCCTTCGTATGATACGTTATGATGAGGCTCGCACCTGCTCTTGCAAACGCATACATATTTTCCATCACAATCTTTTGTTCATCGATCCAACCTTTTGAAGCAGCAGCTTTCACCATTGAATATTCACCGGAAACATTGTAACAGGCGATAGGCAATAAGGTATGCTGACGAAGGTTGAAGATCACATCCATATAAGCAAGGGCGGGCTTTACCATCAGAACATCTGCACCTTCTGCTTCATCAAGCAAACCTTCTGTCATGGATTCATTTCCATTCCTGAAATCCATCTGATAGGACTTGCGATCGCCTTTTTGAGGAGCCGAATCGGCAGCTTCGCGAAAGGGGCCATAATAAGCCGAAGCATACTTGATCGAATACGACATGATCGCCGTGTTCTCAAATCCATTTTCATCAAGCAATGAACGCATGGCTGCAATTCTGCCATCCATCATATCGCTGGGTGCAACCATATCCGCTCCGGCTTGTGCATGACTGAGTGCCATTTTCGCAAGCACCTCAACGGATGAATCATTGTGCACGTAATCATCATGCAGGATCCCGCAATGTCCATGCGTGGTGTAAGCGCAAACACAAACATCAGTGATCACATAAATAGTTTCTCCGAATTTTTCCTTGAGAGCTTTTACTGCTTTTACAACAACCGAATTGTTGCTGTAGGAGGAACTGGCATCTTCTGTTTTCTGTTCTCCCACTCCGAATATCAAAATCTTATTGATTCCCATAATTAATCCTTTCTCAACATCCTTCAGCAATTCATCCACGGAGAAATGAGAGATGCCTGGCATCGCATCGATGGGATGAATGACGTTCTTCCCTTCTACTACGAAATAAGGGTAGATGAACATGTCTTTTGAAAGCCTTGTTTCGGCAACCATCTCACGTGTGATGGGATTTTTTCTGAGTCTGCGGGGGCGTTGTATCATTTGGTTAGTTTTTACCGCAAAGACGCTAAGTCGCGGAGTCTTTTATACTATTAAATTTCTATCTGGCGCCTTCGCGTCTTGGCGGTTATGAAATACCAAAGACAGCCTCTGCCAAGCCAACCTCATCAAATGAAACAGGAAGGATACAATTTATCACACCTTTTTCATTTAGTTTTTTCTCGGTTGATATTCCGATTGCAATGACTTTCTGATCGCTGGATATTTTTCCTTTTTCAAAATACGATTCCACATTGGAAGGGCTCGTAAATACCAGCACTTTAGCATCAGGCAGTTCCGCATTTTCCTTCTTTACTGTTTCATAAACAACCAGATCCATCACTTTCGTAGCGTCTTCAAATTGCTGCTGGATCGTACGCAAGCCACCTTTTGCCTGGGGAAAAAGAACAGTTTCAGATCCTACTGTCTTTGCGAATTTTTTACCAACCACTTTTGTATCCGGCACTGATCCGACGAAAGCGGAGTTGCGATCATACTTTTTCAATTCCATTTCTGTCGCCTTACCGATTGCTCCGAATTTCGTTTTTGGCTTAATTTCCGGCTTCTGATCAAAGAAATGAGCAACTGCATTCGAACTCGCAAAAAAGATCCAATCCGTTGCCGGGATTTCAGTCAACTTTATTTTGCGCGTTTCGATATAGGAAACACCATCCACTTTAAATCCGTTTCCTTCCAGCGTGTTCTTAAAGAAAGAATTTTCAGGAAGATCGCGTGTGATCATAACACGACAAGGTTTGATGTTATTCAGTGCATTCACAATCTTCTGAGCCAATCCCTCTTCGGTATATGATTCAATAAAAAGACGCTTAGGCATGGAATCAAATTTCTCCGCACGCGAAGTCCATACCTTAAACTTATTGTGCTCTTTCATGCAATAAACACCAAGCGGCAATTGGCATCCGCCGTCGAGTAGATTAAGCACTTTGCGCTCGATGCCGATGATGTCCTGTACTTTTTCTGAATTCAGTTTGTTGATGTAGCCGAATAATTCATGATCATTCTCACGGATCTGCAGCGCCAAAACGCCTTGTGCCGGAGCAGGGATAAATTCTTTGGGATCCACGCGAACAACCTTGAATTCGTTCAGATTGATCTTGAGGCGCTCCACACCGGCAGCTGCAAGCATGATCGCATCGTATTTTTTATCACGCAGCTTTTGAATACGCGTTGGGACATTTCCACGAAGGTCCTCGATCTTCACATCATTGCGGAAAGCGAGCAACTGAGACTTTCTGCGAGGCGAGGAAGTTCCTACGACAGCGTTCTTTTTAAAAGAAAATTTAAGTGTGTTATCGGCGCTTTCTTTGCGGATGAGAATTAATTCCGCAGCATCTTCCCTTTCAGAAACGGCTGCTATTTTTAATCCTTCAGGAGATGTCGTAGGAAGATCTTTCTGTGAGTGAACAGCGAGATCAATTTCCCTGGCGAGAAGAGCTTCTTCAATTTCTTTTGTAAAAAATCCCTTCCCTTCGAGTTTATCAAAACTCAGATCCTGAATTTCATCGCCCTGTGTTTTAATCACTTTTATTTCGGCAGTTAAACCGAGCTTCTGCACTTTTCTTAATATGTGATTTGCCTGCCAGAGAGCAAGTTCGCTTCCGCGGGATCCGATGATGACGTGCCTTTTGATGATTATCTCCGGCGAAATTGATTCTTCCTGAGCAATAGTGTTCTCTTCCATTTAATGTGTAATATGTAATAGTTAATAAGTAATAAGTAATAAGTAATAAGTAAATAATTCTATTGTCAATTTTGCCTTGGCGATTAATAAACGTTTCTGTTGTTATCCGAGAGCGTCATTGCGAGGGAGGCACGACCGTGGCAATCTCTTTTTGTATCATATCAAATTTCCGTGGCCTCCTTGAAATCCACTAAATAAAAAATCCCTCTCGAATTGAAAGGGAATTCAATATGCCATTTGATTTTATTTGGCTCTGGCGTCTTCGATCAAAATATCCTTCGCCATCTTCATAGGTACACTGATGTATTTCTTTTCCATGTAAGAAACGATCTTATCAAGCAGCTCCTTTGATCCTGCATCCATTTCTGAAAGCTCTTTTGCAAACACTTCATTCATGGCTGTATCACGGATCTCTTTCACCTTCTTCGGAACTTCGCTCATGGCCAGTTCAACTTTACGTGTTTTCAAAATCTGTTTGAACTCGTCAATGTTTTTTTCGATGATTTCTCCACAGGCAACTAATTCCTGCTCACGCGCTTTTAAATTATCTTTTGCTACCTCCTGAAGATTGCTGATGGCAATCAGGTTGATATCATAATTGTTCATGATCTCAGGATCAAGATCATTTGGAATGGCGAGGTCAATGACAACCTTTTTTGCTTTGTCGTCGCCAACAAGTGACGTATAAATTTCTTTCGTGATCACACAATCAGCAGCACCTGTACAGGTAACGATCACATCAAAACCTTGTTTGAAGGAAGATAAATCCGACAAAGGGTATGCTTTGCCATTCAGCTCCGCAGCTAATCTTCCGGCATTCTCAAGCGTGCGATTAAAAACAGTAAAGTTGTTGAATTTATGTTTTTTCAGGTATTTCGCCATGCTGGAATTTGTGGTACCACTTCCGATGATCAGGAAACGGGCATCCAGCTTTACATTCAATTCGCGTAAGCGGCGATAAGCCAATGACACAACGGAAACAGGGTTCCTTGCAATATTTGTATGTGTGTAAACGTCCTTGGCAACTTCAATGGTTTTTTTCACAGCCAGACGAATTAGATCTCCGGTAAGTTCCAGTTTTGAACTTTGCTCATACGCATTGCGCACCTGGGTGATGATCTCACGTTCTCCTACTACGAGAGAATCAATGGAAGAGGCAACATGAAATAAATGACGAAGAGCTTCTTCACCTTCAAACACCTGCGCATTGGCCATTGCCCAACTAATTTGCTGTTGCGGCCAAGTAGGATCAAAGGCAGTAAAAAATGTTTCGAGGAATTCTGAATCAATTGATCGGGAAGAAGAAACGAGAAACTCAACACGGTTACAAGTGCTGAGATAGAACAACTCATCTAAACCGGCCGCCGATTTTAAATGATCCAATCGCACCTTCAAATGGGCATCTTCAATATGAAGTTTGCCTATGGCGTTTAAATCCGTAGTTTTGTGAGTAAAGGCAATTATTTTAATCCGTTGCACCGTTCTTCTGTTTGTCTTTTACAAATTTCCCCAGAAAAACAGGATTTATTGTCATGGAATTGTCATGAACCCTATTTATATTGCCTCTAAATAAACTTATTGGATAATAAGTTTCTCTCTCGCGACAATGGCTGCACCTTTCATCTGGACACAGGAATACAACCCGGCAGCAAACTCACTAAGATCAAGAGAATTGTTTCCAAAATTTAATCTGATTTCTGAAATTGTTTCACCCAGAACATTACAGATGATCAGTTGAGACTCTTCCTGCTCTGAAACTAGCGTAAACGCACCATGACCGGGATTCGGAGCGATCCTGATCTTTCCAACTATTGTCAGTTCGTTTATTCCAACAGCTGTGGGATCGAATTCGTAGAAATCATCGTAATTCCCTGTTCCTGCGTATCCTTTAGATCCGATTGTGAAAGCAACAGCATGTTTTCTAGTGGGTCCTGTTAAATCTGCGACTCTGGTCCATAAATCGTTTCCAGGATCATATTCATAAAAATCGTTTGTATAGGCAGATGTGGTCACTCCTGTGCCAATGTAGCCCTTGCCCAGAACTGAAAAACCAGTTGCTCCACATTTCGGAGTAGGCAGATCCGCTTTCGGAGTCCATTCCTGTGATGCAGGATCGTATTCCCAAAAATCCGAGCTGGCCATATCTGAAATCTCCTGGTTTCCGGTTCCGAAATAACCCTTATTTCCGATAGAAAATCCAACAGCCGGAGCTTTTCCAACTCCGGGAAAATCCGGGATCTGTATCCAACTGTCTGAAGCAGGGTCATATTCCCAGAAATCTCTAACATAATCAACCGCTCCGGACCCCGAATCAGTAGTATCACCAGTACCAATATAACCTTTGTTTCCAATGGCAAAACCAGTCGCATACGTTCTTGGATTAAATGGTGGATCTGCCTTTTGGGTCCACACATCTGTGAGTTGATCATACTCCCACAGATCATTACAG
Source organism: Bacteroidota bacterium (assembly GCA_030855265.1). GTDB lineage: Bacteria > Bacteroidota > Bacteroidia > 2-12-FULL-35-15 > 2-12-FULL-35-15 > 2-12-FULL-35-15. The sequence goes on along the minus strand of JALYRR010000068.1, from coordinate 7,164 downwards.
AACCCTGGTCCGCCAAGATTGGATCCGGTAGTAACATAACCCTTTGTACCAATAGAAAAAGCCGAACCACGTACGCGCGCTGAGCCTGGAAAATCCGAAATCCGGGTCCAGGTATTTAAAGATGGATCAAATTCCCAAAAAAAATTAGTTGAATCCTGATACCCAAGCCCAATATAACCCTTGTTACCTATGGAGAATGCAACTGATCTGCTGCTTACATCAGGATAATTGGCTTTGGCTGTCCAAACACCCTGAGCCTTCGTATTAAAGGGATTCAGGACAAATATTAAAGCGATCAGAAAAAATGCTTTAAAAACAGAAGGATTTTGTAAATTTGTTCTCATAAGTTCAGGTTTTGGTGACAGGTTGAAAAGTAGAATGAAAATCCTTCCAAAAATCTTCCAATTAGTAAGCGGTCGGTTTTCCCGACAACCGGTTGGAACCCAAAAACAGAAATTTTAGCGAAATCGAGGCTTTTCGTTTAGTTTTCAACAATTTCTTTGTGAATTATTTTGTCGTAAGTAAAAATGTGCTTATCTTCGCGTCCCGTTTTAAGAAAAGCGGAGCTATTTAAGTAAAATAATTAATACCGAAATACAGTGGAATCAATCAGTTACAAGACAGTTTCAGCTAACAAAGCAACTGTGACCAAAGGATGGGTACTCGTAGATGCAGAAAACGAAACATTGGGTCGTTTAGCTTCAAAAGTAGCCTACATTTTAAGAGGTAAGGACAAAACAAACTTTACCCCGCACGTTGATACAGGAGATAACGTGGTGATCATCAATGCTGAGAAGATCGTTCTTACCGGCAACAAGGTGACAGACAAACAATACGTTCGTCACACAGGTTATCCGGGTGGACAGCGTTTCGCAACACCAAAATTGCTTTTCATGAAAAAACCTACAGAGGTTGTAAGAATGGCAGTTAGCGGGATGTTACCTAAGAACAGATTAGGTGATGCGTTGAGAAGAAATGTGTATATCTATGCAGGAACTGAGCATCCTCATACTGCACAGCAACCAAAAGAAATCAAATTAAATTCAATTAAATAATAGAAATGGAAGTAGTAAATACTCTTGGTAGAAGAAAAACCGCTGTAGCGCGTGCATATGCGCAAAAAGGAAGTGGCGAAATTGTAGTCAACAACAAAGACTACAAAGCGTACTTCACAACATCCGTTTTACAATACAAAGTTAATCAGGCATTCCTTGTTACAAAAACAATGGGTGAGGTTGACGTTAAAGTAAATGTAAAAGGGGGCGGGGTAACAGGTCAGGCAGAAGCTGTACGTTTAGCAATTGCCCGTGCTTTAGTAATAATGGATGCAAATCATAAGCCTTTGTTAAAAGCAGAAGGCTTAATGACACGTAATCCTAAAATGGTTGAGCGTAAGAAACCGGGTCAGAAGAAAGCCCGTAAGCGTTTCCAATTCAGCAAGCGTTAATATTATTTGGATTACAGAACGGTTCATCCGTTTTGTATTTCCTTATTATATCATCTATCAAAAAAAGTATTAATCAACAACAAATAAAGACTCAATGTCATCATCAAGAACTAATTTCAATGAATTACTAGAGGCCGGATCTCACTTCGGTCACTTGAAAAGAAAATGGAACCCGGCTATGGCTCCATACATTTTCACAGAAAAAAATGGTATCCATATCATCGACCTTAATAAAACTGTTGCAAAAATTGACGAAGCTGCAAACGCTTTAAAACAAATTGCAAAATCAGGTAAAAAAGTATTGTTCGTTGCTACAAAGAAACAAGCGAAAGATATCGTTGCCGAAAAAGTAAAAGCAGTAGGAATGCCTTATGTTACTGAGCGCTGGCCAGGTGGAATGCTTACCAATTTCGCTACCATCCGTAAAGCAGTTCGTAAAATGGCTTCTATTGATAAAATGGGAACTGACGGAACATTTGACAATATCTCTAAAAAAGAGAAATTACAGATCTCCCGCGTTAGAGCAAAACTAGAAACCAACTTAGGTTCTATTGTTGACCTTACCCGTTTACCTGCAGCATTATTCATCGTTGATATCTCTAAGGAGCATATCGCAGTTGCTGAAGCAAAACGTTTGAACATCCCTACATTTGCTATCGTTGATACGAACTCTGACCCTACTGCTGTTGATTTTGCAATCCCGGCAAATGATGATGCTTCTACTTCTATCGCTTTGATCACTTCGATCATCACAAAAGCAATTGAAGAAGGTTTGGCAGAACGCAAAGTAGATAAAGAAACTGCTGCAGCTGAAGAAAAAGAAGGCGGAAAAACATCCCGCGATGAAGCAGAAGATCTTGCAGAAGGAGCTAAATTCAAATCATCTGATGATGAAAGCGGAATAGCTGTTGCGAAAAAAACAGCACCGGCAGGCGCTAAGAAACCAAGAAGAAAGATCAACTAATAATCATACAAAAAACGTCCCGACAAAATCGGGACATTTTTTAATCCTATAAAACATGACGACAATGACAATTACAGCAGCAGATATTAACAAACTGAGACAAATGACCGGTGCAGGAATGATGGACTGCAAAAAAGCATTAACTGAAGCCGAAGGTGATTTTGAAAAAGCAATTGATGAGCTTCGTAAAAAAGGACAAAAGGTAGCTGCTAACCGTAGCGACCGTGATTCCAAAGAAGGTTTTGTTTTAGCAAAAGTTACTTCTGATAATAAGCGCGGTGTTGTTTTAGCTGTTAACTGTGAAACAGATTTCGTTTCCAAGAATGCTGATTACGGTAAAATGGTGAATAACATCCTTGATATCGCCATCGCAAAAAATCCTAAATCAGCAGATGAGTTAAAAGCTCTTGCTTACGATAACAACATTACAATCGCTGATAAGTTGATCGAACAAACAGGTGTGATCGGTGAGAAGATCGAATTAACAAAATTCGGTGTGATCGAAGCTCCATTTGTATATGCATACAACCACCCGGGAAATCAATTGGCAAACATTGTTGGATTCAGCTCTGATAGCGTGAATGCAGATGTTGCGAAAGATGTTTCTATGCAGGTGGCTGCGATGGCTCCTGTAGCTGTTGACAAAGGAGATGTAGATGCTGAAACTATCCAGCGCGAGATCGAAGTTGGAAAAGAGCAGGCTCGTGCAGAAGGTAAAGCAGAAGAAATGCTTGAAAAAATTGCAATGGGTAAATTGAATAAATTTTACAAAGAATCTACTTTGTTGAATCAGGAGTTTATCAAGGACAACAAAAAATCAATTTCTCAATACCTGAATGATTCAGAGAAAGGCCTCACCGTTACAGGCTTCAATCGAATTGCTTTAGGTTAATTCAATTATATTAAGTCCCGATCATTCGGGACTTTTTTTTGACCACTAATTATGAATAGAATTGTTGCAGGTTTCCTGTGCTTCATTTGTCTGCTATCCTGCTCATCAACCTTAGTTAGTGACAAACAAGTTTTCTTTGAAACGAGCGAATTTTTGATTAGCTATCCATCCTCATGGGAGATTCATAAAGATCAAAAGCTTGAGTTTATTGTTAACTCTCCTTTAGAGGGAGACGACAACTTTGTAGAAAATTTTAATGTCATGAAACAGGATCTGACAGGACAGGATATTGATTTGAACAAGTTCAGTAAAATATCCGAAGATCAGGTAAGGGCTAATTTAAGTCCAACCGCGATCGTTGAGTCGAAAAGGGAAAAAGACCATCATACATTAATGTTCAAGGGCTTGATCCAGGGGAGACAATTAAAATGGAAGCAACATTTTTATATTTTAAATCAGCAGGCTTACATCCTTACTTATACTGCGGAAGAAAAAAACTACGACAAATATTCCGATATTGCATCTTCGATCTTTAACAGTTTTAAGCTAAAATAACTACGAATGAAATACAAACGCATACTCCTGAAGCTTAGCGGCGAATCCTTAATGGGCAAAAAACAGTTCGGTATTGATCATGAACGCCTATCGATCTATGCTGAACAAATTAAAGAAGTTGCTGAAATGGGAATCCAGGTAGCGATTGTTATTGGAGGTGGAAACATATTCAGAGGCATCCAGGCTGCGGAAGGCGGAATGGATCGCGTACAGGGCGATTACATGGGTATGCTGGCAACAGTGATCAACTCCATGGCATTACAATCTTCTCTGGAGAAAGCGGGAGTGGAAACCCGTTTACAATCTGCCATCAAAATGGAACAGATCTGTGAACCTTTCATTCGCAGAAAAGCAGTCCGCCATCTGGAAAAGAACCGTGTGGTGATTTTCGGAGCCGGAACAGGAAACCCTTATTTTACTACCGATACAGCAGCAACATTACGCGCCATTGAAATTGAAGCGGATGTTGTTTTAAAAGGAACCCGTGTGGACGGAATCTATACGGCAGATCCGGAAAAAGATCCGACAGCAACCAAGTATGAAACCATCACATTTGACGAGGTTTATTCAAAAGGGCTGGAAGTGATGGATATGACTGCATTCACTCTTTGCAAGGAAAACAATCTCCCGATCATTGTCTTTGACATGAATAAACCCGGCAACCTTCGTCAGCTTATGAAAGGTGATAAAGTGGGAACACTGGTGGAGATCTGATCCTTCCTTGTTAACCAGAACTCAAAAATTTATACATTTGTAGCAAGTGGAAGTATCAAAATGCAAAACTTGATTCTCTTATCCTTCTACTTGTTACCTGATACAAAAACCTGATACTTATACCATGAACGAAGACATACAATTCATCCTTGACAATGCAAAAGAGCAAATGGATAAAGCCGTTACTCACCTTGAATCTGAATTAATAAAGGTTCGTGCGGGGAAAGCGAGTCCGACCATGCTGGAAGGCGTTAATGTTGATTATTACGGAACACGCACTCCATTGAGCCAGGTAGCAAATGTGAACACCGGCGATGCGCGAACACTCATCATTCAGCCATGGGAAAAGTCGATGCTGACTCCTATTGAGAAAGCGATCATGGCTGCCAATCTTGGACTCAATCCACAAAATGACGGTGTGATCATCCGGATTCTTGTTCCTGCACTCACGGAAGAAAGAAGAAAGGATCTTGTTAAAAAAGCAAAATCAGAAACCGAGAATGGAAAAGTTGTTCTAAGAACACTTCGGAAAGAAGCGAATGAAGAACTTAAAAAACTTCAGAAAAACGGCACTCCAGAAGATGAAGTGAAAGAAGGCGAAGCAAAAGTGCAGACGCTTGTTGACAGCTACGTATTAAAATGCGACAAACATCTCGAGATCAAAGAAAAAGAGATCATGACGGTTTAATAGGAACATTTCAAATTGATAAAATCCCGCTTCGTAAAAGCGGGATTTTTTTTGCGGAGTCATTAAAAAGATTATTTGGGAACTCAAATCCTAATAGAACGATCATAAAAAATCTTACTCCTGCAATAAAGGGTAAGCGAGCAATTATTTTCCCATGCGTAAAATACAAATCATACAAACAGCTGACAGTCAACATGTTTTCCTTGCAGGGCATTGGCAAGATTATGGTGTGTACAAATTCCAATAACCTGAACTCGACATCGTCGATATTTTTATGAGATTAATTACTAAAAGCTTATGTAATTGGTAATTGGGTTTTAGCATTTTGGCTGTTTCCATTAATTATTAAAAAAATCTAAATGAAAAAGAAAAAGGCAGCGAAAGCTGCTCCTAAAAAAATTGATTCCTCTGCAAAGAACACTACTCCCAAAAAAAAATCTTCCTCGGCAAAAGCGTTGGAATCCTTCACGGAAGAAGAAAAAAAGAAATTTCCTACGTTTATAATCGTAGTAGGAACTTCCGCCGGAGGACTGGACGCACTTATGGAATTGACTTCCCAATTTAAGGAAGGTTTGGATGCGGCCGTTTTTATTGTAATGCACTTAGCAAGAACAAGTATCAACGACTTTCTTGTTCATAAACTCCAGCCTCACACTACTTTTAAATGTGAAATTGCACAGGATAATACCGCAATTAAAAAAGGTCATATTTATATTTCCGGACCCAATCAGCATTTGTTGGTTAAAAAAAATAAAATTATCCTGGGTTGTGGCCCTGAAGAAAATCGTTGGCGCCCTTCCATAGACGTATTGTTTCGTTCAGCTGCTGCCGCTTACAGTACAAGAAGCATAGCAATCATTTTAACCGGACTTCTCGACGATGGCACATCAGGAATGTCAGCTATTAAACGAAGTGGTGGCAAGAGCATCGTTCAGGACCCAAACGAAGCAGAATACCCTGATATGCCTTTATCTGTTATTAATACGATGGAAGTTGATTATTGTGTTCCGCTTAATAAGATGGGACAAATAGTTTTAGATATTACGAAAACCAATCCAAAGGAAATACCTGCCCCGCCCGATGTTATGATAGAATCTGAAATTGCGGAAAGGGTAGTTGTTACTTATGAGAATGTTAAAAATTTAGGTGATTCAAGTATTTATGCCTGTCCGGATTGTGGCGGTGGATTATGGGATATCAGTACAAAAGATGGAAAGGCTAATCGCTATCGTTGTCATATAGGACATTCTTATTCTGAAAAGGATCTTGTTTTAAAACAGGGCGAAATTTTAGAATCTACACTATGGACTGCTTTAAGAATTATGGAAGAACGTAGAAATCTATTAATGAAAATGGAAATCGATAGTACGCAAAAGGGATATTCAAAATTAGCATCAGGATATAAAGAAAAAGGAGATGCTATTCAATTCCATGTTGACAAAATGAAAGAGGTTTTATTTGATACACAACGATTGCTTTAAATAAGGATTGAATAAGACGCCGCATTTCCGCTTATCCATATTTTTCAGAAAACACGGGACATCTTCCGTACTATCGGGGTATATCCAAAAACGAAAAAAAAGCAGCCCCGCTTTCGCAAGGCTGCTACCACATTAATCATTCATTGCACATCGGTTTTGACGCCAAATGCACAGTACAAATGAATTGTTATTTTCCTCCGATTACAAGCCCGAATCTCGTAAATCTTACTAAATTTGGAAGACCACATTCAATCAACGACTTGAGCCAGTTACATTCCCTTTTACATTCGCTTTCCCCTGCGGAGACCGAACATCTTTCTTCTCTCCGCCTCATCGGGAAAGAAAAGGAAGTGTTCGACTTTACCGCTCTTCACAAAGAACTTCCGGAAAGTGATGTCCTGCTAAAAACTCTCGGTATTACCG
>JALYRR010000067.1 GCA_030855265.1 Bacteroidota bacterium | reverse complement strand
GCAGCAGATGTTGCAGTTATTCCACTGAAACGCCTGGATCTTTTCAAAGGCGCCATTCCTTCCAAAATATTTGAGAACCTGGCTATGAAGAAACCAATTCTGCTTGGAGTAGAAGGGGAGGCGAAAGAATTATTCATCGATGAAGGAAAATGCGGATTGGCATTCATTCCTGAAGATGCTGCTGACCTTGCTTTAAAAACAAAAGAACTGTTCACTAACAGGGATACCCTTGCTCAGTTGGGCGAGAATGGTTATCGTTATGTGGAGCAGAAATTTACGAGAGACAAGATCGCCAATGAGTTTTACAACTGGATCATCGCACAAAAATGAGAAGAGCTGAAATCCATACCAGAATTCATCTTTACCTCGCGATGCTGATTGCGTTCTTTCTGCCTGTGTCACGCTTCGTCCCATTGTTCATAGGATTAATGATGCTCAACTGGCTCGTGGAAGGTGATTTCGGTAGCAAATTCAAAACATTTACCCGTAATAAGTTTGCTCTGCTTTTCAGTGGTTTTTATTTTTTACATCTGATCGGACTCGCGTATACAGAAAACATGGATTCAGGAATGTTTGATGTACAGGTGAAACTTTCTTTACTTGTATTTCCTTTGCTGCTCTCTTCAAGGCCTTTTGATCAAACTTCAGTAAACAGGATCTTTTTTGCACTGATAACAGGGGGAGTCCTGACTTCCTTAATAATGCTCAGCCGTGCTACATATATTTATTCTTCCACCGGCGAGAATAATTTTTTTTATGAACCATTTTCTGCTTTCCTTATTCATCCCGGTTATTTATCCATGTACCTGAATATCGCCATCGTGTTTATTCTTATCAATGTGCTACGGAATGTTTCCCTGCAGCGGTTCTTGCCTGATTGGCTTTGTATAGTCCTCATCATTTTCTTCTCATTCATCATCGTTCTTTTATCTTCCAAGCTTGGACTGATCACACTGATCCTGATCTTCTTTGTTTTTATGGCTTACACTGTCATTAGCAGAAAAAAGTATGTGCTGGGAATAGCCGGGCTTTTACTCCTGTTGCTTTCTCTGGCTGGAATCATGAAGTTTGTTCCGGGTACGGCCGACAGAGTCAACAATGCAATCAAAGCGCTTACAACGCCTGCTGAAAATTCAAATGATGCGGAGAGCACTGCCGTAAGGATGAATATCTGGAAAGCTGCTAACAGTGTAATTGCTGAAAATTTTCTAATCGGAACAGGAACCGGCGATCCAAAGGATGAATTGATAAAAGAATATGAAAGACGTGGGATGATCGCAGCAGCGGAACATAAATTGAATGCGCATAATGAATTCTACCAGGTTTTCGTTTCTCTCGGACTGATTGGTTTCATTGTATTTTGTCTGCATCTTTTTCTGCCATTGATCCGATCATTCAGAACAGGATATCTTCTTTACGGAGTGTTTTTATTAATTCTCATTCTCAATTTTTTAACTGAATCGATGCTGGAAGCCCAGGCAGGAGTTATCTTTTTTGCCTTTTTCAATTCGGTTCTCTGCTTTACAAATCCAAAGACAAAAGAAAAATTTAAATCATGATAAAGTTCTCCCCGCCACGAATGGATCAGAAGATCATCGATGAAGTAACAAAAGTGTTGCTCTCAGGATGGATCACCACTGGTCCGAAAACAAAGGAATTTGAAAAACAGTTAAGTGCCTATTGCGGCAATCCAAATACACTTTGTCTGAACAGCGCCACGGCCGGACTGGAAATCATCCTCCGCTGGTTTGGTGTGAAAGAAGGCGATGAAGTGATCCTGCCTGCTTATACCTATTCCGCTACGGCGAATGTGGTTATGCATTGTGGTGCAACACCCGTTTTTGTTGATGTGAACGCGCATGATTTTAATATCAGCATAAACAACATCGAAAAGGCGATCACCTCAAAAACAAAAGTGATCATGCCAGTGGATTTTGGCGGACATGTCTGCGATTACGATGAGCTGAATGCGCTTGTAAGGAAACATAAAGGGAGTTTCGTTGCTGTTACTGAAGAGCAAAAACAATTGGGAAGAATCCTGATCCTCTCTGACTCCGCTCACTCATTCGGCGCCTGGTACAAAGGAAAACGTGCGGGTTCATTAACAGATGTTTCTGTATTTTCTTTTCATGCTGTAAAAAATCTAACCACTGCGGAAGGCGGATCTGTAGCCTTGAACCTGCCTGCACCATTTGATAACGAGGCTGTTTACAAAGCGCTTTGTGTAAAAACGCTGCACGGACAAGACAAAGATGCATTGGCAAAAACACAAAAAGGAAACTGGAGATACGATATTGTAGAGCCGGGTTATAAGTGCAACATGACGGATATCATGGCTGTGATCGGACAAGTGGAGCTGGCACGTTATGATGATGATTCACTGAAGCGGAGAGAAACGATCTTTAAAATGTATGATGCGGCTTTCTCAAAATACGATTGGGCGCAGCTGCCTGAATACAAAACAAAAGACAAAACATCCTGCTATCACCTGTATGCATTGAGGATCCGGAATGTAACGGAAGGTCAGAGAGACGCGGTCATTAAAGAAATATTTGAGCATGATGTATCCGTGAATGTTCATTTTATTCCTGTTCCAATGATGAGCTTTTATCAGAAGCAGGGATATGATATTAAAAATTATCCGGTAACGTTCGATAACTATTCACGTGAAATTTCCCTTCCGGTGTATTATGACCTGGATGATGAAATGGTGAAGACCGTTATCAATGCGGTGATTCAATCAGTAGAAAAAGTTCTGAAAGGCTGATATGTTCAAGAGGATTTTTGATATCTTTTTTTCTTTTATCGGGCTGCTGATCCTTCTCCCGTTCTTTCTTGCGATCGCATTGCTGATCGTGACGGATTCGCGTGGAGGAATTTTTTATCGCCAGGTAAGAGTAGGGAAGGGAGGAAAGGATTTTAAATTATTCAAGTTTCGCTCCATGCAGAGTAACTCTGATAAAAAGGGATTGCTGACAGTCGGCGGCCGAGATTCCCGTATTACAAAGATGGGTTATTTCATCCGAAAGTACAAGATTGATGAACTTCCTCAACTCCTAAATGTATTGCTGGGCGATATGAGTTTGGTGGGCCCTCGCCCGGAGGTTCGCAAATACGTTGATATGTACAATGAGGAGCAGAGAACCGTATTGAGCGTAAAACCAGGGATCACCGATTATGCGAGCATCGAATACAGCAACGAGAATGAGATCCTTGGAAAAGCATCCGACCCCGAAAAAGTATATATTGAAGAGATCATGCCTGCGAAGCTGAAGCTGAATCAGAGATATATTGCAGAGCAGGGGATGGTGACGGATTTGAAAATTATTTTTAGGACGATTGGGAAGATCATTCGCTGACCAAAAATCGAGACAATCCGGATTTTTTCATTGTCAGAACTATTACCCAAGAGATCCCAGCAAACCTTTCAACTCTTCACTTTTATCAGGGTAACCTAATTTTTCATAGGAAGAAACCAGGTTGCGCAAGAGTCTTTTTATGATCTCAAGATTCGAACAAGGTTCATAGAACATTTCCAGCGGTTCTAATTTCAATTGTTTCAAAAAAGCATCGATCTCTTTTTGTCCGAACACCGCCCCTTTACTGAAAGGATTTATATAGAACAACACATTGCTTCCTTCATTGCCTTTTGCGGATGGAACACCCATGTGCTCAAGGTCGATGTAACAAAGAATAAAATGCTCCGGAAGGTTCACTCCGTAAATAGGAATATCAAGGCTTTGCGCTACGATGGTATAAATGATTGAAAGAAGAAGAGGGTTCCCTTTTTTGCTTTCAAGAACATTGTTGATATAGGAATTTTGCGGAGCGTGGTAATTGGTGGTATTGCCGCTGAAATTATGAACGTCAAAAAGAATGTGGTTGATGATCTTCACTTTTTCAAGTGCCGTGAGGTTGTCATTGAGCTCCAGCCAAACATCCTGCTTGATCTGATCAATCTGTTTCTTGATCTTCACCATATCCATATCAGGATATTGATACCTGGCGACAAGCAACGCACCTTCAAGTAGATTCTGTTCTTCCGGATGCGACCACTCTTTTAAAGCGTCTTTTATAAGATCGAACTGGATCTGATGAATGATGTTCTCGATCCTGTTCTGGATCAATGTATCGAAGGAATGTTCCCAGGCATCTTCAAGGACAGGGATCACATCCTGTCCGAGCGACAGGAATTTCATACTTACCTGTTTGAACACGATCTCATCCGGATCGTCGAGTAAGCTGATTAATGCATTTATTTCCTGTTTGTTCATAGCGCTGGCTTTCGTCAGTAAAAATAGACGTGCCGCAGCGTGAATTTATTGCCTCTCCAAATAAGATTTCAACCTTACTTTGTTAATCTCTCAAGAACAAGCTGTATTAATTGCTCTACTGCAGCATGGTAATTCTTGCTGTATTGTTTAGCTACGCGATTGGCTATAATAGCACAAACGGTGCATGTTTGGTGTCCAAGAAGTGTGCCCAGACCATACAACGCGGAGGTCTCCATTTCGAAGTTTGTAATGCGGTTTCCGTTGTGTGAAAAGTCGGTCAATTGCTGATTAAAATCTTCCACCCATGGAGAAAGACGGAGTTTTCTGCCTTGCGGCCCATAGAATCCTGGCGCTGTGGCTGTTATGCCCTTAATAAGATCAAAACCGATCTTGTTGATCAATGCTTCAGAGCCCTTCACTGCGTAGGGATATGGTAGATTTTTGTCCCAGTTGGTTTGCTTTATAAATGCCTCAGAAAGCTCATTGTCATTGATGCTTGGAAGATCAGCGTAGTAGTTTAGCAGGCCGTCGAAGCCGAGTCCGTGTGTAGAAACAACAAACTTATCAACAGGTATGTCCTTTTGCAGGGCTCCCGAGGTACCGATCCGGACAATATTAAGGCTTCTGTGTTCTTTTTTGATCTCACGGGTCTTCAGATCAATATTCACAGCCGCATCCAATTCATTTACCAGGATATCGATGTTATCTGTCCCAATGCCGGAAGAAAGAACCATTATCTTTTTTCCTTTATAGGTTCCACCATGAGTAACAAATTCCCTGTTTTGAATTTTAAAATCAACGGTATCAAAAAATCCGGATACAGTTTCCACTCTTCCCTGATCTCCAACAATTATAATATTATCCGTTATATGTTCAGGAAGCAGTTGAAGGTGATAAACACTACCGTTCGCATTCAGGATCAACTCAGTTTCTGGTATGGTTTTACTCATTGGGGAATCGTTTAATTAGGAAGGTTTATATTTGTTAAATATTAAATTAATGGCTTAATTTGTAATAACCACTCCAAAAGTATCTAAAAATTATGATTCAATCTACCAATAAGATATTAGTCCCTGTTGATTTCTCTGAACAATCCCTTATCGCATTAGAACAATCTTTTAACCTTGCCAGGGAATATAATGCAGAGATCACTTTACTGCATGTTATTGAAGATAGTGGTGTTTTGGCGAAATTTTTCTCTACGGAACAGCATGATGATATGAAGAAGAAAGTTCAGTCGGAGCTTGACGCCCTGGCTGCGGATGTGGAGAAGAAAAGTAAAACTACTGTGAACACGTTGGTGGCGAAAGGATCTGTGTATGAAAAGATCAACGAAGTAGCAGAGTTGATCAATGCGACAATGATCGTAATGGGAACGAATGGAGTGGATGGCCCCAAAAAAAGGTTTATAGGATCAAATGCATTAAGAGTTGTGCGAGAGTCAAGTGTTCCCGTAATCACAATCAAAGGGAAGCATCATCGCACAGGTTGTAAAAATATTGTTCTGCCACTGGATCTTTCAAAAGAAACCCGTGAGAAAGTGACGAAGGCAATTGAGTTATCAAAGTTATTTGACGGAGCAACTGTTCGGGTTGTTTCTGTTTTGTTTACGACAGATGAATTTGTTGTGAATCGTTTAACTCGTCAGCTGGGACAGGTAAAAGCATTCCTTGAAAAAGAACATGTAGAATGTACAGCGGAGATCATTAAAGGAATCAAAGGAGAAGAAACTCTTGCACAGAACATCCTTGAATATGCAGGGAAAGTGGAAGGCGATATTATTCTGATCATGACACAGCAGGAAGTTGACTTCACGCAATATTTTATAGGATCATCCGCGCAGGAAATGATCAATCATTCCACTATTCCTGTATTGAGTATTCGTCCTTCACCTAAAAAAGATACGACTGTTTTCACCAACCCTTATTAAGAATTTAACCTTCAATAAAAAGCAAAATTATGAAAGCCTTTAAAGTTCAGAAAATTCTTATTCCGGTTGATTTTTCGGAAACATCGATGATCGCACTGGATCATGCGGGAATGATTGCGCAGAAGTTCAATGCAGAATTGGTTTTGCTTCATGTTATTGAGCGTCATTGGGAACAGTTCAGTATCATAGCACCGGAACTTGTTGTGCCGGTTCCAACTAATATTACAGAAGCAATCGAAAGCAAGTTGGAAGAAACGGCTACCGATATTCAATCCAGATACGGGATTCTTACCAGTTCTGTGATCAGCGACGGAAATATTTTTGCGGAAATCATTTCTGTATCAAAAGAGCATCATATTGATGTGATTGTTATGGGTACTCATGGTACCAAAGGCGTTGTGGAATTCTTTATTGGCAGCAACACTTACAAGGTAGTGACCGAATCAACCTGTCCGGTCATTTCTGTACAGTCAAAAGCAAAAACTCCGGGCTTTAAAAATATTTTACTCCCAATTGATGATTCGAATCATTCCCGTCAGAAAGTAACACACGCGGTGATGATGGCAAAGAATTTTGGTGCGACTATTCATATTGTGGGACTGCATGATTACAGTGATGAATCTGATGTCCGGAAATTTGAGATGAAGCTTGACCAGGTTCAGGAATACATTAAGAAGGGAGGAATCTCATTTACAAGCAAAATCATTGAAGGTACGAATCAGGCGCGTGTAACGTATGATCATGCAAAGGTGATCGGTGCCGATCTCATTCTTATCATGACTGATCAGGATGAAAACATTACAGGAAGATTAATGGGTACGTATGCTCAGCAGATCGTGAATCATTCAAAGATTCCGGTTATGAGCATTCAACCTGTGGTATCTCATGTTGACTGGATCCATCCATATTAATCTACATAAATGTTTAATAAAAAAGCTCCGTATGAATATCATGCGGAGCTTTTTTATTGGGAGATAATTAGTTTCGTATGAACTTCGAACTAATGATTTTACCTGAATCAGAAACCGCGGTGATAAAATAAACTCCGCTGGATAGTGCTTCGAAACTCAGGTTTTTATTTTCCTGGGAATTGCATACAACAGAGTAAAGTTCTTCACCCAACACATTGTATATAGCTAAAGAAGAGATTCCTTTCGTCAGGTGGATTTGAATCTGACCGTCTGTGCTCGGATTAGGATACACAGAAACCAGGGCATCCTCTTCAGAGGAATTATCTAAAGCAATCACCTCGGAATAAGAATAGTCGCCATTAAAATCTACTTGTTTTAAACGGTAATAATTGATTCCATCAAGAGGGTAACGATCAGGAAATTCGTAGGTCACAATAGAAGTAGAATTTCCAAAACCATCCATCAAACCAATCTGGCTGAATTCCACACCATCGAAGCTTCGCTCAATTTCAAAGAAGTCATTGTTCGTTTCGGTAGCAGTTTTCCAGTTAAGCAAATGTCCTTCCGGCGCTTTATAAGCATTGAATGATAGCAATTCAATTGGGAGAGGATTTACTGTGTTTGGTGCGCCAAAAGTAAAATAGGGGTAACCGCTAACATATACAACATTTGCGGTAGTCATAACAGATCCTGCAGTCGGAATTGTTACAGTACCCTCAGAGTACCACTTCGGACCCACTGTCTTAAAATGAGCAACCCTTAAATCCGTTGTTGAGGCAGATGAAATTCCGCTGAAAGTGGCATCTTCGAAGTATAATTTAACTTTTCCGTTTATCGTGCCGGCAGTACGATTAAGGGACCAGTATTCCTGATAGCTGATCTTTTTTAGGTTAGGCCAGTCCAATGTGCTATCAATAAATGTTGCATCGCAATTGGTATGAGGATCTCTTTTGAAATATTCAGCGGTATAGGCAAGGGCTGTATTGGCGGTTGCTGAAACAAATCCTATTCTAGCCCATTTTGCTGTGTCACCTGTTGGGAAAACAAATTCTGCGGGAGTAACAGCAAATCCGATTTTTGAAACCGGGCCATCTACAAAAGAGGTAGCAGAACCTCCTGCAGGTGAAACATTCGAATTGTTCCCGATGGTAATCAATGTTGTTGATGAAGTTAAAAGCTTACCATTTGTGAGCTTGAGAGTACTTGTACCGCCCGTTGTAATTGTATTGCTTGTCGTTAGAGTAACTCCACCTGTTGCGAGAGGAGTAGAGTTATCGATTTCAAGAGTACCGGTCATATTAACAGGAAGAGCATTTCCTGTAACCTGTGCTGTACTGCCGTTATAACAATAGGTAGCATTGGAGGCAAGGCTGTCGTTCGCAGTGATTGGCAAACAGCCTGTGGAAGCGGTGGTTGAAATTCCCTGAACATGTTTGGTTCTGATTTCGCTAAGCCGGCGAAGACGAAAAGATCCGTCACCGGTAGCTTCCGTTAGCGAGCTGTTGCCAAAATCCAGCACTCCGTTATGGTTAATGATTGTAACAGCATTAGTCAAAATTCCATCAGTGCCAAGTAGAGGATAATGAATCAGGTTAAAAGTTCCACCGGTCATATCCAGCGTGTCGGAGTTAGCCGTTAAATTATTGACGAAAAGCGAACAGTACTTTATATTACTCAGTGTTTTCAACCTGTTGTTCGTTCCATTTACATTGATTGAATACAAATTATTGCTGCGAAAATCATCATCAGTGGCATTGTTAGCGATTCCATCACCAGCAAATGTAATAGTATTGCTTGCTTGAATTTGCATTGTTATATTTTGAACCGTTGCAGAAGTACCGGAGAAATTCAGCTGTAAATGATATGAACCGTCATCAGCGACAGCACTGAAACTTCGGTGGATCATTGAAATCAATGGAGTTGTTGAAGTATGAGTAAAATCACCCTTCATATTCAAAATAAAGTTGCGTGTAAGATTTCCAATTTCTGGAATAGCTCCTGTATTTGGTGAGCCCGTAGTAAGTAAGGCTGAATTTAAAATTTTTACATCGCCATTTATTGTGAAGGTTCGGCTGTTGGGTGTATAGAGTCCTGTTCCGTAAGAAAGTTGTAAAACAGCATTACTGCTTACAGTCAAATCACCGCCAATAGTAAAATTAAAATCAGGAAAGCGTAATAGGGCAGTACCTGTCGAATCAATTGTAAAATCGCTTTGTGTTGAAAAATTATCCACACTGCTTTGTCTTCCAAAATAAGCGGAAACAGTTTGATTAGGCGATTTCCATAATATTTTTCCAAAGGTCTGATTGCCATTACCTAATGTATCACTAGTTGTCATCCCAGAAACCTGAAGCGTAGACTGTTCATCCCAGGTTGCCATCACAACTTCACCACCATTCACATTATGTCTGAAAAAACCGGTTGAATCTATGGTGAGAATTGAATCATTTGAAGAGCCAAGTGTCAAGAAATTATTCCAGAAAGTACCATAAACATTGCATTTACTTGGTGAATTAAAATTCCATGTGGATGTATTGGTAACAAAGCGACCATTAATGATCAGGTCTCTGTCGAATAGGATTCCGTTATCATTCAGGATAAAATAGGTACCTGGATTTAAAACGAAATTTGTACCTGTTGGAATTGTGCAGGAGGTTGAAGACTCTGCTACGATAAAATTAATAGCACACCCGCTGGTAAAGCCAATACTTTGAATGGTAGAGGCGGTAGTACCGGTCATTTTAACTTCACACCCTGAAGCCGTTCCGGTTTCACAAAATGTTCCTGCATTATGGGTAAAGGCTTTTGAAATGCTGAAAAATCCATTCTGATTTGATGCTGGCCCACTCATGTTTAAAGTGCCGCCTGTTTGATAGAAAACTTTGGAAGTTATCAGGGAGCTTTGAGTGCCGTTTGTTAGAAAAAAAATTCCTCCGGAGATTTTTAAGCTATCAGTAATTGTAAGAGAACCACTGGTGATTGTTTTATAATAGAGATTATTAGAATTTGTAGATACAATTT
This sequence comes from Bacteroidota bacterium, assembly GCA_030855265.1. Lineage (GTDB taxonomy): Bacteria > Bacteroidota > Bacteroidia > 2-12-FULL-35-15 > 2-12-FULL-35-15 > 2-12-FULL-35-15. The sequence continues at coordinate 5,797 of JALYRR010000067.1, read as the reverse complement.
CAAAATCACCATTGACCGTTGTAGGTTTTGCAAGAAGGTCAATCGGGCCCGGTTGAGTTGAATTATTCCATTTGAAATTTCCAAATGGCTGATTGAGTCCCGCAGGAGGGCCGGCATTGCCGCAAGCAATAATCTCGCATGTGGCATTTGCATTCCAGGTTAAGATCGGGATGGTACCGGCTGCGGGGAGCGCGCTTGAAAAATTGTGCTGGTACAAACTAGTTGAGTTCATTGTAATGGCCCCACTATTCGTAAATGTACCGGAATTAACAATTTTTCCAGTTACAATTCCTGTTGCTATTGCGTTTAAAACAAAACTTCCATTTACAGTTAGTGTTCCTCCTGAAATAATGGTAATATCCTGTCCAGCCCCAGATGCAATAGTGAGAGTATTTCCTGAACTTATTGTAATTGCTGCACCTGAACTTATAACCAGCTGATCAGTAATTACTGCAAGGTTAACAGTTACTGTATGTCCTGCGGTTATGGTAACATTGGTTCCAAAAGCCGCAGTGGTAGGACCAGAAGCAATTGCTGTCCAGGTTCCGCTGAGGAATTTTTCCCATACTCCGGCTGCGTTCCAGTTTCCAGATGCAACTGTTCTATAATCATTTGCTGTTTGGCCAAAAGTTGAAATACTTAAAAAGCACAAAAAGGTGAAAATATAATATTTAAAAAAAGCGTTCTTTTTCACTATAGATTTAGTCTAACTAATGAATATGACTTCAAAGATAGAAAAAATGGAGAAACGAACAAATTAAATGTAGATACATGTATTTAAACTGAAACTCAATAAAAAAGAGTTTAATGAGTTTGTTTTCAGGTGCTTAAAATATAAAAGCGATCCAGTAATGAATCGCTTTATGAAAATAAGTAAGAATTTTGAGTTTTAGTTAGTTCCTAAACTTCCAAAAACCCTTTTTAGAATGTCAGTAACTCGTGCAACAGGATCTTTTCTGATCTTTAATTCCTCTTCCGCAATTAGTTTAAACAAACCTTGCATGGCCCTTTCTGTAACGTAGGCCGTTAAATCAGGATTTTGTTTTTGAACGAAAGGAACTTTGTTGTAGGAAGTAATGATCGGATTCCAGTATTTGGTAAGTTCCACCTTATCAATGGCCGCCTGCACAATCGGGGTGAATTTCAGGGTGAGCTCTGCTGTGGTTTTATCCTTCAGGTATTTCGTAGCGGCATCATCCGTTCCTTTCAATATCGCGAATCCATCACCGATACTCATGCCTTTGATCGCATTTACAAAAACAGGTGCAGCATCTTTGGCCGCTTCTTCCGCAGCTCTGTTCAATGTCATCTCAAATTTTTCAACTTGAGCTGACATCCCAACTTTATTTGCATAGTCTTTTACTTTCTGAGCTTCCGGAGGGAAGGGAATGAATAATCCGGGGTTTTTATAGAAGCCATCTACTTTGGCAGCGAAGGTTGCTGATTGATTAGTGCCCACTGTTAAAGCTTCGCGAAGTCCGTTGATTACCTCATCATTGCTTAAAGGAGAATTTCCACCTTTAGCACCGTTTAAAACTTCTCCCGCTGCATCCGTAGCGGTTTTACCAAGTTTTTTGAAATCCTGTCCGGTGCAGGAAGTTATAGTAACTATAACAGCAAAAAAAGGAATGATCAGGTTTTTCATAATGATTTTTGTTTATTTAATTTCAAAATTTAAAAGTGCTTCTTCTTCAATAAATGCGATTAAACGATCGCCCGGTTTTACAGGGCCAACTCCTTCCGGAGTTCCTGTATAAATAAGATCTCCGGTTTTAAGTGTAAAGAACCTGGATACATATGCAATTACGGAATCAAATGAAAATAAAAGATCGCTTGTGTTTCCTTTTTGAACCAAATTGCCATTCAACTCAAGTTTAAAATTGATCGCATTCAGATCGCTGATTTTTTTTTTATCAATAAATCTACCTACCGGAGCTGAACCATCAAAAGCTTTCGCTTTTTCCCAGGGCAGGCCTTTTTCCTTGCACTGCGCCTGAAGGTCGCGGGCGGTAAAGTCAATTCCTATGCCAATTTCATCGTAATATTTTGAAGCGAATTTTTCTTCAATGTTTTTCCCTGGTTTTGAAATCTTTAATACGATCTCCACTTCATGATGAATATCTTTTGAAAAGTCCGGATAGAAAAAGGCTTGATCATCTTTTATCAAAGCGGTGTCAGGCTTTAAAAAAAACACAGGCTCAGTAGGAACTGCTGCTTTCATTTCCTTTGCATGCTCTGCATAATTTCTACCAATGCATATTATTTTCATAAATGTATTTCGGATTTTATCTGTTAAAGGCCATTCTTAACTTGATCTCAGTAAGGACTTTCTTAGTAAATAATGGAAAGTCGCCATTCATCATCCATGCATAATAGGAAGGTTCTTCACGTAAAACCTGTTCTACAGGTTTACCTGTATGTTTCCCGAAATTAAAGACTTCTACATTCTGATCATTAAAAATGATCCTTCCCGCGAGATCAGCATTTTTATTTAAATTGGTGAAATCGTGAAGAGCTTTGATATCGTTTTTCACCGGATAAGAACTCAGTCCTTTTTTATCCACAAATTCAACTCCGTCATACTTCTCCAACTGTGCAAGGAAAACTTCATAAGTAGCTTCTATATCTGCTTGTGCGCTATGAGCATTTATGATTTCCTTACCACAATAAAATTTGTAAGCAGCTTTCAATGTTCGCTGTTCCATCTGATGGAATATATTCTGAACATCAACAAATCGTCTGCTTTTAAGATCAAACTCTACTTCAGCGCGTAAAAATTCTTCCACCAGAATTGGTATATCAAATTTGTTGGAATTGTATCCAGCAAGGTCGCAGTCTTTTAAAAATTCGGACAAGCTTCTTGCAATCCCTTTAAACGTAGGCTCGTTGGCGACGTCTGCATCATAAATTCCATGAATCTCCGATGATTGTTTAGGAATGGGAATAGTCGGGTTGATGCGTTTTGTCTTGATTTCCTTGGATCCATCAGGTGAGATCTTAAGAAACGAAAGTTCCACGATGCGGTCTGAAGCAACATTGACACCGGTAGTCTCCAGATCAAAAAAAGCAATAGGACGGGTAAGATTAAGCTGGATCATAAAAAGTAATTAAGGAAATTAATTTAACGGGAATTATTTTTGGAGAATGAATGTTTTCCTGGTATCATTCTGCCCTACGCCAATATCGAAAATAAAGAAAACTTCAGTGAGTGTTTTGTATCCGTTAACCTCAATCGTAGCCTGATATTTACCCGGTGCAAGCGCCATGATGAATTTTCCTGTCTTAGGATTTGGGTTGTAGGTATAGGGCAGAATATCTTTGTTCTTAAGATCTTCAATGGTTACAAATGCTTCAACATTTTTTGCACTGTCTACTGTACTTACAAATCCTTGAAGCACGGTGAATTTATCCTCTGCATCATTGAATTTCACGCGGTAAAGATCCATATCACCGAAACCACCATCTCTAACAGAAGAAACATATGCAACCCGATTGTCCTGTGTAAAGGAAATACATCTGTCATCACCAGCTGAGTTTAATGGGTATCCCAGATTTTTTGGAGTACTCCATGTGTTTTCCTCTTCATTCCAGGTTGATTGGAAAAGATCAAAATCACCCATGCCAGCGTGACCCTGAGATGAAAAATAAAGGGTTTTTCCATCTGGTGCGATCTGCGGAAAATCTTCTTTATACTTTGTGTTAATAGTCGGACCAAGGTTCTGAGGTAAGGCCCATTGATTGTTCGGAAGTTTTCTTGCCATGTAAATATCTGTTTCTCCTGCAGATCCATCTCTTTTACTTGCGAAGAAAATTATATTACCATCAGGAGTGATGGAGCCGGCAGTTTCAAAATCGGAATTGACATTGTTGTTTAGTTTTTTCATCCGTTGAAAAATTCCATTCTTATTGATGGACTGGTAGATGTTTCCAAGGCTATCGATATGATCAATATACATTAGCATTGCGCCCCCGTCAGGTGTTAATCCAACAGCCTGTTCATCGTAGCGGGTATTTACAGTACCACCCATGTTTTTAGGCTTGGTCCAGACATCACTTACAGGAAGGGAAATGTAAATATCAGAGGAATAATAGCCATCCACTTCAACTTGTCCGCCGATGTTATCTTTTCTTCTGGAAGTAAAAACTACGAAAGTTTCATTCGCCGGAACGAAAGGATAATAATCTGGATATTCAGAATTGATCTCTTTGCCAAGATTCTGAAAGGTAACATTGATAGGGTGTTTAACATATTCTTTACCATTCTCACATGTTTCGATCTGATGGTCGATCCGTTCAATTTCTTTGTCTTTTGGAGGAAGTGTGGCTTTGTATTTCGTATATGCTTTTATGGCATCGTCAAAACGACTGGCATACTGATAACCCTGGCCGAGGTCGTTCCAGATGGTTTTTTCCACTTTTTCTTGTTTGCTTGCAGTCTCGAGATAAGGAATAGAAAGAGCTTTATTTATATTGGTCCTCAGATAGCACAATCCCAGTTTATGGTTGTAATCTACATTGGTTGGCTCTTCTTTTAAAAGCTGTTTGTAAACAGGAATTGCAGCCAGAAAATTATAGTGTGAAAAATGTTCTTTGGCTTCACGCGGATCAACAAACTTGGGTGTTTTAGATTGTGAGAACAGAGAAGAGTGAAAGAGTAGAAGGGAGGCAGATAAAGACAACTTTAAAATAATAATAAGTTTTTTCACGCTTCTGTTTCTGATAATTTCCGGTTAATTCCAAGTTTGGTACCAAAATACAAAAAATGTATTTGTAATGGAAGAAAAGAACGTTTTATTAAGCAAAAAAGCCCGTTCGGTTAAAACGGGCTTTGAGAAAAAAAATGCGGAGCTTTTTATTTATTTGGCCTTGATTTTTACATATTGAAATTTCTCGTAAGTGGCTTTGTTCATTTGGTAGTCAATTCCGTATTGTGGTCCGTCTACCAAAGATTTAATTTTGATGAAATTGATCTTGGCGGCATCAACTCCTTTATCAGTAAGGGCTTTAATCAGTTGTTCCTTTGTTTTTTCACTACGTGCAATGGACAGTTCTTTGTTTGACTTAAAAGCCCTTGTAGGAACCTGAGAGGCGCTGGAAACGAGAGAAAGATTTACAGATCCATTTGTTTTATAAAGTTCTACCAGATTTTCAATGAATTGCTGATATGGTTTGTCGTTTACGTCGATCTCAGTCACATTGTACTTGAAATTCATTTGAAAATCCAAATTGTCTACCGTAGCCAACTGCTCGTTATTATAATTGGTATTGACCGGCTTGGCTTTATTTTGTTTAAAGCGGACACTTGTTTTTGAGTACTGATATTTACCATTCACGTTCTTGGTTTTCAGCAGTTTTCCATCCTGATCTTTGAATTCAGCATAAGATTTTCTTCCGATAATTTTCGTGTCTGCTTCGTCGAGACCTACCACATAATCCTCATCCTGTGGCAGTTCTGTAAAGATGAACCAGCCGAGATCATTAGTGGTTGTGCTTTTAATAACTTCCCCTTTGGAATTCATCAGGTTGACACGCAGATTCGCATAAGGAACATTTTTTTCATCTAACATAATCCCTGAAACCGACAGGTAATTAGTAACGTTTTTGGGATCCTTCGGATCTTTAGGATCTTTCGGGTCTTTCGGATCTTTTGGATCATTATTGTTCGCTACAGGAGTTCCGAAGTTAACCGGGTTCAGTCTTACCTCTCTATTTATCTCCTGATAAGCAGCATCTGCCGGAACTTCCATTATCTCGGAGAAAAATTCCTGTCCTTCGTTCGTGTAGGATAATGTATAAT
>JALYRR010000005.1:16200-44912 GCA_030855265.1 Bacteroidota bacterium | reverse complement strand
CACTTTTCATTCAATGGATTAAGTACATTTCCGAAAGCGGAATTTTCGTTGGAGCTGCCCATTGCAAATTCATCACAATTGCAGCGGCCGATAATGATAGCATCTTCGGCAAGCAGGCGCTCCGTTACAGTCGCGCTATAAAGAGATTCGAAATTTTCAAGAATTCGGGAAGAGGCAGAAACCTTATGTCCTTTGTAACAGATGTTATCTTTCAGTGCAATGACCATTCCGGCAAGCCTTCCAGCTGTTCCGGCCTTGATCTTTTTATCCACTTCAGCAGCTGATTTCAACGCTGATTCTTCAAAAACTTCAAGAAAGATGTTCAGCTGTTTTTTCTCGCTGATGCGGGAAAGATAGGAGCGGGTAAGCTCAACACAGCTGATGGTGTTGGTTGAGAGGTCGGATTTTACTTCTGCAAACGATTGATAATTCTTCACAAAAATGGCGGAATATTAAATACAAAATCCCCTTACAAATGAAGAGGAAAATGTGTTTATGAAAATAAAAACTTAGTCTTTTTTCTCAGGGCTGGCAGGTGTGTTTTCGCCTTCGCCTTTGGATGCGTCTTTGAACTCTCTAACCCCTTTTCCAAGCCCCTTCATCAATTCAGGGATTTTTCTTCCACCAAAAAGCAGAAGTACGATCACAAGAATTATGATCATTTCTGATCCGCCTAAGCCTAGGAATCCAATTAAAACACTTGTTAACATGGTACGTGATTTTTTAAATACGCTGCAAAGATAGGAAAAAATCCTGAAAACTTAGTTATTCTTGAACAGCCACACTTCAGGATTTAATTTGGCCTGTCCTTTCCAGATCTCAAAATGAAGAACAGTTTTAGAATCATCCTCATCAAAAAGGATGGAACCGAGATTCTGCTTCGTTTTTACTTTATCTCCCACTTTTACATATACATCTTTCAGGTTAGAATAGACAGTAAGGAATTCTCCATGGCGGACAAGAATAAATTGTCCTGCACCTGGCATACTCACAACTCCTTTTACTTCACCGTCAAATACCGATCTGGCAATAGAACCGGTACTTGTCGCGATATCGATCCCGTTGTTGTTGATGTCAATGTTCGGCATTAAAGGATGCGGATGTACACCGAATCGTTCCGAGATCACACCTTTTGCAACAGGCCACGGTAATTTGTTTTTATTGCTTGCAAAGGAATTGGATAATTGCTGTGATTCCGGCGTAAGCACGAGTTTTTGTGGCTTAGGCTTATTATCTTTCGCAGCCTCTGCCTGTGCTTTCTCTAATTCTTTTTCAATCACCCGCTGAATGGCTTGCTGTAATTTCTGGGCATCTTTCTTTTTCTTTTCAAGATCCTGTTTCAGTTTGTTTTCCTGCTGCTGCAACTGAGTGAACACTTGCTCCTTTTCAGATTTCTCAACAGTCAGATTTTTCTTTTCACTTTCTTCATTTCCCAGCAACACTCTTTGGTCAGACTTCTTCGTTTCAAGTTCCTGAACCTTTGAATTGAGGTTCTTCTGGGTTTTGGTGATCATTTCCGCCTGCTTGTGTCGGAAGTCGCTGTATTGCTGTAAGTATTTCAAGCGCATGAAGGCTTGTTCAAAATCTTTCGAAGCGAAAACAAACATCAGCCGGTTGTATGAGTCCTGATTTTTGTATGCATAATAAATCATTTTCGCATACTCCGATTTCAGTTTTGTCAGGTCTTTTTGCAAGCCGTTAATGGACTCGTTATTCTCCTTGATCTGCTTGTTCAGCACTCCGATTTCATTGTTGATAGTGGAAATAAGCTCTTCCCTAACGCTGATCTTTTTATTCAGCATCACCAGCTGATTCAGAGAAAGTTTTTTACTACGCTTTGTTTCCTGCAACAATTGATTGGTGTTGTCGATCTCTTTCTGAAGCTCTTTCTTTTTTTTCTCGAGATCTTTTTTCGTCTGTTTCTGGGCGAAAGCAGCGGGTGCATGAAGCAGGCTCACACAAAAAACGAATAGAAATAAAATGCGCAGATTACTTTTCTTTGTAAATAATTTGCTCATAGTTGTCCGGTATTTTAAATGGAAAGCTTTGTTCCTGGTCAAGTTCTACTTTTGAAAACTCAAGATCTATATCAACGTTCTTTTTTGCCTTTATTGTATAATTCATTTTGAAAGGAAAGGATTGTCCGCTCGAAGTCGGCGTGTAAGTACCAAACCGGGCATCAAAGCTCCGCTCCGGATTGAACTCATAAAAAAGGATCCTTGAGATCTTAAATGTTTCCGGGAGCATGTAAATACTCTGAGCCGGTTCACGAAGCTCTTTTCCTTTTTCCATTACCCTTCTAAGCTTGAATTTGCGGATGGTTCCAAGGGTGTACTGACAATTATCCACTCCGGGTTTGATCTTTTCATCCTCATCGTAAAACGACACACTGTTGCCTACGAGAAGGGATTGCAGCATTTCAAAATCCAGCTCTGTATTCAGCAGCTTACTGATATAAGCAAAGTCACCTTTGAAATATTTGTTTTCGAGTCTGTTCAGAAACCACACGGAATCTTTTTTGATGAGGACTCTTGCGCCTTCGATCCCCAATTTTGAGATGGACATCCAAATCACGCTGTCCTTTTTGATGCGAAGTGTGATGCTGAAAGAATTTGATGAACTGTCGATCACCGCCTCTGCGCTGATCTTTGCGTTTAAGCGGTCGAATTTAAATTCGCTTGTTTTTAAATTGGAAGTAAGTGTTTTTGCGTTTTTAAAATCGAGAATGCACTTGCCATTGTTTAGGGTTAGGTGCTTTTTATTCTTGCAGGAACCGAATGCAATCATGCACAAAAGCAAGAGGATGCTTGTCCTGAAAAGCCCGCTGCGGGAGATGTTTGAATGTTCTCCGCTCTTATTCATACAGTTTTTTATCAGAGATTTTTTTGTCAATGTTTCCGGATGTTCCAGTGAATTTTTTCGCGTTGATCCAATAATTTAAGGCACCGGTTGTGTCTCCGAGCTGATAAAGAATGTCGCCATAATGTTCTAAAAGTGTTCCGTTGGAGCCACCGCCATTATCAACTGCTTTCCCTACCCAAACCTTTGCATCATCATACTTTTTCATCTGGTATAGGATCCAGCCGTACGTGTCCTGATAAGAGCTGGTGTTGGGCTCGAGTTCATTGCATCTTTTCGACATGGCCTCTGCTTTTGCAAGGTTTACTCCACGTAGAGAAAGATAATAGGCATAATTATTCAGGACGTATACATTATCAGGATCCAACTCCAAAGCCTTGTTGTAAGCGGAATCCGAAGCCGGATGATTTTTTAATTGATTATAAGCATCCCCGATGTTCTGATAAAAAGTTCCCAATAAAATACGATTGTCATACACAAACTCTTTCCCTTCCAGAAATGATGCGATAGCGGCTTTGTATTGTTTTAACTGGGCATTTGCGACACCATTAAAGAAGTAAGGAAGCGACTGATTGGGAAAAAGTTCCATTGCTTCTTTGCTGTCTTTTTCGAGCGAAGTAAAATCTGCAAGGTCTGAATCGATTAGCAGTAGGTAGTTCCAGAGTGTATATTTTTCTTTGTCGAGGGAGATGGCTTTCCTGTACTGAACTCTGGCTTCTTCAAACTTTTTATCACGATACAGGAAATCGCCATACATAGCAAAGGCCTTTGCCTCATCAGGATGAACTTCAACAATGATCCTGCAAAGTTCCTCTGCGTCCGGTTTTAGATCAATATATGTTTCTGTAATGGAATAATACGATAGCAGGATCTTTATTTTAGTATCAATATCGAGATCACGGGCCCGGAAAGCGATCTTTATTTCTTCAAACGCTTTCTCATTTTCTTTTTTATTTCTGTAATAATCCGCCAGCGACAAGTGCACATATGCATTGTTCGGATCGATCTTTAATAGTTCTGTATAAGCTGCGAAAGCTTTATCATCCTGTCCTTTGTCCTGGTACAATTCCCCAAGCATACCGTAGTATTTCGCTTCTTTCGGATACGCTTTGATGAGTTTTTCTGCCTCCTCAACAGCTTTTTCAAAATTGTCAATTGCTTTGTAGACCTTGAGTTTTTGCATGGAAACATCTTCTGTAACTCCGATGCGTTGTTCAATTTTATTATACACCTTAATTGCTTCACCGGGCTTTCCTCCATAGAGATAGGCGCCTGCGAGCTCATAGTAGAAATCAATACGCTCAGGATTATCCTTAATGATCCTTGTGAAAACTTCGGCTACTTCATCAAACTGTTTGTTTTCTTTCAAACAATCTGCATAAAGCAGTTGGAACCAGGTGTTCTTCGGTTCAAGGGTTGCAGCGCGTTTGGAATAAAAAAGAGCCTGGTTTTTATTGTTCTGAAAAGCATATACCCTTGCCAGTTCATACATGGTAACTGCGCTGTTCGGGTCGATTCGTAATGCCTGTGAATACTTTACTTCGGCAAGATCATAATTTTTCAGGATCCACTCTTTGCTTCCTTCAATAAACAAATATTCAAAATCCTGCTTCTCTTTATCGCTCAGTACTTTCTTCTGTGTACCTCCCTGTTTGGCAACAGCGGGTTCAGCCGCAACGGGTGGCTTTGTTTTGCATGAGGTTTGAAGACCCAGCAAAAGAGCAACGAGGAAGCATTGCTTAAAAAAGGAATAAAGTATCCGGGTGTTCGTTTTCAAAATTGATTTTTAATTTAGGCGGCCTATCTCAGCGTGCTGTAATCACTAATACTTGCATCGCTCGACTTCCCTGTAAACTCAGCAAAATTACCCATCATTGAATTACTCAGCTCTGCATTTTTAATTTTGCTGTTGGTTTGTATAATGCTGTTCTTTACAACCGAATTCTCAATAACTGTTCCGGCGCCTACTGATACATGAGGCCCTACGGTTGATCCGGAGATCTTCACACCCTCGCCGATAAAGCAAGGTTCTATGATGGTTGAATTCAGAGACTCAAACTTTGTGGTTCTCTTCTCATCTTTCAGATATTCCAATACACGCTGATTGGTGTATACGGTTGCATCTTTGTTCCCGCAATCCAGCCATTCAGAAACTTTTCCCGGAGAAAATTTTGTTCCTTTTGCTTTCATGTTTTCCAGGGCGTTTGTCAGTTGGAACTCGCCTTTTTCTTTGATGTTGTTATCAAGCAGGTATTGTAATTCTTTGCGCAGATAGTCGCCGTCCTTAAAGTAATAAATGCCGATGATGGCAAGGTCGGAAACAAATTCCTGAGGCTTCTCTACGAAATCCGTGATCACATTATTTGCATCAATTTTCACCACACCAAAAGGTTTTGGGTCTTCAACTTTCTGTACCCAGATGATCCCTTCTTTGGAAGAGTCCAGCTTAAAATCTGCCTTGAAAAGCGTATCAGCGAAAGCGACAACCACTTTTTCTGTAACACATTCTTTTGCACACATGATCGCATGAGCAGTTCCGAGCGGTTCATCCTGATAAAAAATACTTCCTTTTGCACCCAGACTCTCCGCCACTTTCACGAGGTTGTTTTCTGCTTCTTTTCCGAAACGTCCGACAACAAAGGCGATTTCATCCACCTTTTCATCACATACCTTGGTAATATCTTCCACAATTCTCTGAACCATTGGTTTCCCTGCGATTGGAATTAATGGTTTTGGTGTTGTAAGCGTGTGAGGGCGCATACGTTTGCCCATTCCCGCCATTGGGATAATTATCTTCATAAGCCTCGGCCCTAAAAACCCCAACGTTTGGGGGTGTTGACAGGCCAATCAACATTTTTACGGTTATTAATTTTTTTCTTTTCCCTTAGTAGTTCTCGACTCCGCTCGAACTGACATGCTTTTAATGATCAGTTTAAAATAAACCTTCGAGGCGACTATTTAGTTCCTGTATGCCCGAATCCACCTGCCCCTCGTTCTGTCCCCATTAATTGTTCCACTTCAATCCATTCTGCCTGCTCGTGTTTTGCGATCACCATTTGGGCAACACGCTCACCGTCATTTACAGTAAATTCCTGATTGGATAAATTCACCAGAATTACTTTGATCTCGCCCCTGTAATCTGCATCGATGGTTCCGGGTGAATTCAGAACAGTTACTCCGTTCTTAAATGCCAGTCCGCTTCTTGGACGGATCTGCGCCTCAGCACCAACAGGGATTTCAATGAATAATCCTGTTGCGATAAGCGCTCTTTCCAACGGCTTTAAAACAATCGGCTCATCCAGGTTCGCCCGGAGATCCATTCCTGCTGCTGCTGACGTAGCATATTCAGGAAGTGCATGTTTTGATTTATTGATGATGTTTACTTTCATGTTATACGATCATTTTTCTGATGTTCCCTGCTTCCATTTTCCAAATAACACCGATGAAAACAACAAGTAATAAATTATTTAAAATAAGATTGATCGTCGCAGAATCGGTCTGTAGAAACGTGCTGATGAAATACAAAGTTACGGATAAAGTCAGGTAACCGAGTATTCGTTTCAGATCATAATTAACAGGATAATGTTTATTACCCAGAAAATACGAAGCCACCATCATGGATGCGTAACAGATCAGTGTTGCCCAGGCACAGCCGATGTAACCTATACGCGGGATCCAATAGATGTTCAGGGAGATTGTGATGATCGCTCCAAAAATGGTGAGGAGTGCGCCATAATGGGTTTGACCGGAAAGTTTGTACCAGATGGATTGATTGATAAAAATTCCCAGGAAAAGATTTGCCAGTAAAAGAATGGGTACTACATTCAGTCCTACCCTGTATTCTTCGCCTACAAATCCCTGCAGCCATTCCATGTTCATCATGGTTCCAAGAAAAATGACAGAGCAGATGATCACGAAATAGTTCATGACTAATGCGTATAAGTTTTTAGGATCCTTTTCTTTGGCCTGGCTGAAAAAGAAAGGTTCTGCAGCAAAACGGAAGGTCTGAATAAAGATGGTCATAATGATGGAAACCTTATAACAAGCGCCGTAAATACCGGCTTCTGACATGGCAATGTCTTCGGGCAATAACCAGGTGAGGAGAATCCTGTCGAGGGTTTCGTTGATCATACCCGCCATTCCTGCAATTAGCAGAGGAAGCGCATATTTCATCATTCTTTTCCAGAGAGCAGGGTCAAAATCATATCGCTGCCGGATCATATCAGGAAGCAACAAAAGCAGAACCACCAGGCTGGCGATGAGGTTGGAAATAAACACATAGCCGATCCCGATCTCCGGATTGTAAATCGTATCGATGAATGGTTTTAACGCAGAATCCGGTGACTCGTAAATGTACCTGCAGAACAGGATGAAAAACAGGTTAAGGCCGATATTCACGGCGATGTTCACCGTTTTTAAAAATGCGAATCTTTTTGCTCTTCCCTGTTCACGCAGTTTTGCGAATGGAACTGCCGTGAGTGCATCGGTGCCGATAATGATCGCAAACCAGATCACATATTCCGGATGCCCCGTAAATTTAATTGCCTCTGAAATAGAAGTAGAAAACAAGCAGGCAATCAAAACGAAAACCGAAGAACTTGTTATAATCGAGATGAGTGATGTTGTATACACCTTGTTTTTGTCGGGCTCTGTTTGAGAAAAGCGAAACAAGGCAGTTTCCATTCCGTAGGTTAAAAACACCAGCAAAAATGTAACGTAAGCATATCCCGATGTAAGCACGCCATATTCGGAAGGGCTGAAATTGTCAATTGTGTAAAGCGGGGTGAGAAAATAATTCAGGAGCCTGCCAACGATAGTGGGCAAACCATAAATGGCGGCTTGTGAGGCAAGTTTTTTTAAAGGATTCACTATAAAAGTTAAAAGTAAAAAAGTTAAAAGTAAAAAGTCCGGATCCGTTTTGAACTTTCCAACTTTGAACTTTCCAACCGTTTATTTCCCTGTAAAGTTTGCTTTACGTTTTTCCAGGAATGCAGAGGTGCCTTCTTTGAAATCCTCTGTTAAAAAACATTTGCCAAACTCATCGATCTCCGCTTTAAAGCCATCCACACCATTTTCAAAATAGGCATTCACGCTATTGATTACGCCTGTGATCGCTTTCGGTGATTTGCTGCGGATCTTATCCAGGATCTCATTGCACTTCGCCATCAGCTGATCCTGAGGAACAACATAATTAACCAATCCGGATTGAAGTGCCTGCTCTGCAGTTAGCATATCGCCGGTCATGTGTAACTCTGTGGCTTTTGTTTTACCAAGATACTGAATCAAACGCTGAGTTCCACCATATCCTGCAATAAGGCCCAGGTTAACTTCCGGCTGACCGAATTTTGCATTTTCGGAAGCGATTCTCAAATGACATGACATTGCCAATTCGCAACCACCGCCCAGTGCAAATCCATTCACAGCAGCTATTACAGGGATAGGGCATGTTTCTATTTTTCTGAATGTATCTTGTCCGGCTTGCGCAAGCTCCTGGCCCTGTTCTGCCGAAAGGCCAACAAATTCAGCGATATCCGCCCCAGCCACGAATGATTTCGGACCGGCTCCTGTAATGATGATTGCTTTAACATCGAAATCCTGAGTTGCTATTTCGATCGCTTTTCCGATTTCTTCAACCGTTTTTTTATTTAATGCATTCAGCTTATCTGGGCGGTTGATGGTCAAAAGGAATGTTCCGTTTGTGATTGAAGTAAGGATGTTTTCGAAGTTCATAGTTTTATTTTTTATCGCGAAACGAAGAAGCGTTCCGCGGATTTGGTTTTAGAAATTGCGGTGTTCTTTTACGTAGGATGTAATGTATTCAATGATTTCTTTTGTATCTGTGCCCGGAGGAAAAAGCTTGCCAACACCTTGTTCATTGAGCTTCTGCATGTCTTTATCCGGAATAATTCCTCCGCCGGTGAGCAGCACATCATTCAAGCCTTTTTCTTTCATGAGTGTCATGATCTTTGGGAAAACGGTGTTGTGGGCTCCGGACAAAATACTTACACCAATGGCATCTACATCTTCCTGAAGGGCGGCATTGACAACCATCTCCGGAGTCTGGCGCAAACCGGTGTAGATCACTTCCATCCCCGCGTCACGTAAAAAAGAAGCAATGACCTTGGCTCCGCGGTCGTGCCCGTCAAGGCCCACTTTAGCGATAAGTACTCGTATGGGTCTGTTCATAAATCCAGCAATTGAATAGGCTACGAAGATACAAAAACAAATGATTGGGAAAAGGCAGGATCAATCTTCCGAAGCGGAGGGAATAGCCACATAAAATGTCGTACCAGTGTTTTCGTAGGTTTCAAACCAGATGCGTCCGTTGCAGCTTTCAACTATGCTTTTTACCATCGCAAGACCAAGCCCCATTCCACCGTTCTTGGTTGTGAAATTCGGCATGAAGATCTTATCGATCACCGATTCCCCGATGCCGTTTCCGTTGTCGCGGATGCTGATCAGGCAATTCATATTTTCCTCCGATAGCTCAATGTTGATAATTCCCGGCCTCTCTTCCGGAATAGCCTGGATGGCGTTTTTAAGAAGGTTGTTGAACACGCGAAGTAATTGTTCCCTGTCAGCCATCACGATCGATTTTCCTTCAGTCCGGTCTGTAAATTCAAGCTTCACATTCTCCACATTGTTGAACAGGGCAATGCTTGTTTGAAGGATCTGTTCAACATGAATCTGCTCGAGATTGGCTTTCGGCATTTTCGCAAAGT
This sequence comes from Bacteroidota bacterium, assembly GCA_030855265.1. Classification (GTDB taxonomy): domain Bacteria; phylum Bacteroidota; class Bacteroidia; order 2-12-FULL-35-15; family 2-12-FULL-35-15; genus 2-12-FULL-35-15. Next base: position 35,331 of record JALYRR010000005.1, on the reverse strand, counting down.
TGGAAAACTCGGTAGCAATAGTTGAAAGGGTATCGATCTGTTCAATGATTGTTTTTGTAAGCCGCTCCATTTTCTGATCCATATCCGGCGCATGATCTTTCCATGTTCTTTGCAGGTGCTGAACGCTCAGCTTCATCGGCGTCAGCGGATTCTTTATTTCATGTGCAACCTGTTTTGCCATTTCTCTCCACGCACTTTCCCTTTCCGATCTGGCCAGCAGCTCCGCACTGTGTGCAAGCTCTGTGATCATTCGGTTGTATTCACTCACAAGACTTCCGATCTCATCATTCTCCTGCCAGTCGATCAGTTCATTTGTTTTTCCGAGCTTGATATTACTTAGCTTATCCTGAATTAACTTAAGAGGTTTTGTTACATAATTGGAAATCAGGATGGCGGTTATAATAGAGAGGGCAAACAACAAAACATAAATATTGATCAGGGCAACAAGGAAACCCGAGATCTCTTTTTCCAGTTCACTTTGTTTTGCGAAATAAGGAAGATTGACATACGCGAGGAGCTTGCCATCCTTGTTTTTGAAAGGGATGTAGGCAGAGAGGTAATCCAATTTCCCGATGCGTTCATCATGAACAAATTCTGTTTTACCAAGCAAAGCAATCTGAAGATAAGCCTCCGGATTCATTTTGCGCGAAGTTAATCCTTCATCAAAAACTTTTGAACGGGAAGACGCAAATAGATTTCCCTGCGGATCGTATAGATTGATATCTGTAAAAAACACGGTGGAAAATTTCTTCATGATAAAGGTCGCATACTCTGAAATATCCTTTTTCATTGCTGTTTCAGCGCCCAGTTTGCCTTCAACTTCCATCAGTACGGAATGCAATTTTTCACTGATGTTCTCCCGGTTCTTGATCTCGAATTGTTGTTTGATGTAATAAATTGTTCCACCACCGAACAGTGCTAATGAAACAAGAACGATCATTACCAAAAGAATTTGAATCCTGTATTTGAAGCTGAAGTTATCCAGCAAACGCCCTCTTGAGATCTGCCGGAAAAACAAAACAGAAAGCAACAACAAACTGAAAAAGGCGAATAGATATGAGAAGGTGGTAACCTGAACAACGAGTCCGTCAATTTTTTTACTCAGAACAATTAATGTGTTGTCATCCGGACGGAAAAGCAAGTGATTAAATCCATCCCTGTTGAGCGTTTCATAATTTGCTCCTGCTGCGCCGAATGCTGTTCCACGGATGCTGTAGGGATAATTTCCGTAATGATTGATAAGGGAAGAGAATTTGTATTTAGCGTAGGAATAATTTGCGAGCTCCTGTGAAAGGGTGACATTGCGATCCAGTAAAAGTTCCGGAAAACCAACCTCATCGGAAACAAATTTTGCATCCAGTTCTATATATAAAACGCCGAATTTCTGCTTGCTTTTTGGCAAAAGATAAACGGGAATTTTCGCCAGATAGCTGATCTTCCCGGTTGCATTTTCCAATGAATAAAAATTATCGCTGGATGTTTTTGATCCGGTGTTACTGATCAGTTCATCAAAGTAAAGGTTGTTATCAAATGTGATATTGGAGGATTTAATAACAGGAACACACATGCTATCGAACAAGGCAACCCGAACATCGTACTTCTCCCAGAACCCGCTGAAATACTGTTGTTTTACGCGCTTCTCATATTCAATGGGCTGCTTCTCTGTTTGATTTACATAATTCATCAGGACAGAATCCTGGCGCAGTGACGTTTCAATATCCCGGAAAAGAAGTTCCGCGACAGGATCCTGCTCCGCAGCTATTTTTTCTGCATAAATTTTACGGACCTCCATTTCTTTAAATCCGGAATGTTCATTAAAAACATGTACGGCATAAAGCGAAAAAAGGAATACCAGAAAAATGATCCCGGAAAAAGGATAAATAACATGACGCTGCCGGATGAGTGCAATCGTAACGATCAGCAGGAATGGCCAGAGTATGATGATGAGGTCGAGGCTGCCGAAAAGCAGGGACATTCCGGTATGTATCGCTGTTGCAAAAAGGAACAATAAAATATAATTCCGCGTCGACAAAGCAAGCACTTTTTGAATGGCCACCAGCCGGTCGGTAAACAAAAAATAAACAAACAACAATAAGCCGATGATGATGATGCCGACATAACTATACTGGTTGAGACTGAAGATCGTGTTGATCCCGAAAGGTATGTTTGAGTTCCGGATCAGCCCCACAAATAAAGTGGTGATCATCCAGGAGAACCAGAAAAAAGAAAGAAAAAGAAGAAGTGAAGCAAGTGGTTTAAAAGATGTTTTCAATCTTCTGGCAGCAGCCTCAATGCTGCACTCTTTCAGGATCACAAATACCAGGTAGAAAAGGAGGATGACATTAATAAGCAGGTCGCCGAGTGAGGAAAGCCAGATAGAACCGGCATCAGCATAAATCCTCGGCCCGAAAAGTTCGAAGCTGTAAAAGCTTTCCGGAAAGGCAAACAGGATGCTGATATAACGAAGGGCAACAACAACAAGCACGAACAAAAGAATAGATCTGTTTTTTCCGATACGTGAAGAGAACGACAAAAACAGTGCTTGCAGGAAAAGAACAAGAAATAAAAAGCCAGCCAGATTCAGCAGCACAGCAACATAGGAGCTGAGCGAAACAGAACCGTTGGCAGGATTGAACTGAAGAGAAAAAAGATATTCACCTTTAAAATTTATCACACGGTTGGTAGCATCCGGCTGATCAGGCAGAAGCCTTGTTTCTGCTGGCACAGCAAAGTCCTCCTGAAACTCATTCACCAGGTAATTGTTCTGATAAGGAAACTCGTTTTTGATCAACACCAAACCGACAATGGTTTTAGTGGTGGAGGAGTTGGTCACGGGCCGCATCACCTCAAACCAGCCATTTCTCAGCATGGCCATGCGTGTATCCAGACAAACTTCTTTCACCCAGTTTTCTACTGCGATGGAATTATCGCTCCAGAATTTTAAGGTGTCATTTTCGTAGATGAGCAAAGCAAGACCATCCTCCTGCATGAGTGTATTGTAATGTTCCGGCTTTTCACTGAAGAGTTTGTCATAGCCATCCGCTTCCGCTCGTGTAGCGAGTTCCAGCATTTCTGTGGCGAGACGTTCTTCCTTTTTATGCAATACTTTTTCAAACCCCGAAACAGCAACGGAGTTATCGTCGGTAAAGGGATGATGAAGCAGGTAAGCTGCAAGTAAAAGCAGGAAAGCAGCAGTAAGTAAAAAGTACTTATTTTTGAAAAAGCGATTCAAGAAAATGATTATTGATGTACATTTACTGATGAACAAAAGTAAGAAAATGAGCGCACGCTTACTCATTAATTGTACCAAAGCAAATGACTGTAAAGAAACCTAAGAAAGAACACATTCATTCTGAATTGGCCGAAAAGCCCTCTTTGTTCTACAGTTTCAGGACTCAGGCCCTTTTCCTGATCATCCTCGGTTTTGTTTTTTATGCGAATACATTCAATCATGAATATGCCCTCGACGATGGGATTGTGATTGAAAACAACAAGTATGTTCAGAATGGGTTCAAAGGCATAGGAAAAATTCTGAGCACCGATGCCTATGCCAGTTTCTATGAGAAAATGAACGCCAAGCAGCAGCTGAGCGGCGGCCGCTACCGGCCATTATCCATTGTTACTTTCGCAATGGAGCAACAACTATTCGGAGAAAAAGGAAAAGTAAAACCGGTTGATGATGTAGCTACGGTGCGACATGTAATGAATGTGCTCTTCTATATTTTTTCCATCGTTCTTCTTCTTTATCTCCTTCGGAAATATGTTTTTAAAGATCATCCCGCTATCGCATTTATCACCTGTTTGCTTTTCCTGATTCACCCTCTCCATACTGAAGTGATCGCCAATGTAAAGAGCAGGGACGAGATCCTATCCTTTTTATTTATCATCCTCACCTTCATCTCCGTTTTTAATTACCGCGAAACAAAAAAAACAGCACAGCTCATCTGCGGATTGCTGTTTTACTTTCTTGCACTTCTTTCGAAGGAGTATGCTGTTACGCTTCTCATTCTTATTCCGATGTTATTGTACATTGTGAACAAGGATAGCTTTCCTGACAGTCTCCTCGGAGCATTGCCCTACTTCGGAGTTGCGGCAGTTTACCTGATCATCCGCTTTTCCATTGTAGGCAAAGGAGCAACAATGGAGAACCCCGATGTGCTGAACAATCCATATAAATTCGCGACATCACCGGAGAAATGGGCAACCAAAATCGAGTTGCTGAATCATTATCTCAGGCTCTTGTTTTATCCTGATAAAATGTCAAGCGATTATTCTTATTCAACAATTCCATATACCAATTTCGGAAATCCAAAAGTCTGGGCTGCCATATTCATCCATCTTTCAATGGTTGCAGCTACCGTCGTTCTGTTCTTTAAGCGCCACATACTGGCATTTGCTCTTGCATTTTATTTATTGCATCTCGCACTGGTTTCAAACATTTTGATGGACATCGGAGCCACAATGGGAGAGCGTTTGGTGTATCATTCCTCTTTCGGATTCGTGATCTTCATCGCATTCTTTGCAGGAAAACTGCTTGAGAAGATTGTTCAGAAAACAACTAAAAATGCGGTTGGTTTTGTGTTAGGCGCCGTGGTTATTGTTTGGTGTGCAACTGTTACCATTGCGAGAAATGCGGAGTGGAAAAATGATTCCACGCTTTTTATTGCAGATGCTGCAACTGTTCCCAACAGCGCTCTCGTGAACGGTAATGCTGGCAAAGCTTATATCGACCTTTCTGAGAAGCCGGAAAACAAAGCAGAGGAACGATCATTGGTATTGAAAGCAATCTATCACCTTAAGCGTTCCGTTCTGGTACATCCGGAATATGTGAACGGACACCTGAATCTTGGAGTAGCATATTACAAGCTGAAGGATTATGAAAAGGCAGGCGAATGCTGGAACACTGCATTTAAGATCTATCCGAACAATCCATTTGTAAAAAGGAATTTCGAATTGCTCGCTTCAGTGTATTACAATCAGGCCATGTCCATTGGAGGAAAAGATCCTTTAAAGGCGATCAGTCTGTTGGAAAGGTCTGTGGAACTGGATCCTGACAATGTGGATTACTGGTACAACCTGGGAGGCGCGTGTTACACCGTTCAGGATTTTGTAAAAGCAGGGAATGCATGGACAAGAACACTTCAGCTTCAGCCGGAACATCCGCAGGCTAAGCGGGGGATGGGGGCGCTACCGAAATAAGGAGGAGGTATTTGCAGGTCATTGATAGTAATTTTTTATCACTGAGGCACTCAGTTCACTAAGGAAAAAGAGAACTTTCTTTGCGCCCTCTGCGCCTCTGCGAGCCATTTTTTTTCCTTTGCGTTGTTTGCGGCGCGGAGTTTATCCTGAGTTAAAACGAAGTGCGTGATATAGCCTCGTTTTCATTACGAGAATCCAACACACGTTCTCGATACATTTTTTCCAAAAAAAGGAAAAAACGCTCGAACTGACAGCGCACGGGTCCCGCGGCTTTGCGTTCTCAGCGCCTCAGCGAGACATTCCGCTTTTTTCCTTTGCGTGCTTTGCGGCTTTGCGAGCAACTTTTTCTCTGCGTTCTCCGCGCCTCTGCGAGAACCTTTTAACAAAAAACCCATCACACGTTCTCGATACAATTTCGCGAAAAGCGAAATCACTCGAACTGACCGCGCACCGCTCTGCGTCCTCAGCGCCTCTGCGAGCAATTATCCTTTTTTTCTTTGCGTGCTTTGCGTCTTTGCGAGAAACCTTTTCACAAAAAACCCCAACCCACGTTCTCGATACATTTTTTCCAAAAAAGAGAAAAAACACTCGAACTGACCGCGCACTGGTCCCGCGGCTTTGCGTTCTTTGCGTCTTTGCGAGCAACCTTTCACAACAAACCCCAACACACGTTCTCGATACAATTTCGCGAAAAGCGAAATCACTTGAACTGACCTCCCGCGGGAACTGACTCCGCATTTCTAAAGATCCAATTAATCACTCGATTGAAATAACATTGATCTCCACCCTTCTGTTAGCTGAAGATTGCACTTCATCTTTTGGTTTCGTGAACAACATTTTTTTATTCGACATCCCGATGGTACTGATTCTTTCTTCTTCAATTCCCTTTCCTAAAAGATAATTCTTAATAGTCATGGCCCGCTCATCAGAAAGTTTCTGGTTAAAACCTTTTGACGAACCTCCGGGATCATTCACATGACCTTCTATCTGGATCACCATCTTCTGATTCTTTTTCATCAGCTTGTACAGCGATTCCACAGAGGAATAGCTTTCTGGAAGAATGATCGCAGCATTGCCATAAAAATTAATATTCCCTAACTTATACTTCCCCCCTTTTTTTAATTTCGGAAGTACGGTTTTTATATCAGGAAAAGTAGAGGTGTTCTTCAATGATTTCGTGTTAATGGTGGAGCTGGAAACAAATGAGCTGTCATTCATGAAAGTCAGGCTGTAATCAACATTTTCTTTAATTGGTGTTTTGATGTGGTACGTTCCTTTTTCATCGCTTTGTGTTTGCTCAACCACATTTCCTTTGCTGTCGGAAAGGGTGACTTCAGCAACAACAGGAACATTTTTTTCATCCAGGATAACACCTGACATCTCTACTTCTTTTACATAATTAAAAAAGATCCGGTGGCCTTTCCCGTTCGGATAGACATTGTCGAGCACGAGTACGTATCTTTCTCCTTTTGCAACTTTCAGTGATGATGACAAATGGCTTCCGGGTCCCGGTGCAGCAAATTCATTTTTAGAGTTGGTAGAAAGTCCTGTTAATCCGTATGATTCTTTAAGATTCCGGCTGATGTTGCTTCTGACCGGGCTGATCTTTTTTTGCAGCAAATCTTTACAAAAACTGGAATCCGTGTATTTGTAAAGGATAAAATCATAATCATTGCTTGAATCCAGAGGGACAATGTCAAAAACAAGTTCTCCTTCCTTTTGAATGTTCAGGATATACCAGGCAGAATTGTGCTCCTTTTCAAAAGCTTGTTTGTCACCTTTTTTCTTTGATTGGATCTCCTGCACCAGTCCGAAGCCTTCGGGAGTTTGCGTGGGTCCATACACTGCGGTAACGCCAACGATTATCGGAATTTTGCTGTTGCAGTCACAAGAGGTGGGTTGAAGTTTTGCAGGTGGTTTTACCTGCGAAAAAACGCTCATGGTAAGAAGAAATAAAAAACTCGAAAACAGTTTTTTCATACGAAGTCTTTGAAGAATAACCATAAATCGCTGAAAAGATACAAAGGAAATAATCCGGGCAATGCAACTTCTTGCAATATGTTGGAGTCCTTGTTATTACGGGTAAATTTCGTAATTTTGATAGGTGATCCCGATTGATTAGAACGCAAGCCATGTTGAGGAAAACCTCTGTTATATCTCTCATTTTCATTTTGTTCAGCTTTATCCAATCGGGAAGGGCTTCCGGCCTGCACACACCTAAACCCGGCAACTCCGTACGCTTTACAGAAAACAAAAATCAGTGGGATTCAAAAATACTCTATCGCGCTCAGCTCGATGGAGGTCTGTTGTTTCTTGAAAAAGACGCCTTCACCTATAATTTTTATGATAAGGAAACTCTTCGTAAGAACCACAGCAAAACAACCATCTCCAAAAACAAACACGCCCCAATCGCTTCACATGCTTTTCGGATGTCTTTCTCAGGTTCCAATCCGGATGTGAAAACCAGGGCCGCTGAACCTACACCTGACTATTGTAATTTTTTCCTCGGCAACGATGAATCGAAATGGGCCTCCAATGTGAAGAATTACACCGAAGTGGTTTATGAACAGCTTTATTCCGGCATCAATCTTCAGATCCTTAGATTACAAAACAGCCTCAAGTATAATTTTTATGTGGCGGCAGGAAGCGATCCTTCACAGATAAATCTTTTGTATGAAGGTCTTGACCGGATCACCCTGGATAAAGGAGCGCTCCGTCTTCGCACAAGCATCAACGAGATCTATGAGCAAAAACCGTATGCCTACCAATTGATCAATGGTGCGGAGGTGGAGGTGAAGTGTGAATTTGTTTTAAAAAATAACAATGTTAGTTTCCGCTTTCCGAAAGGATACGACAAAGATTATGAATTGGTGATCGATCCCATCCTGGTGTTTGCGTGTTCTTCGGGATCAACGGCGGATAATTTCGGGATGACAGCCACCTACGATGCCATCGGTAATTTATATGCAGGGGGAACCTGTTTTGATATAGGCTACCCGGTTACAACCGGAGCTTTCGATCTTACCTATAACGGGGTTGTACTCTTTGGAAGAACAGATGTTGTCATTACCAAATTCGATTCATCAGGAACTTTTCTCCAATACTCCACTTACCTGGGCGGAGCAGGAAACACGGAAGTTGTCAGCAGTCTTATCGTGAACAACGCGAATGAATTAATGTGCCTTGGAGCAACAGGTTCCAGTGATTTTCCGGTAACAGCCACAGCTTATGATCAGACATTTAACGGCGGAACTTTTTTGTCCTTTCCCAGCAACGGAACGGAGTATGCAAACGGTACCGACATGTATGTAACGAAGTTCAATGCTGCAGGCACAGCCCTGGTGGGATCAACCTTTGTTGGCGGAAGCGGCAACGATGGCGCCAATGAAAGCACAACGCTTGTTTATAATTACGGGGATTATTACAGAGGTGAAATTCAGGTGGACAATGCCGGAAATTGTTATGTGGCAAGTTGCAGCGAGTCGTCCAACTTTCCCACAACAGCAGGAAGTATTCAGCCCGGATTGGGTGGCGGACTTGATGGAGTCGTTTTCAAACTTAATTCAAACTTATCTGCGATGCTCTGGAGCACTTACCTGGGCGGCTCTGCAGACGATGCTTGTTATGCGCTTACGATCGATAACAGCTCTAACGTTTATGCGACCGGAGGAACTTCAAGTGCTAATTTTGTAACAACAGCCGGTGCGCTGAGCACTGTTTACAATGGTGGAATCAGTGATGGTTTTGTAACAAAGATTCAGAATACAGGATCTACCGTATTGAGCTCCACTTTTATCGGAACAGCTTTTTATGATCAGTCCTATCTTATACAGCTGGATAACAACAATGATGTTTACCTGGTTGGTCAGACAGAAGGAAATATGCCGGTTACGCCTGGAACCTATTCTAATCCGAACAGTAAACAATTCATGTGGCAGCTGAATAATAATTTGAGCACACAGTTGATCACTACCGTTTTTGGAAATGGTTCCGGACAAGTCAACATTTCACCTTCCGCATTTTTAGTTGATACCTGCGGAAATATTTATGTGTGCGGCTGGGGAGGGAATATTCTTACAGGTGTGCCCACAACAGGAATGCCCATTAGTCCGGGAGCATACCAGCCAACAACAGATGGCTTTAATTTTTATCTGATGGTGCTTCTTCCTGATGCAACAGGTTTGTTGTATGCAACTTATTTCGGTGGTCCTGTGAGTGCCGAACACGTGGATGGAGGAACAAGCAGGTTTGACAAAAAAGGAATTGTTTATCAGGCCGTTTGTTCAGGATGCGGAGGAAATGATGACTTCCCCGTAACTCCGGGTTCATGGCCGAACACAGGAGCCAATGTGAATCACGCATTCAATTGCAATATCGGTGTTTTTAAATTCGATTTTCAGGCAGCCGGTGTAAATGCCGATGCTTCATTTTCACCCAACGATACCATTTGTGTCGGATCTTCAGTGGCCTTTAATAATTCAAGTGCCAATGCATTTAATTATATCTGGGATTTCGGTGATGGATCACCACAAGAAACCATTACAGAACCGACTCACATTTTCACAAGTACGGGAACATTTACTGTAACCCTCATCGCTTTCGACTCCACAGGATGTATTTTCTCCGATACCACTTTGCTTGATATTGTTGTACTTCCATTGCCAGTTGTGAACATCGGAAATGACACGATGCTATGTTCCTCGCCTTCTTTGTTGCTGAACGCCGGCAACTCAGGATTAATGTATAATTGGTCAACAGGCGCATCCACACAAACGATTACGGCGACAACCATGGGAACTTTCTGGGTAACAGTAAGTAACAATGTGTGCGCTGATTCTGATACCATGGAGATCATTTTATTTACTGCGCCTGTACTGATTCCTGACACAACTCTTTGTGCAGGGCAACCTGTAACACTTACCGTTCCTCCAATTCCAGGTTCTTATCTCTGGTCAACAGGAGATACAAGTTTATCAATTACAGTTTCTTCTGCCGGAAGTTATTGGGTGCAGGCCAGTTCGGGACCTTGTACCGGAAGTGACACCGTGGTTGTTAACTATCTTTCATATCCGATTGTGAATCTTCCAGCAAATTCGCTCGTCTGTCCGGATGACTCTGTTCTCCTTGATGCTGGATCACCGGGCACCGCTTATCTGTGGTCAACGGGTGATACAAGTCAAACAATTTATGCTGATACAACAGGAACATTTTATGTAACAGTATTTAATCAGCAATGCAGCACATCAGATACAGCCAATGTTGTTGAGATTATTTTTGCTCCGGAAATAACAGATACAATTCTCTGTGCTGGACAAACCATTTCCCTGAATGCTTTTGTTGCGGGAGGTTCATACCTGTGGTCGACAGGCGCTAGTACCTCATCTATTACAGTTGCAACCCCGGGCCTGTATTGGGTTACGGTTACAGTTGGGCCTTGTTCTGTATTTGACAGCGCCACGATTTCTTATGTTCAGTACCCCGTGATCAGCTTACCACCTGCCGTTGACTTATGTCCGAATTCAACCATCGTTCTTGATCCCGGGTCAGGCGCAATGACTTATCTCTGGTCAACAACGCAGACATCGCAGGCCATCGATGTTGGAACGGGTGGAACGTATGTAGTTACAGCATCCAACGCTTCCTGCAGCGTGTCCGACACCACCATCGTAAATGCCATCCCTCCGATCGCCTGGGAAGAAGAAGTGCTACTTTGCAACGTGGAAAAATATACACTTGATGCAGGTATTGCCGGTTCAAGCTACCTCTGGTCAACAGGTGAAACCACCCAAACCATTGATGTTTCGCAGGAAGGATACTATTGGGTAACGATGTTTACGGCACAATGCACCATCAGCGATACGATACTCGCGACAGGAACAGTTGGCTCCGGAATTTTATGGTTTCCCAATTCATTTACCCCAAACACAAACGGATTAAATGATGTGTTCGCGCCCAAAGGAGTGGACCTTACAGAATACCATCTGATGATTTTCGATCGTTGGGGTGAAAAGATTTATGAGTCTGAGCGGCTGGAACAGGGATGGGACGGGACTTTCAAAGGGGAGTTGGTTAAACAGGATGTATATGTATGGAGAGTAAAATATAAAACCAAATGCAAGGGTGATGAATTGCTCAAGAGGGTAGGGCATGTAACAGTTGTAAGGTAATTGGATTCCATTAAAATTTTCTTATTTTTGAGAAAGGTATTTTCTTCAAACACCTGATTCATTTAAATGAATTTAGTCAAACGTTTTTTTGTTTTAGTATGTATCCTTTTGTCTGCGAATGCCGAAGTTTTTTCTTCAGGTATTAAACAGGCGGAAACAGAGCGCGCAGTAAAATTCACCGAGAATAAAAATCAGTGGGACAAAAAAGTCCTTTACCGTGCCCAGCTGGATGGAGGTGTTTTATTCCTGGAAAAAAATGCGTTCACCTACCACTTTTACGATAAGGAAACGCTTCGGAAAAATCACGTCAATAGAAAAGGATCTCAGGGCGCCATCCGGTCCCATGCTTTCAAAATGACTTTCCTGAATGCACTGCCGGGTGCGAAAGTGGAATCAAAACAAGTCACATCCGACTACAACAATTATTTTATTGGCAACGATCGCTCGAAGTGGGCAGGCAACGTAAAGAATTACAGAGAAGTAAATTACAGTGATCTCTACCCCGGGATTGATCTGCAGATTCTTGGAATGGAGAATAGCATGAAGTATAACTTCTTCGTGGCTCCCGGTTCAGAACCCAAAAACATTCAGCTTTCGTATGAAGGATTAGAGAGCATCAGCCTGAAAAAAGGAGCACTGGTTTTAAAGACCAGCATCAACGAAATGGAGGAACAAAAGCCCTATGCCTTTCAATGGATCGGTGGTTATAAGGTGGAGGTGCCTTGCGAATTCGTACTTGATAAAATGGTGGTGCGCTTCCGTTTTCCAAAAGGATACAACAAAAATTATGAACTGATAATTGACCCCGTTCTTGTGTTTGCCTGCTCTTCCGGATCAACGGCTGATAATTTCGGAATGACCGCTACTTACGATTCAACAGGAAATTTATATTCCGGTGGAACCTGTTTCGACATTGGATTTCCTACAACTCCGGGTGCTTTTGATGTGACCTACAACGGAATTGTTGCCTCCGGCAGAACAGATGTCGTAATCACAAAATATGATTCTTCAGGTACATTCCTGCTTTACTCAACCTATCTTGGAGGAGCAGTCAGCACAGAAGTAGTGAGCAGCCTGATAGTAAATGCAGATGATGAACTGATGTTGTATGGTGTTACCGGTTCATCAGACTTTCCTACCACTGCCGGCGCTTTCGACAACACCTTTAACGGTGGAACCTATCTTAATTACGCTCCAAACGGAACCGAATACAACAGTGGAACAGATCTTTATGCTGCTCGATTTAACTCCAACGGAACTGCATTACTTGCTTCAACATTTATCGGAGGATCGCAGAATGATGGCGTAAATTCCAGTACTACACTTGTTTACAACTATGGCGATTATTATCGTGGAGAGATTCAGGTAGACACAGCAGGAAATTGTTACATCGCTAGTTGTACGGTTTCTCCTGATTTTCCTGTTACTCTCAGTTGTGCTCAACCGGTGATGGGCGGCGCATTTGACGGGATCATATTTAAATTCAATCCGGATCTGACCTCACTCATTTGGAGTACTTACATCGGAGGCGCTGCAGACGATGCTTGTTATGCCATCGCACTTGACGATACCGCAAACGTTTATGTAACAGGCGGAACAGCCAGCACTTCTTTTCCGGTAACTGCAGGAGCTCTCAGTACAACCTACGGTGGCGGGATCACAGATGGGTTCGTAAGCAAGATCTCAGCAGATGGATCTTTAATTCTTCGTTCAACATTTATTGGTACAAGTCAGTACGACCAGGCATTTTTTCTTCAGCTGGATAAGGATTTTGATGTGTATGTACTCGGACAAACGCTTGGAACGATGCCTGTTTCCCCGGGCGTGTATTCCAATGCGAACAGCCGCCAGTTCATCTGGAAACTCAACAACGACCTGAACACACAAGTATTTACTACTGTTTTTGGAAACGGTACAGGGGCGATCAATATTTCGCCTTCCGCCTTTCTGGTGGATTATTGCGAAAATATTTATGTGTCGGGCTGGGGCGGACATATCCTTCTGGGTACGCCAACAACGGGAATGCCTCTGACACCAGACGCGATTCAGCCTACGACAGACGGATTTAACTTTTATCTGTTTGTTCTTACGAGCGATGCAAGCAATCTGTATTACGCCACCTATTTTGGAGGAGGTTCAAGTCAGGAGCACGTTGATGGAGGCACCAGCCGCTTTGATAAAAAAGGAATTATTTATCAATCCGTTTGTGCTGGATGCGGAGGGAATGATGACTTTCCGGTTACGCCTGGATCCTGGCCAAACACAGGTGCAAATGTTAACCATAACTCTAATTGCAACAACGGAACATTTAAATTTGATTTTCAGTTACCTCCGGTTGTGGCTACTTTTTCCATCGACAGTGCACAAGGATGTGCTCCCTACACAATTGATTTTAATAACGTCAGTACTCCCGGAGCAGATTATTTATGGGATTTTGGAAATGGCGATACATCCACTGTTATCTACAATCCAACCATAACGTACAATACACCCGGAACCTATACGGTAACGTTAACGGTTAACAATGGTGTGTGCAATGCATCTGATACTGCTATACAGATCATAACAGTGTATCCCGGAATAACCGCTGACTTCGGACTTGTTAACGCTCCTTGTTCAAACACAGTAAATTTCTTTGATTCCTCAGCAGTAGGCCCGGCGGCATGGAACTGGGATTTCGGTGATGGAATAGGAACATCCAATCTTCAAAACCCGGTATATGTTTATGCAGCTGCAGGATCATACGATATTACATTGATCTCCTCAACGATTAATGGCTGTCCGGATACTTCGGTCTTTACATTTGTCAATCTTTCCGGAGCAACAGTTTCTCCGGGTGACACGATCTGTCTGGGAGAAACATCACAGTTGACAGCCACAGGAGGTTATGCGTATTCCTGGTCACCTTCAGGAACACTGAACAACTCCACGATTGCTTCACCTGTTGCAAGTCCGGCTGCTACAACTACCTACACAGTTACTGTTTCCACACTAACCAGCGGAGGTGATACGTGTATTTTAACACTCACAACAACTGTCACAGTATATAATCCTGCGCTGGTGCCTCTAACAGCAACGGCAGATAATGATACAATTTTTGAGGGTGAAACAACTGTGATTCATGCGAACACTGATACAACACTCAACATTCTCTGGACACCTTTGGGAGCCTTTTCGAACCCGGGTAATTTTAATCAAACTGTTTCACCTCTGACAACCACAACTTATACCGTTACAATAATTGATTCCATGGGTTGTCCGAGAAGCGCTACCGTGACGATCTATGTACGTTCTTTAAAATGTACCGACGAATCAGTGTTTGTTCCGAATACATTTACCCCGAATGGTGATGGAAAGAATGATTTATTCAGAGTAAAAAGCAATAGCATTGATGAGATTTACTTCGCGGTTTATAATCGCTGGGGTGAACTGATGTTTGAAACCACAGACATTAACGCAAAAGGCTGGGATGGAATTCACAAAGGCATGAAAGCAGATCCTGCTGTATTTGCCTGGTACCTGAAAGCCAAATGTTACAATGGAGATGAGTTTTTCAAAAAAGGAAATGTTACCCTGATACGATAAATGAAAAAGCTACGACATATCGTTTTGCTAATGTTTTGTGCGCAAAGTTTGCT
The DNA here is from genome assembly GCA_030855265.1 of Bacteroidota bacterium. Taxonomy (GTDB): domain Bacteria; phylum Bacteroidota; class Bacteroidia; order 2-12-FULL-35-15; family 2-12-FULL-35-15; genus 2-12-FULL-35-15. Next base: position 20,327 of record JALYRR010000005.1, on the reverse strand, counting down.
TGCGCAGGACATTCATTTCTCGCAGTTCAATTCCTCTCCGCAGAATTTGAATCCTGCTCAAACCGGCTTGTTTGATGGTGACTGGCGATTCGCAGGAAATTACAGAAGTCAATGGGCAGCCATTCCTGTTCCCTACAGAACCTATTCGATCTCCGCAGATACTCGTATTAAAACAAAACTTGCGAATGATGTTCCCGCTGCCGGATTGATCATCAACACCGACAAAGCAGGGGATTCAAAATTTTCCACCACACAAATTTTTCTTTCAGGAGCCTACATTAAAAAGTTGAATAAGGATTCCAGTCATTTCCTTTCTCTCGCCATACAGCCGGGAATAACAACAAGGAGCTTCAATGTAAATGCATTGACTTTTGATGAACAATGGGATGGAGACAGTTACAATGCAGCAATGACAAGCGGAGAATCATTTTCCAAAACAAGGGTTACGTATGCGGACCTTGGTGCAGGACTCGCTTATCTCTGGAGAAAAACCTCCCGTACCCAGATGAGTGTAGGCGTTTCAGCGCTTCATTTAAACAGGCCCAAACAATCTTTTTTTAACAATGATGATATTCGCCTCGATGTAAAAATGAGCGTCAATGCCATTGCTCAGTTTCCTGTTTCTGCAAAACTTGATGTGATCCCAACTATATTTTACCAGCGTCAGGGGAAGTTCCAGGAAACAGTACCCGGAGTATTTGGAAAATATTATCTCAACCCGGTAAATGGCGCTACAACTGCCGTTTCACTTGGTGGGTTTTATCGCCTTAAAGATGCATTCATACTTTGTGCGAACATGGATTACAGAAATTTTAATGTGGGACTCAGCTATGATGTCAACACCTCGAAGCTGAATGAAGCGACCAACAGCCGCGGTGGATTCGAAATTTCCGTCATTTATATTTTCAAAAAAGCGGTTCCTTTTGTGGCGAAAAAACGTGTATGTCCAATTTATATGTAGTGTATGAGTGTTGAGCAGAAGACCAGAATTCATTCTTTTTCAAAATCCGGAAAGTTCTTCTTTCTTATCTCATGCCTCTTCTTTTTTGCTTCAAACCTTCAGGCGCAGAAATTAAAAACACTTCTTGCCGACGGCGACAAAGCTTTTGCGGACAATGATTTTTTTGCTGCCTCCATTTATTATAACAAAGCCATTTTACAGGATTCCACAGATATGGCCATCCAATACAAATATGCTGAGGCAAGTCGTCTCAATTTTGATTTTGATGTAGCGGATCACTGGTATGCGAAAGTGTATAAAAAAGATCCTTCCGGGAAGATCTACCCTGAATGCGCATTCTGGATCGCAACAATTAAAAAGAACAAAGGAAAGTACAAGGACGCCAGAAAACTGTTTGATAAATATGCGAAGAAGAACAAAAAAAAGAAAGACAGTTTTTATGTAAAGAAAGCCGTGCAGGAAGTCGCCGCTTGTGATTACGCCCAGTTACTGGCCGCAAGCCCGGATAAATCCATTACCGTGATTCATCTCGACAGTTCTGTGAACAGCAAAGTGTCGGAATACGCACCCATCCAGCAAGACAGCATTTTGTATTTCTCTTCGTTAAGGGATGCCGGTGATAAGGATAAAAAGAACAATATCAATTTCAATAAGATCTATACTTCCGTTCATGACAGTATAAAATGGGAGAAAGCAATGGAGCTGGATACGCTTTTTAATAAGTCAGGAATTCATAATGCAAACACTGCATTCAACGAGGATCACACAAAAGTATACATCACACGCTGTCAGCAAAAAAACGCTCAGGAGTTTGTCTGCGCTATTTACTCATCTGAATTTAAAGAAGGCAGTTGGACTGCACTGAAGGAGTTGCCGCAGGAAATAAATCAAAAGGGCGCAACCAATACACAACCTGCAGTGGGAATTTTGAACAACGAAGAGGTGTTGTTCTTTGCTTCGGATCGCTCAGGCGGAGTTGGAAAAATGGATATCTGGTACAGCAGTATCAATAAGGATGGAAGCTACGGAAAGCCTGTGAATGCAGGGAAGAAAGTAAACTCGATTGATGATGAGATCACGCCGTTTTATTGCGGTGCGTGTAAAGAACTTTTCTTCAGCTCTACCTGGCACAAGGGATTAGGAGGATTTGATATTTTCAAAAGTGCCTTCAGCAACAATGAATTGGGTGAACCCAAAAATCTGGGAGTACCCATCAACACCAGTTACAACGATATTTATTTTTCTATCAGTTCAAAAAAAACAGAGGCTTATCTCTCCTCCAACAGGATCGGATCTTACTTCGAAGAAAAGGAAAGTTGCTGCAATGATATTTACATGTTCAGAATTCCGGGAGCTGTGGAAACACCTAAAAAGATTGATAGTACACAGATCTTCGTGACACAGATGAAATTGCTTGTTCCGCTGACGTTATTTTTTCATAACGATGAACCGGATAAAAAAACACTGGCCATCACCACCACAAAAAACTACAAAAAAACGTACGATGATTATTCCGCCATGCGTGATCAATACAAGAAAGAGTACTCGAAAGGTGCTACCGGTGAAAATGTTGAACGGGCCGAAAATGATATTGATGCATTGTTCGAAGACAGCGTGGATGCCGGAATGCAGGATCTGGAAAAGTTCGCGCAGCTTTTGGTAAAAGTCCTGAAGGACAATGAAAAAGTGACCATCACTATGAAAGGATTCTGTAGTCCGCTTGCTTCAACCGATTACAATGTTAACCTTGCAAAAAGAAGGATCTCCAGTCTTCGTAATTATTTTATGCAATATGAAAATGGTACTTTTGTTAAGTATGTAAACAACCTAAATCCTGCCGAGGGAAGCATTACATTTCTGGATGAAGATGTTGGGGAATTAAAGGCAAGGCCGAATGTGAGTGATGACTACTACGACACCAAAAATTCTGTTTACAGTCCTGCAGCCGCTCTGGAACGTAAAATCCAGATCATTGCCATCTCCACCATCTCTGCTCCGCAGTAAATTTCTTTAGGGAATTTTAACATGTCAGGACTCTACTGCTCCTTGGTAGAACGGGCTGAATTTCATATCTTTGTGTGTTACAATTCAGCTGTATGCACAAGATAATAAAAACCATTTTCTTTTTTCTGATTCCATTGCTGGCGATATCTCAGCCAACTCAGAAAATTGAACCCAACGGATATAATAAATTCTATTACGAAAACGGAAAAGTTTCCAGCGAGGGAATGATGCGCGATGGGAAGCCGGACGGTTACTGGAAGACGTATTCTCAAACCGGAGCATTGAAATCGGAAGGGAACAGGAAGAATTTTCAGCTTGACAGTACCTGGAAGTTTTACAACGAAGCAGGGAAACTTGCTTTTGAGTTTAATTACAAAGAAGGTAAAAAGACCGGGCCTAAAAAAACGTATGATGCGAAAGAAGGACACCTGACCTTGACAGAAAATTTCGAGAATGACGTTAAACTAGGCAACTCGGTTGTTTATTACAAAGATGGAAAAGTAAAACAGACGATTCCCTTCTTGTCTGGAAAAGAAGACGGAGCCGGATTTGAATACGCTCCCGACAGTACCGTGATCACACTCACGCAATACAAAATGGGTTTTGTCCAGAGGGAAGAAAAGATCAATCGTCGCGATGGAAAAAATCTGAAGCAGGGAATGTGGAAGGAATTTTATCCGAATGGTATTGTGAAAAATGAAGTGAAATATTCTGATGATTTGATGAATGGATATTACAAAGAGTACTCACCCAAAGGAAGCTTATTGAATACAACAAAATATATCAACGGTGCCATTCAAACGAATGTACCTGAACTTGCGAAGCTGGATGTGAAAACGTCTTATCATGAGGGTGGAATGGTGAAGTTTACCGGGACATACAAGGACGGTGTTGCTGAAGGAATTCATCGTGAATTTTCACCGGAAGGGAAAGTGATCGCGGCAAAAGTATATGTGGAAGGAGTATTGACCGGAGAAGGAATTTTAGATACTGCTGGCAGACAGCAAGGCCCATGGAAGGAATACCATAGCAATGGAGAATTAAGGTCGCAGGGTGAATACCTCAACGGAAGAAGGATCGGGGAATGGGTGTTTTATCATGCGAATAAAAAAATTGAACAGAAAGGGAAATACGATAAAAAGGGCAAGGCGCAGGGAGTGTG
>JALYRR010000005.1:0-16190 GCA_030855265.1 Bacteroidota bacterium | reverse complement strand
CGAAAGCGGGAATATTCTTCGTGAAGAAATTTACCGGAATGACCTTCAGGATGGGTTGATGACCGAATATAACGACAGCGGAAAAGTGGTGACCAAAGGGGAATATATTGACGGTCAGAAAGAAGGGCCATGGACACTCGAGCTGGCCGATTACAGAGAAGAAGGAAGTTATAAAGCAGACAAGCGTGACGGTGAATGGAAACATTATTATCTGTCAACCGGCAAGTTGAGATTTGTAGGAAAGTTTGTTGATGGTATCCCTGACGGAAAGCAGGAGTTTTATTATCCCAATGGAAAAGAAAAACAAACCGGAAAGTATTCAGGAGGCTTAAAAGAAGGGGACTGGCTATTTTATGATGAGAATGGATTTCTGTTTTTAACGATCCTTTTCAAGAACGATATTGAGATCAGATTTGATGGTGTAAAGGTGGTTCCGGAAACCCCGACCTCTGAGCCCAGCATAAAATAACCTGCCGTTTGAAATGACATCTTACTCGAGTAAAACAAAAGCAGAACTGATCGCAGAAATTAAACGTCTGCAAAGTGCTGCCGGTAGTTCCTTAAAGCAAGCGAAAAAAGATCCTGCTTCAGGCCTGGTGGAAACTTTTGCCAGGGATATCTTCATTCAAAACTCTCACAACACTATACTTCTTGTCGATAGAAAAGGTTTGATCCTTGACATTAACCGTCTGGAGACGATGGACAAAAAACTGGTCCAGGGTAAGCCGGCCGGGAGTTTTGTAGACAAAGAAAGTCGTTTGGTGCTGAAAGCCGCAATAGACAAAACATTTAAGACTGGTAAATCCCAGGTGTATTTTACCCAAAGAACCACTCCACAAGGAATTACTCATTATAAAAGTAAGGCAAGCCCTTTCCGGGAGAATAGAAAGATTGTAGCTGTGATGATCGATGTGATCGATATTACCAGCGAAGTAAGAGCACAGGAAGAGCTAAGCATCAGTGAACAAAGGTTTCGCGCGCTTGCACATAATGCCAGCGATGTGGTATTCCGATACCAGGTTCATCCCGAATTCAAGCAGGAATTTATCAGCCCATCTATTAAAAAACTTTCAGGCTATTCTTCGGAAGAATACTACAAAGATCCTTTTCTTGGTGTGAAGATCATTCATCCGGATGACCAGCATATTGTGATGGCAAGCAATATAAAAGCAATAAACGGAGAACCGTTCATTTTGCGCTGGGTACACAAGAAGGGCCATATTGTTTGGACTGAGACCATCAACACACCCGTTAAGGATGCAAAGGGAACTCTTATAGCCTATGAAGGGATTACAAGGGATATCTCGAGCCGCAAGCTTACCGAACTTGCATTGCTGGATAGTGAAAAGAGCCTGGCTCAAGTGCTTAGCAACATTAACGAACTCGTTTATTTTATTGATTTTCTTCCGAATGGAAAAAAGCGGATTAAATACCTGGGAGAACAGATAGAATCATTGTTAGGGGTTACACGGCAAGAATATGAAAAGGAAGGAAAAAAACTTCTGAGCCTTTGTCATCCTGATGATGTGGAAAAGATCATGGAGTCCGCAGCAAAATTAAAGTCCACCAAAAAGGCACAGGAATTTGTTTACCGCGTTTTCCACCGCAAGAAAAAAGAGTACATCTGGGTGCAGGAAAAAATTACTCCGCAGATTGACTCAGAAGGAAATTACACCGGTAATTTCGGTATCACACGCGATGTGACAGAACAGGTTAAATACGAACAGCAGTTAAAAGAAGAAAAGCTCAAAGCTCAGAACTATCTGGATGTTGCGGGCGTCGTTCTTGTTTTGCTGGATAGAAAGTGTCATGTTCAACTCATTAATAAAATGGGTTGTGAATTACTCGGCTACCGTGAAAAAGACATTCTTAACAAAAATTGGTTCGAATTTATTCCGATAGAAGTCCGTTCCAAAATGAAAAAAGTGTTCACCAGAATTATGAATGGTGAAATAGTGGAGGATGATTTTACCAACAGCGAGATTATTACCAAAAAGGGAAAACGGAGGACGATCAATTGGAAAAGCTCTCTCATCAGCGATGAAAGCGGACGTATAACTTCCATGCTGAGTTCCGGAGAAGATATCACCGACAAACTCATCGCAGAAAAAGCGTTAAGAGACAGCGAAGAGAAATTCAGAATGCTTGCTGAAAACGCTTCCGATGTTGTATATCGTTTTAGCATTTTCCCGGAGAATAAATATGAATATGTAAGTCCTTCCATCTACCAGATGACAGGATACACACCGGAGGAATATTATAAAAATCCCCACCTCAGTTTTAAGATCGTGCATCCGGCAGATGTACACCTGCTGGGCAATACTGAGAAAATATTAAAAGAAAAATCATCAGTAAGCAATATAAAAGCTCCAAGCATTGTCCTGCGATGGGTAAAAAAAGACGGATCAATTATCTGGACAGAAACACGCAATAAGCCACTGTTCAACAGTAAGGGAAAACTGATTGCTATTGAAGGGATTTCGCGTGACATTACACAACAAAAGAAAAGCGAAGAGGAATTAAAAGATTCGGAAGAACGCTTCAGGATCCTTTCCAATGCGACTTTTGAAGGAATTGTTTTTAGCGAGAATGGTAAAATAATCGACGCCAATGATCAGTTTACCAGGATGTTCGGATATAGTTCTGTAGGCGAATACATCGGTATGGACATCATTGCAGATTTTGTCATTCCCGAACAACGCTCTCTTGCCCGCCGCCTTATCCGCCTGTCTAAATCAGAACCTTTTGAGGTGCAGGCAATGACGAATGATGGCAACCTGATTACCATCGAGGCAAAGGGGCAGAACATTCCTTACTTCGGCAGAAACATTCGCGCAACTGTTATCTATAATATCACGGAAAGAAAGCAGTACGAGTACAGTTTAAGAGAGAGCGAAAGAACATTGTCTACGCTCATGAACAACCTTCCGGGAATGGCCTATCGCTGTGATTACGACAGCCAGTGGTCTATGAGGTTCGTGAGCAACGGATTTCAGGAGCTTACTGGATATAGTCCGAAGGATATTATTAATAATAAAAAGAGATCGTTTGCCGACATCATTCATCCGAAAGACCGCAACCTTGGGAAAAAAGAGATAGAAGAAGCAATCAGGGACCAGACACCTTTCGAGATTGAATACAGGCTGATCACAGCTTCAGGCAAGGAGAAGTGGGTGTGGGAAAAAGGTGAAGGCGTTTTTTCTGACGAAGGAAAATTATTATTTCTTGAAGGATTTATTACAGATGTGGATGATAAAAAACAGTTTGAACTGGAGTTGAAAAGAAGCCGTTTGAATTATAAAAGTCTTATCGACAACTCACCAACCGGAGTTTTAATTTACCGAAATTCAAAGCTTGAGTTTGCAAATCCAAGTGCGTTGAAAATGGTCGAGGCGGATTCAATCGAACAGATTTTTCATATGCCCTCATCCGAATTTTTACTTCCCGAATGCAGGGAACAAGCAATGGAAAGGGTTTTGAGGGCTCAAAAAGGAGAAGATCTTCCCTTCAGAGAAATCCGGATGAAAACGCTGAAGGGAAACATAATTGAAGTGGAGGCAAAGCCCGTTGCAATCAAATATAACGGAGAAGATGCTATTCAGGTAGTTTTTAGCGATGTTACTGCACCAAAACAATTGATCAGGGAGCAGCTTCGTGTGCAGGTGGCAGAAGAAACAAATCAAAAGCTTCAGCTGGAAATCAGTGAAAGGCTGAATGCAGAACGAACCCTCCTGCAGACTCAAAAATATACACGCCTTCTCATCGACAGTTCTCTTGATATGATCTGCGCTTCCGATAAAGAAGGCTTTATAACAGAGTTCAATGCGGCCGCTCAGAGCACATTTGGCTATACTTCAGAGGAAATGATCGGGAAGCACGTAAGTCTGTTATATGCAGATCCAGAAGCACGTAAACGGATCAATGAAGAAGAATTGTATACAAACGGGAAGTATGCCGGAGAAGTAGTAAATTTAAAAAAGAACGGAGAGCGTTTTGTCGCTTATCTGTCTGCCTCGGTTTTGCGTGATGACGCGGGAAATGTGGTTGGGGCAATGGGTGTATCAAGGGATATTTCAGAACTAAAACGTGCGGAAGAGGAATTAAAAATCTCCGAAGGAAAATACCGGGCAATCTATGATCAGGCCTATATTGGTATTGCTCGTGTGGGTTTAAAGGAAGGGGATTTTATTGAAGTGAATCAACGCTTGTGTGATATTCTAGGGTATAACAGCGAAGAACTTTGCAAAATGACTACCTGGCAGATCACACATCCGGAAGACCTGAATACCAAACTACCTGAAAGGAAAGAATTTCTTAAAAGCAATGCGAGTGTGCTTTCCACAGAAAAAAGATACATTCATAAGGACGGAACTGTTGTTTACGCGAACCTTACAATCACACTTGTGAAAGATGTGGCCGGGGTTCCGCAGTATTTTGTTTCCGTTTATGAAGACATTACGGAGCGAAAAAAAGCGGATGAAAAACTGAAAGTGCAATCAGCAAAGCACAATGCGATCATTGAAAGTTCGTCACATATAATTTGGACCGTTGACACCAATCTTTGCCTGACCTCTTTTAATAAGAACTTTACAAGCTATCTCAAAAAACATTATGATGTAGATGCTCAGATTGGACTTTCTGTGGTTGCGGGGAAGGTAATATCCACTGAGGAATACAACAATTACTGGAAGAAAAAATACCTGGCCACCTTAAAAGGTGAACATCAGTATTTTGAGACAAAGATGGTAGATCTCCAGAATAATCTGGTCTGGAGAGAGATCTTCCTGAACCCCATATTCGATGAAGCAGGAGCAGTGGTTGAAGTGGCAGGAATAGGGCATGACATTACGGAAAAAAAACTGGCCAACGAACAAATCCATCAATCGCTTCAGGAAAAAGAAGTATTGCTGAAAGAGGTTCATCACCGGGTGAAAAACAACCTTCAGGTGATCTCAAGCATTCTTAACCTGCAATCATCCTATGTAAAAGATCCAAGCACACTTAACATTCTGAAAGAAAGTCAGAACAGGATCAAATCAATGGCATTTATCCATGAAAGTCTTTATCAGACCAAGGATTTTTCCAGCATAAATTTCTCCGAATACGTTATTAACCTGTCGCAGAATCTATTGCATTCGTATTCAGGGTTGGAGCATGAAATAAAATTAAACCTTGATATTCAAAATGTTTTTCTTAATTTAGACCTTGCTATACCATGCGGGCTCATCATTAATGAGATTGTATCAAACGCATTAAAATACGCTTTTGTCGATAAAAAAGACAATGGAGCGATTACGATCATTATTGTACTAAAAGGCGAAGACCTGCATCTTAAGATCGGTGATAACGGGATCGGGCTGCCGAAAAGCATAGATTATCGCAATACCGAGTCGTTAGGACTGCAATTAGTTGTAACTTTGGTCGATCAGTTGAACGGGGTAATTGAGTTGAATACAGAGAAAGGCACCGAATACAACGTAGTGTTTAAACAAAATCAGGTAAAAAACCGCATTTAAATGTCAAAAACAAATATTCTTATCGTTGAAGACGAAAGCATTGTTGCAAAAGATATTCAGCATAGCTTGAAAAAACTGGGATATACCGTAGTAGGAATCTGTTCAACAGGAGAAGATGCGATCAGGACGGCTGAAGAAATGAAACCGGACCTTGTTCTTATGGACATTATGTTAAAAGGGGATATGAGCGGAATTGAAGCGGCTGGGATTGTGCGTGAAAAATACAACATCCCGGTGATCTATTTAACTGCTTATGCCGACGAAAGCACCTTGAGTAAAGCAAAGGTTTCTGAGCCTTACGGATATATCATCAAGCCCTTCAAAGAGATCGATCTGCATACCTCTATCGAAATGGCGATATACAAACACGAGAAAGAGAGCGATATAAAAAAAGAAAGAGATTTCCTTTACTCTATCGTAGAAAACAAAGAATCCAAGGACATTATTTTCGTGAAGTCCAACTCCCGTTTGGTAAAAGTGAAAACAAGCGACATCTTTTTTGTTGAAGCATTAAAGGATTATGTCGTGATCAATACTGGAAATGCCAGGTATACCATTCACTCCACCATGAAGGACATCGAAAAGAAACTACCGGGGAACGATTTTATCCGCGTACACCGTTCTTTCATTGTAAGGATCGATAAGATCGTTGCCATCGAACAACCGAACCTGATTTTAGAAGAAGATAAAAAACTGATCCCAATCGGAGGTTCTTATAAGGATGATCTGGCCAAGCGCCTGAACATGGTTTAGAACTTTATGACGATTGAAATGTCAATTCCAGCCAAGTTTAGAATCGGAATTGCACAGTTGACAAACAAAAAAAACCGCGATTATGCGGTTTTTTTATTGATTAAATATCGGAGAATCATCTTGCTCAATTCCTATCGGGATGATTCGCGACGGCTTGTTTTGAGCCTCTTGAAAAGAAGAGATGCTGAATCAGGTACGGCAAGCTTCTAACTTACATCCATTAACTGCATCTTGATTCTTTTTTCTTTACACTTCAAAACCCCATTCATCATTGAATAATTTATCAGGAGACCCCGGCTTTTTAGGCGCCTCTTCCTGTTTCGGTCTAATAAACGGCAGAGGAGTTTGTTCTTCTTTTTTCGGAGTGTGATTTTTTTCCGTTGCCTTCTTCATTTCCTCTTTAAAATTCTTAGGTTTTGAATTCCTGTGCTCTCTCTGTTCCCTTTGGTTTGGTTTGCCACCCGGGCGTTTTGACGGGCTGGCTCCGGACTTGAAATTATCCCTTGGTTCATCCGACCCCATCACTTCCACAAGGCCAAAATCAAGTTGCTTTTTCACCAGGTCTGCACGCTTAATTTCAATTCTTACCTTGTCTCCAAGTGTTAAAACCTTGCCTGTCTTTCTTCCGCGCAAACAATAATTTTCTTCATCAAAATAATACATATCATCACGCAGTTCACGGATGCGGACCATCCCTTCGCAATGATTTTCAATGATCTCTACAAAAACCCCCCATTCTGTTACGCCGGAAATAACCCCGTCGAACTCTTGTCCCACCTTATCCTGTAAATATTGAACCTGTTTGTATTTGATGGAGGCGCGTTCAGCATCAGCAGCCAGCTTTTCCATGTCTGAAGAGTGTTTGCACTGTTCTTCTAGCTTTTCGGCATCCGGGCTTTTCCCGCCATCCAGATAGTGTTGAAGTAAGCGGTGAACCATCACATCCGGATATCGCCTGATAGGGGAAGTAAAGTGAGTATAATGTTCAAAGCCCAATCCGTAGTGTCCGATATTCTTGGTCGTATAAACTGCTTTCGCCATTGTGCGGATAGCGAGCATTTCAATCATCCCCGCTTCTCTTTTCTCATGAACTTCTTTTAACAGATTGTTCATGGATTCTGCTACAGCTTTATCCGTTTTGATGTTCATTTTATAACCGAACTTCGAAACAAATTCAGAAAAATTAGCAAGCTTATCCGGATTCGGTTTATCATGGATACGATAAACAAACGCCTTGTGTGAATCAGATTTTTTTTCCGGCGTTTCTTTGTTTTTGTTTCTGTATTCGCCTCTTGTTTTACCAACAAATTCAGCCACCTTGCGGTTGGCAAGCAACATAAAATCTTCAATTAGCTGATTGGAATCCTTGGCCACTTTGAAGTAAACTCCGGTTGGATCCCCCTTTTCGTCAAGGTGGAATTTTACTTCCATTTTTTCAAAACCAATGCTGCCATCTTTGAAGCGGTTGGCCCGTAAGATTTTCGCAAGTCGGTTCATAATAAGGATCTCATCTCTGAAATGCCCTTCTTCAGTTTCAATCACCAGTTGTGCTTCTTCGTAAGTAAATCGTCGGTCGGAATTAATGATCGTTCGTCCGAACCATTCTCCCAACACTTCAGCCTCATCACTCATTTCAAAAACAGCGGAAAAGCAAAGCTTCTCTTCATTGGGTCTTAATGAACACACATTGTTTGATAACACTTCCGGAAGCATGGGAACAACCCTATCTACAAGGTAAACCGAGGTGGCGCGTGATACAGCCTCTTTATCGATCATGGATTCAGGCTTAACGTAATGACTTACATCAGCAATATGAACCCCTATTTCCCAGTTACCGTTTTCCAGTTTTTGAATGGAAAGAGCATCATCGAAATCTTTTGCATCTACAGGGTCAATTGTAAATGTTGTGATCTCCCTGAAATCGCGTCTTTTTGCGATCTCTTCTTCGGTGATTTTTATTGGAATCAGATCTGCCGCACGTTCTACATCCTTCGGAAATTCATACGGAAGGCCATATTCTGCAAGGATTGCATGCATTTCGGTATCGTTCTCACCAACGTTTCCTAACACTTCTTTAATCTCTCCGATAGGGTTAACGCCATTCTTCGGCCATTCAATGATTTTCGCAATGGCTTTCTGCCCGTCTTTTGCCCCATTTAGTTTCTCAATGGGGATATAAATGTCCACATGCACCTTGTTATTGCTCGGTACAAGGAATGCGAACTTAGGGGAGACCTGAACGGTACCCACAAATTCCGTTTTATTTCTTTCAAGCACTTCGATAATCTCACCTTCCTGTTTCCCTTTGCCTTTAGGATATAGCTTCACTTTCACGATATCGCCATGCATGGCGTTAAGGGTCTTTTTTTGGGAGATCAGGATATCGTCCTCAGACTCTTCAGAAACGATATATGCGGTGCCTGTGGCGGTCATATCCACTTTCCCGCTGAGAGTCTTTTCTACTGAATTTATCTTGAATTTTCCACGTTCAGGTTCAGAAACCACCCCGTTGTTCTTAAGCTCGGCCAGGATGCTGTTTATGAGGATTCGTTCACCATGGTCGGTAACGCGTAGTTCAGCTGCTATTTGCTTGTAATTCAGATATTTACTCGGGTGCGCAGATAATACTTTTAGTATTTCTTCAAAAAAATAACGCTTACTTTTTCCCTCTTTTTTAGGGGTAAATTTTTTGGCCATAACTCAAAAATACGTATTAATTGCTTGTCAATAATAACTAAAAAATCTTTTCTGATGCAACCAAATATTGCACCTTTGCATCTAAACAGGAGAAATCACTTATGACCGATGAGGAAATAGTACAAGGCTGTATTAAAAAGAACGCCATTGCTCAAAAGCATTTGTACGAAAAATTTTCGCGGAAAATGATGGGTGTCTGCCTGAGGTATTGCGATAGCAGGGAAGAGGGAGAGGATGTTTTACAAAATGGATTTATCAGTGTGTTTGAAAACATTGAATCCTTCAAAGGAACGGGAGCTTTGGAAGGCTGGATAAGAAAGATAATGGTAAACACCGCGCTAACGAATATCAGGAAGAATAAAAAGTTGAAACAAAATATTGAATTGGATAGCGTGGAATTTATGATACCATCTACCAATTACCTGAGTGAAAGTTTTGCAGCAAAAGATCTTTTGAAGATCATACAGACTCTGCCAACGGGATTCAGGACTGTGTTTAACCTTTATGCGATTGAAGGCTACTCTCACAAAGAGATCGGCATCATGCTAAACATATCGGAAGGCACATCAAAATCACAATATTCACGTGCGAAAGCGCATTTACAAAAAATTATACCAATAGACAGAGAATGAAGAATAAGAAGGAAAATTTAGAGGATCTGTTCAAGGATTCCTTTGAGAATTTTGAAGCGGAGGTGAATCCCGGCGTATGGAAGAATATCCAGACAGGCCTTAAAGGTGCAGGGTTGGGAGTTTTGATTAAAGTGTTGTTCAATAAGATCGGCACATCGACTCTTGTGGCTGTTGTGTCTTCTGCCGCTACTGTGGTAGGAACTGTTCTTGTTATGAACTGGACTGCCGCAGATGAAAAGCCAAAAACAGAAAATGAAACACCTGTTGTTGTTCCGAAAACGGTTGTAGAAAAACCATCTGCGACTGAAATAAAAGAATTTTTAGCAGATGATAAAACCCCCGCTCCAATTCAGGTGAAAGAAACGCCGGTTGCAGCGGAAAATACGACTGACCGTTCACTATCTGAGAACACGAATCAAGGATCTATCAGTGTAAAAAAGGACAAGCAGAAAATTGAAGAAGCGATTAAATCATTGTCAGGCGGCACCGTTGCTTCCATCTCTTCAAGCGTGATTGGTGGTTCGGTTCCCTTGATCGTGAATCTGAATAACCTTGGAACCGGAAAGATCAATAAATGGGACTTTGGCGCCGGAAAAAAAGAAACTGGGGCCAATCCTGTTCACGTATATGATGTTCCTGGAATCTATTGTGTGAAACTGAGTGCAACATCTGCCGATGGTAAAACTGCTGTAGATAGTGTAAAGATCGAAGTGTTCGGAAATTCATCTGTAAATACGACCAGCAAAATGGATTTCTTTACTCCTAACGGAGATGGTGACAGAGATGAGTTTACATTCAGTTCTGCGAACATTAAAGAAATGCGGATTGTGATCGCGAATGAAAAACGCGATATCGTTTACATCATCACCTCTCAAAAGGACCCTATAGCAAAATGGGACGGGAAAGACATGAAAGGTAAGCCTGTGAACGAAGGCACCTACTATTATTTTGTTAATGCTGTAGGATTGGATGGTAAAAAAATCGAGCAGAAGGGTAAAATAAACCTAACAAGATAGATCCTCTTTTGTACTTTTGCACCGCTTAACAAAACCTATCAGAATTAAATGAAAAAGATATTTGCCATTGCCGGATTTACACTCCTGTTTTTTAATTATTCGTATTCTCAAATAATTGATGCAGAGCCGGAATCTCAGGTGGTTTGCGGAGGAACAGCTGCTCCTTTAACAGCTACACTCACGCCTCCGGGTAGCGGGTCTGCCCCCGGAAGTTTACCAACTACCAGTTATGCTGTAAGCAGCATACCATATACTCCCAATTCTTATGTAACCGGAACCGTTGTTCCATCTTCTGATGATACGCAACACGGGCCCTTTCCAATTGGATTCAATTTTTGTTTTTTCGGAACGAATTATACTCAATTCTACATCGGTTCCAACGGATGGGTTGCTTTCGGTCCGCAACCCACAACATTTACTTCAGCTCCTATTCCCAATGTAGGCGCAGGTATTCCTAAAAATTGCATCATGGGTCCATGGCAGGATTGGTTGCCCGGAGCCGCAAATATCAGATATCAAACCTTAGGAGTTGCTCCTTTCCGCCGCCTGGTAGTTTCCTGGAATAATTGCCCGATGTTTTCATGTACTTCTAATCTTGGAACTTTTCAGATCGTAATTTATGAAAGCACGAATGTGATTGAAAACTATATTGCAAATAAACCTGCTTGTCTTGCATGGGCAGGAGGAACCGCTGTACAAGGCCTTCACAACGCCGCAGGAACAGTTGCCTTTACCGTTCCCGGAAGAAATAGTACTGCATGGACTGCTGTGAATGAAGGCTGGAGATATGTGCCAAACGGAACAGCACAATACATCGTTAACTGGTACATTCTTCCTGCAAACACCTTGATCGCATCTGATACATTCAATATTCCTCCTGATGTGGCACCTTTCGTTTCTTCGATCAATGTTTTTCCTCCAACTTCTCCGCAGTATTATTATGCGGAAGTAACAGGACCTAATGGTTGCGGTCCAGGAACTCCAAACACCGATACAGTGGTTGTTTTGTCCAGTTCCCTTTTTGTAGATGCAGGACCATTTACTCCTATTTGTGAAGGCTCTTCAACAACACTGGGCGCTTTTGCTCCTGGTGCATTGAGTTTTACCTGGTCTCCAGGCACTGGCTTAAGCAGCACAACTATTTCGAACCCGGTTGCGAATCCTATTGTTAGCACTACCTATACTGTAATGGCTGTTGATGGAATCGGGTGTACCGGTTTTGATACAGTAACCATCGCTGTCAACCCCGCACCCTTTGTTGATGCAGGTTTCGGCGCAGGCATCTGCAGCGGGGATAACATCCAGCTGGGCGGTTCGGGCTCTGGCACTTACATGTGGAGCCCAGCGGCAACGGTAAGCGATCCAACTCTTGCTGATCCTATTGTTAACCCTACAGTGACTACCACTTATTCGTTAACAGTCACCGATGGAATCGGCTGTACAAACAGCGATACAGTATCAATCTTTATTATTAATCCAACTGCCAATGCAGGCAATGACACCACGATTTGTTCAGGTTCTTCCTTTACTTTAAATGCTACTGGTGGAACATCTTATACCTGGTCACCGGCAACAGGACTTAGCTCTACAAGCATTCCTAACCCGGTTGCCTCACCAACTATCACTACAACGTATACGTTAAATGTGTTTGATTCAGGCACTGGCTGCTCGGCTACGGACATGATCACCATTACTGTAAGTCCGCTGCCTGTTGCAGATGCAGGACCTTATACAAATATTTGTTCGGGTACAAACACAACCCTGGGAGCATCGGGAGGCGTGAGCTACAGCTGGACTCCAACATCCGGTTTGAGCAGCGCAACAATTTTCAATCCTGTTGCTAGCCCTACCACCACTACAACATACACGGTTATTGTAACCGCTGCCTCAGGGTGTGTTTCTTCAGATACAGTAACAGTTAATGTAAACCCGCTTCCGGTAGTAGATGCAGGATCGGATGTTAGCATTTGTGTAGGAGCCAGCACAACACTTGGTGCCAGCGGAGCATCCACTTATTTGTGGACACCGGCTGGGTCATTAAGTAACCCTTCTATCGCAAATCCGGTTGCTTCTCCTTCATCTGTAACTACCTATACCGTAACGGGAACGGATGTGAACGGATGTACAGATACCGATACCGTGCGCATCGATTTAAACGGAATCACAATTACGGCAAGCCCTAACACAGCAGTGTGTAACGGAAGCTCAACTACTTTAAGCGCAAGCGGTGCAGCTACGTATGCATGGACACCTACAGGATCATTAACAGGTGCAACCACTTCCAGTCCGGTAGCCACTCCAACAACAACCACTACTTACACCGTGATTGGAACAGCATCCACCGGATGTAAGGATACTGCTTTTGTAACAGTAACAGTGAACCCTCTTCCGGTAGTTAATGCAGGAACAGCACTGGTAATCTGCAGCGGATCAAGCGCCAACCTTTCGGTAACCGGAGCGAGCTCTTACCTGTGGTCGCCTGCAGGTTCTTTAAGCAATCCTAATATTGCCACTCCTATTGCAAGTCCAACCACAACCACTCTTTATACAGTAACAGGAACGGATCTCAATGGCTGCTCTGCAAGCGATACGATCAGTGTGATCGTTCATCCGCTTCCAACGGTAAGTGCAGGATTTAATACAACGATCTGTAGCGGAACATCAACTACACTTAACGGTAGCGGCACTACAGGAACCTACTCATGGTCACCTGGAACAGGCTTAAGCAGCACAACGGTATTAACTCCGGTTGCCACTCCAACGGCCACTACAACATATACATTAACTATATCAGCAGCAGGATGTAGCAACACCGCGCAGGTAACTGTAACGGTGAACCCTGCTCCGGTAGCCAATGCCGGAACGGATGCAACTATCTGCAGCGGAGTATCTACTCCACTGAGTGCATCAGGAGGAACAAGCTATTCATGGAGCCCTGCAACAGGCTTAAGCAATCCACTGATCGCTAATCCAACGGCAAGCCCTACAACAACAACCAATTACACGGTAACGGTTTCTAACGGAGCATGTTTTGATACTGATGTGGTGACGGTAACGGTAAGCAGCACCATGACAATTGGCGCAGCCACGATCACTCCTGCCACATGCGGAGAGATTGATGGAACCATCACAGTTGGCGCGGTAAGCGGAGGCACAGCCCCGTTCATGTATTCACTTAACGGAGGAACACCACAGAGCGGTGATATGTTCTCAGGCCTGGCAGCGGGATCATATACGATCACGGTAAGCACAGCAGGCGGATGTACAGCCACACAGGTAGTGAATGTTGGAACAGTGAACCTTGTGAATGCATCTTTCACGGCTGATCCGGCTTCGGGTTCAGGTCCTTTGACGGTTAACTTTACAAACACGTCAACGGGTGCAAGTGATTACATCTGGAGTTTTGGCGATAGCACAGGCTCGATCCTGACAAACCCATCGAATGTATATATCGGAAACGGTCAGTACCTGGTAACGCTGATTGCGTATAACGGATCATTGCTGTGTACAGATACAGCAACATTTATCATCAATGTGTTTGATGAAACGGTTGTGAATATTCCCAATGTATTTAGTCCCAACGGAGATAACAGCAATGAAACGTTCAGACTGGTGAATGATAACATTGGGGTAAAAGAAGTTCAGGGCAGCATTTTCAACCGCTGGGGCAAGCAGGTGGCAGAATGGAGCGGCGATGCAACAAAGGGCTGGGATGGAAAGATCAACGGCAATGAGGCAGAAGAAGGTACTTACTTTTATATACTGACGGTGACAGGAATGGATAATGTGGAAACCATCTACAAAGGAAACGTCCAGCTGATCAGGTAATAACAGAAAACATACGATTGAAAAGAAGTCCCGCTAAAACGGGGCTTTTCGTGCAACCTTTTTGTTAAAAAGGTCATCCTGATATTACAAAGATTTAATGTTTGTAATTTTATTGAATCCCGCATAAAATAAATTGATGATGAAATCCAACTATACTATCTCCAAAATTCTTATTTGTTTATTTGCTTTTATTGCAATAAAGCAATCCGTTGGTCAGACTACCACGACATTTAATTGTACGGGTGCAGCTCAAACTTTTGTTGTTCCTCCCTGCGTATTCAGCATCAGTGTTACTGTTGCCGGTGGCGAAGGTGGCGGTGGCTTAGGCGGCAATGGCGCCGTTGTAACTGCAACGATTGCTGTGACGCCAGGTCAAAGTATTGGAATGAATGTGGGATGTTCCGGAACAAACACCGGCGGCGCTTCATCCGGTGGATATGGCGGCGGAGGAGTGGGTTTTGCTTCAACGGATGGTACTGTAAGTTATAATTCTTCGGGAGGTGGTGGTGCTTCAACAATTTCAATTGGTGGAACTCCATATATTATAGCTGCCGGTGGTGGTGGTGAAGGAGGAGGATCGGGTATTGTAGGTGGAGGGGCTGGTGGTTGTTTATCAGGATTAACCGGGACTTCCACTTTTGGAGGAGGTGCAACTCCAGGAACTCAAACCGCGGGAGGGACAGGTGGTGCACCTTGGGCTGGTACCCCTCCGGGAGGATCGAATGGCGGTCTTGGTTTTGGAGGAGCTGGAGGTTTCTGGCAAACAGCTTCTGGCGGCGGTGGCGGCGGCGGCTACTACGGTGGCGGCGGAGGGGGAAATGACGGATGCTGCACCGGTGCGAATGGTGGCGGTGGCGGCGGCGGTGGATCAAGTTTAGTTCCCGCAGGTGCCGGTTGTACACAAGGCACAAATAATGGCTCAGGGTATATTTCTGTCACATATACTGCGGGCGGAAGCGGCATTACTACTAATACCGGCCCTTATTGTGCCGGCCAAACAATTCAGTTAAATACAGGAACCGGTGTTTCGTATGCATGGACAGGTCCTGCTGGTTTTACCTCTACCTTGCAAAATCCAACAATCCCTGCTTCTACTACCGCAATGAGCGGTGTTTATTCGGTTACAACAACTTATGCCGGAGGTTGCAGCGCAGTATCAACTACTACCGTTACCGTTAACCCGGTTCCGGTTACAGGTGTCAATTCACCAACTTCCTGCAATGGTGCTGCTGTTACGTTAACAGGAACCGGAGCAACCACTTATGTATGGAGCACTGGTGCTACCACTCCCTCTATTACAGTTTCACCGGCAATTACAACAACTTATACCGTAACAGGCACTACCGCGGGATGTTCAGCACCAGCTGTCAGCACTGTTACTGTGATCAATACTCCTACTCCTACTCCAACCAACAACGGTCCCGTATGTTCCGGTACTCCGATATTATTAACAACACCTGCTGTTGCAGGCGCAACTTATTCATGGACAGGCCCGGGTGGATTTACCTCTACTTTACAAAACCCTTCTATTCCTTCTGCTACTGCTGCCAATGGCGGAGTATACAGTGTCACTGTTACCGTTTCAGGATGTACAAGCCCTGCCGGTACTACTACTGTTGTGGTGAAGAACACACCTTCAACACCGGTTGCCTCTGCTCCTTCTCCTTTGTGTGAAGGTGCTTTAATCACCCTTACAACACCTAACGTTGCCGGCGGAAGCTGGTCATGGTCAGGCCCTGCAGGATTTG
>JALYRR010000066.1 GCA_030855265.1 Bacteroidota bacterium | reverse complement strand
GTCTAGTGGAGGAATGACAAAAAAAAAAGCGCCACCCTCGCAGGCAGCGCTTCTTTGGTAATATAGGGGTTATGGTTTAACAATCGTATTTCCTGCCATTACAACAGCTCCTGATCTTGCCAGTCCTCTTCCGGTAAGTGAAGCTCCAGTGTTAAAGGTAATGGATTGCATAGCTAGTACATTTCCTTTGAATTCAGACGTTGTTCCGAATGTTGCGGAAGTACCTACCTGCCAGAAAATGTTAGCAGCTGATGCTCCGTTTGACAGAATCACTTTACGTCCTGCAGTCGCAGTTAATGTTGAAGCAATCTGGATAATAAAAATTGCATTCGGATCTCCCATTGCGTTAAATGTAACATCTCCTGAAGATACAGCCAGTGAAGAAGTTGATTTATACAATCCCGGAGTTAATGTTAAGCCTCCGATGTTTCCTGATAAAGTCACGATATCGGTAGCTGTTCTTCCTGCTGCGTCATTGTAAGCGGCAGTAAGGTCAAGTTTTGATTGATTAGCGATCGCATCATTGATGTGCTGGGTTCCGATAAGGATTCCCGGAGGAAACCCACCGATGGACGTTCCAGGACTTAATCCCATATCACCGGTAATAGAAGTTGCTCCCGTATTGCTGATGGATGATCCTGCAAGAATTGCAAGAACAGATGCACCTGCAAGAGAAACATTCGCTTGTACAGTTGTCTGAACAGGAATTACTACAGGGTTGGAAGAACCACCACCTGAAGTTGGAGCAGTATCATTGTCTTTTTTACATCCTGCAATTAGAAAGGCTCCGATGACTGCAACGGATACCAGAATTATTTTTTTATTCATTTTTGTAGATTAAATTCCGCTTCTCGCAGAGAGGTGTGAATTATTTCACGATGCAAAGATGCAGGGATTGCAGGCATCAACTCTTACACTACTTTGGAATTAACTTGTATGAATCACACATTTAATTATATGTATGCCCTGGAGTGGTTGTTTTTATTGGTTTGTGTCCGTGTTGGATATAAATAGAAAAGAGCATCGTGATTACAATGCTCTTTTCTATTACAAATTATATGTGATTACATTCTGTCCATATACCAATTCAATTCTTTTTCGATGCGTTGGTAATGAAGCACATTGGTGATGATCTTTTGAAGTCTCATAAATGCAGTTTCACTCTTCACCACATAATCAACCGCTTTGTGATGCATACAGTCAATGGCAACTTCGATTTTATCCTGCGACGAAAGCATGATCACAGGGATCTGCTCATTGTATGCTTTTATTTTGTCAAGCGTTGCCATTCCGTTCATTGCATTCTTATCGATACCGTCTAAATGGTAATCCAGAATGATCACATCGGGGTTTTGTGATATGTGCGCCATGCATTTTTCTCCCGTAGAAAATGTTTGAATGGTATATTCAGTTTGTTCGAGGAAATCATTTTCAAGTAATTTTAATAGAACTGCATCATCATCGACAAGGAAGATCGTTTTTTTAGTTTTGTTTTTCATAAGTCGCTTTTTTCATTGTATTAAATTCTTCTTTCAATTCCAGACAGGCCTGTTTACAAACATTTTCTAGTTGCAGGACCATATCAGAAAGATTTTGGGTGGATTGAAGTGTGTGTGAATATTCCTGTACTTTTTTAGCCATGTTTTCAAAATCCTGGCTGATTCCCATAATGGTAAAGGATGGAATCATTTTATGCACGGCCGAATGAAGTGTTGCCCAGTCTTTTTCTCTGTAGCTTTCTTTCATCGAATTTATCAGAGGTGGTGTTTGCTCGAGGTAAAGAGAGATCATTTCCATCATTAAAACAGGATTCGATTTGGTTCTCAGATTAAGGTAATCCAGGTTGATGCATTTTGGATAAATGCCCGGAATTACCAGAGTTTCTATCGCTACATTGGTTTTGTTATCCGGACGTTTCAGATAACGGATGATCTTTGAATAGAGCAATTTATCATCTATTGGTTTTGAAAGATAATCATTCATCCCTACCGCCTTGCATTTTTCCACATCCACGGTTGTTACATCGGCTGTAAGTGCTATGATAGGAATTTCTGATTTTAAAGTTTTACGGATATATTCAGTGGCTTCAAAACCATTCATTTCAGGCATCTGAAGATCCATAAGAATAAGGTCATACGTTTGTGTTGATAGTTTTTCAATTGCTATTTTTCCGTTTTGAGCAATGTCCATATCAAACCCGAATTCTTCCAGCAGAGTCTTCATCAAAAGCTGATTGAGAGGGATGTCCTCAACCACCAAAATCCGTGAATTTTTTATTTCATTCTCGAGTTCATGTACAATGTCAGTCTCAATTTCAGCTTTTGCTTTTGTTTTAAGAAAACTCAGTACAAAGGCAAATGTAGAACCTTTTCCTAATTCACTTTTAACAGTAATGCTGCCTCCTTGAGGTTCTACAAGTTGTTTTACGATGGCGAGTCCTAAGCCCGTTCCGCCGTATAACCTTGATGTTCCACTTGTAGCCTGCTGAAAATCATCAAAAATATTCCCTAGTTTGCTTGTTGGAATCCCAATTCCTGTATCAGTTACAGCAAATTCTATTTTGACAAGTTCGCTTGTTTCCTCTACCATTTTTACACTCACCTTAATTTCACCTTCCGTCGTAAATTTGACAGCATTACCAACAAGATTAAGAATGATCTGGTGCAGTCGTACAGGGTCGCCAACAATCACTTCGGGAATTAGTGTATCGTATTCTTTTATTAAACGGAGATTCTTTTCCTGGATCTTCGGTTCAAATAAATGAAGCATTGCAGAGATGGAGGATTTTAATTTGAAAGGAACATGTGAAAATGTCATTTTTCCTGCATCCACCTTCGCAAGGTCAAGAATGTCGTTGATCAGTACGATCAGCGCATCTCCTGAAATTTTTATTGCATTGAGATATTCCTGTTGTTTTGGATTCAGATCTGTCTTTAAAACAACTTTGGTGAAGCCAATGATCGCATTCATAGGAGTGCGAATCTCATGACTCATATTGGATAAGAACTGTTGTTTGGATTTAACGGCTGCTTCAGCAATCAGGGTTGCGCTCTCTGCTTTCCTTTTTGCTTCTTCTGCTATTGTTGTAGCAAGTTCAGCGAATACTTTTGCTTCTGTTAATTCAGTAGAAATTCGTTTCTGGTCTGTTACATCCCTGGCTACGATCACGACTCCAAGTACATTTCCGCGATCATCTTTGTAAACTGCACCATTGAACAAAACATCTGTTAATTTTCCATCCTTGTGACGAAGGGTCAAAGGTGAATCCGCTACAGATCCTTTTGCAAAAACGGCCAGATAAACTTCTCTGGCTTTTTGTGGCTCAGTGAAATAATCGAAGAAATCTGTGCCTCTTAATTTTTCTCTTGAGATTCCGGTTATATTAACGGTAGCCTCATTCATATCGGTAATCTTTCCTTCTGTGCTAATAGTTACCAAAGGATCACGACTGGCTTCAAGTAAGCTAAGGGTATACTGAGACGCTAATTTGAAAGAATCGCCATAGGCTTCCAGTTCTTTATTTGCAATCTCTCTTTTTTCTTTTTCCTTATTTTGTACATCAAGTTCAATATCTGCGATGACAAGTTCTGCTGCTCTTTTCTGTTTCTCTCCTGTTTGAAAAATCAACTCCTTATTAGCAATGTAAAGTTCATTCGCACGGTTCTCTTTTTCCTGATTTTGAAAAGCTAGTTCTTTGTTGGCGATGATCAATTCTTCTGCACGTTTTTCTTTTTCTTTATTTTGGAAAGCGAGTTCTTTATTGGCGATACTTAACTCTTCCGCACGTTTTTCTTTTTCTTTATTTTGAAACGCCAGTTCTTTATTTGCAATGCGTAATTCAGCCGCCCATTTCTGTTCAGCTATATCTCTTGCCACAACCACTGCTCCCAGTACTGCGCCCGATTCATCCTTATATACGGCTCCGTTGAAAGAAACCTCAGTAAGTTTTCCGTTATTATTCAAAACTGTAAGGGGCGAATCCTTTACAGATCCTTTCGAGAAAATTTCCTGATACACTTCTCTCGCTTTTTTCGGTTGGGTGAAATAGGCGAAGAAATCTGTTCCGATAAGTTTTTCACGCTTAATTCCTGTGATATTGGCTGTAGCTTCATTGAGGTCGGTAATCTTTCCTTCCGTATTGATGGTTACAAGCGGATCAAGGCTCACCTCGATGAGACTTCTTGCGTATTGCGATTCTAATCTGCTTTTTTCCATTTCTTAACAGTTTGAATTTCCTATTTCTTCAAGAGGAATCCGTCGTTGATTTTTTAATTTCCTGAAATGGGATGGTGAAAGCCCCGTTATTTTTTTAAATTGATTGGAAAGGTGGGCTACACTGCTGTAATTCAACTTCCACGCAATCTCAGTAATATTCAATTCATCGTAAATGATCAATTCTTTGATCCGTTCGATTTTATGGCAAATAATAAATTGCTCGATCGTTGTGCCCTGGACCTCAGAAAAGAGGTTGGCCATATAGGTATAATCGTGATTCAATTTTTCGCTGAGGTAATTTGAGAAATTGATCTTGATCATTTCATCGGCATGATGCACCATATCAATAATTACATTTTTAATTCGTTCGATCAGCACAGCCCGCTTATCATCCATTAACTCCAAACCGGAGTCGGCTAAGGAAACCTTCAACTCTTCTCTTTGATCAGGATTCAAGGTTTCCATGATCTCCACCTCACCTAGGTCAACAACAATAAAGTGAAGGCCCAACTTCTTGAGCTCCTCTTTCACCGCCATTTTACAGCGGGTACTTACCATGTATTTAATGTATAATTTCAAATTAGCCCCTCTTTTTCTTTGATGAATTCAAATATCGGGTTAATTCACGCCGGGATTGTTGTACAACTATGGGTTAATGTTGTACATATCCCACATTTAGGAAAAGAACGATCACACAGGAACCGTTTACATGTTCTCGAGGGTGCTCTTGCGTTTTTCTTTCAACTGCCTGTAATAAGAGGGGCTCAGACCGGTCACTTTTTTGAATTGCTTTGATAGATGGGAAACGCTGCTGTAGTGCAGCTTATTAGCGATTTCAGTCAGATTCAGTTCATTGTAAAGCAATAATTCCTTCACCCGCTCTATTTTGTGGACAATTATGAATTGTTGTATGGTCGTCCCTTTTACTTCCGAAAAAATGTTCGCCAGATAGGTATAGTCATAATCCAGTTTCTTACTTAAATAATCCGAATAATTTTCCTTCGGCAGTTCCTCTGAGTAGTGGATCATTTCGGTAACTACGTTTTTTATCTTCTCGATCAGAATGCTTTTTTTATTATCCAGAAGTTCAAGTCCGGATACCAGCAGGTTTTTTTTGAGGATCTCACTTTGATCAGTGGAAATTTCTTCCATGATCTCCACCATTCCCAACTCTACCAGAACATAATGCAAACCTAATTTTTTCAATTCCTCCTTTACGATCATTTTACAACGAAGGCTGACCATGTATTTGATATAAAGCTTCATTATCTTTTTGATGGGTATATGTTTAAAATTACGCCATTTATTTTGATTCCCGCCCACTGAAATTTCAAATTTCCCATCTTGTTTAGTTTCCTTATAAGCGATGGATTTTCGGCGTTTACCGAATTTGACCCGACTATCGGCTATTCCTGTGTTAATATTGAAGATAATTACGAAATGGATGGATAAAAATTACGACCCTTCTCCTGTTATTAAAGCTGATCCTCCTAAAAAGCGCGACATCAGAATCATCCGCTTGCTGATCGCTTTTGGGTTGGTTGTAATGCTGGTTTTCGTCGTCTGGTTTATACGACCGGAACACATCGGTTTTGGTCCTATTTATTGGTTGCTCACCTTTGCTTTATTGTTCAAACTGATAAAAATGATCCATGAATGGTATCATTACTGGAGTGTCAGTATCCCCGTAAAACCGGATTGGAAAACTCAATTCACTGTTGATGTCCTTACAACAGCTTGTCCCGGCGAACCCAAAGAAATGATCATCAAAACCTTGAAAAAGATGGTCCTGATCAATTATCCTCATACGAATTATTTATGTGATGAAGGAAATGATCCGGAATTAAAGGCGGTCTGCAAAGAACTCGGAGTAATTCATGTTACCCGGGAAATAAAAGTAAATGCAAAAGCAGGGAATATTAACAACGCCCTGAAACAAGCCAGCGGCGAGATCTGCCTCGTCCTTGATCCCGATCATGAGCCTGTACCGGAATTCCTTGACAACGTCCTTCCGTTTTTTGAAAATCCGGAGATTGGTTTTGTTCAGTGTGTTCAGGGCTATTCAAACCATTCTGAAAGTATCATTGCCCGTGGAGCCGCTGAGCAAACGTATCATTTTTACGGGCCCATGATGATGTGTATGAATAGCTATGGAACTGTTCAGGCTATCGGAGCAAATTGTACATTCAGAAGAGAGGCCCTGGATTCTATCGGCGGACATGCTGCGGGCTTGTCGGAAGATATGCATACCGCTATGCAGCTCCATGCAAAAGGATGGAAATCGGTGTATGTGCCGGAAATGCTGACGAAAGGACTTGTCCCTGCAACCCTTTCTGCTTATTATCAGCAACAGTTAAAATGGTCACGCGGAACATTTGAATTGCTCTTTCGGGTTTTTCCTCAATTGTACTCATCCTTTACATGGCGTCAGAAATTGCACTATTTCACCATTCCTATGTATTTTCTTTTCGGCCTGATCAACTTCATTGATATTTTGATTCCTATTCTTGCTTTATGCCTTGCACAGGTACCATGGGCAGTGGATCTGGCAGATTTCGCTTTATTGTTTTTACCATTGTGTGGATTGTCCATGATGATCCGGCTTTTTGCCCAACGTTGGTTGCTGGAGAAGCATGAACGTGGGTTTCATCTGGCAGGAGGACTGGTCAGGGCAGCTACCTGGTGGATTTTTCTGATCGGTTTTGTCTATGCGATCTTTAATATTAAGGTTCCGTATATCCCCACTCCCAAAGGAGATGAACATAGAAATTATTGGAAATTATGCCTGCCAAATATACTGGTAGTTCTCCTTTGTGGTGTCGCTGTACTATATGGGTTGTCAATTGATTGGACTCCTTACAGTTTCGCCATGGCTTCCTATTCAATGATAAATGCCGGAATTCTGGGCTTTGTCGTTTTTATGAGCCAGCAAAAATTCCTTAATAATGCAGTGAGCTGGCTAAAATCATTTTCGGTGATTAATCATATACAGCATTCGGTAACTGCATCCACGATTAGAATTCAGAATGGCCTGGCTTCCCTTTTGAGAAACGGACCTGTCGCTATACTGATTGGTTTGTCTTTGGTTTTTCTTAGCTATAACACCATAGATGAATCAGAGGAAAATATTTCCGGAATTTCGGAGCAAAAGCTTTTTGGAGGTTTTTATGTAGGATCTGAATTAATTGATCATGACTTTCAAAACATCAGTCAGTTATCCCGGGAGACAGTCAGAAACATAGATGTCGTTTCCATGTATGATACGCTTAGTTGTGAAAGGAAAATTAACTCATTGATTTCTGGTTTTTCGAAAGAAAATGTTATTCCATTGGTTCGTCTTGCAGTGCCTTCGGATATTATGGATAAAAAATACAAGCCGGTACTTGAGGAGTATGCCAGAGTTTTCAGATCTTATGGAAGACCTGTGTTTTTGAATGTGCTCATGGAGGGTAAAATGGATGAGAGCACACGGTTAAACTGGCAGTATTTGTATACGTTTTTTAATGATCTAGGCATTTCTAATCTCACCTGGGTTTGGGTTCCCGGGAAATCAGGTTCCGTTGAATTTTACCCGGGCCCATTATTCGTTGACTGGTTGGGTCTAGATTGTCTCAATTATGAAAGCAATTCGCAAAAAAAGGAATGGTATTCTTTTGCGCAGCTCTATAATCCACAAAGAGAAATCGTAAGTAAGTTTCAAAAGCCCGTTATGATAACTTCCCTAGGTTGCATAAAAGGTTCTTCTCAGAATAGCTGGATCATGCAAGCTTTTAAGGATGTGAAAGAAAACTTTAAAGAAATAAGATCAATGGTGATCTTTAATGGTAAAAAGGAATTTAATATCACGAACAATAAAATTTATTCCTACGATTTTGAACTTCAACCGGATAATAACGCTGCTATAAAAGAAGTGTTCGCTCAGGAACCTTTTAATAAAGAACCATTTTTGTCAAGCGAATTTCGCTTTTTAAAACCCTGCTCTTCCGGTTACCGTTCCTCATTCATTCAGGGGGATCCCGGTAAATTCAGGATGATTATTAACGGGAAGGAGCAGTATATTAAAGGCATTGGCTACAATACCGGACATGACTGGAGAGATGGAAACATGCCATTGACAAGACGACAGTTGGAAAAAGATTTTTCTGAAATTAAAAAAATGGGTGCGAATACAATCCGCAGATATGATAACAGTATTTACGACAAGAATATTTTAAATATTGCCGGAGAATTTGATCTGAAGGTGTTGTACGGTTTTTGGTTTGATCCAAAGATTGACTATTATCGGGACACGCTGAAAGTAAAACAATACATTGCAGAAGTAGAAGATCAGGTCTTGAAATTTCGTGATCACCCTTCTGTTCTTGCCTGGTCAATTGGAAATGAAACATGGGGGCTTTTAAAACACAAATATTCCAAACCTTACCTGACCAAAGTCCGAGAGCATTATGTTAAAATGATTGAAACGCTCGCTCAGCGGATTCATGAGCTGGATCCTACACGACCAGTGTTCACGAGTATGGAACATGAAAAGTACCAATTGCCAGGTGAGTTGGTGGCCTTCCACGACCATGCTCCATCAGTTGATGTAATCGCAATTAACTCCTACTATAAGCAGCAGGTCAGCAGACTCAATCATATTTGTTATCAGTTCGATTCGTTAAGGCCTTATCTTATTTCAGAGTTTGGTCCAAGCGGATATTGGGATCCGCTTTTCAATACTGTTTCAAATGGCTTACTCGTAGAAGAAACGGAAGAAGAAAAAGCAGACTGGTATAAATATCAATGGGAAAATTATATTGCGCCCTTCAAAGGATCGAATATTGGAGGTGTTGCCTATTGCTGGCATGACCGAATGGAAGGAAGCTATACATGGTTTGGACTTAGTGATTATAAAGGACGATTAAAGCCGGGATATTATGCTTTAAAAGAGGCATGGACGGGTGAACTCAAGGAAGGAATGCCTGTATTCCGGATCAAGAGTCCTTTGAAGATTCAACCAGGTCAGGTGTATACATTTGAAGCTGTAGCAGATAAACCGATAAGTAAGGATTTTAAGTATGAATGGTTTATCATGAAAGATGAATTTCTAAAAAAGGTTGATAATATTGAAGGCCCCGATAATGGTAAAACAATACAGCTTAAAATTCCGGAAAGGGTTTCCAATTACAGACTCTATTTGTATGTGAGTGATACCCATAAAAATGTGAGTACCGCTTCTGTCCCGGTTTTAGTAAAATAGAAAATGAATAATTTTTTTCCTCTTCTGATTTTATTTGCTTCGACGTTTTGTGCTGCGAACACATCTCCGGTTATTACTACCCAGGAAATACATTTCCGGGCAGAAAATGCCTCTGAAGCTTTTATTGTGTGGGGAATGAACGGCTGGACACAGGCAGATAGTTCTTTGCATCCCGAAGGATCATTCATGAAAGATGGACTTCTGTGCAGTCCGATGATTCTTTCTCAGAATGAATTTCAAGTATTATTAAAAGTTCCCCGGAATAGCACCCTTGATTTTGTATTCTGGATCTCAAAAGGTCCACGGGGTCAATCGGTTGATCTGTGGGACACAAATCAACAGCCGTTTAAGGATTATCACCTTCTTGCCGAACAGAATAATGTTCTCACGATCACATCTGCTTTGTCTGTTCTTCCCAAAGCTCCTTTATCGATCACTGATTTTGGATTTCCCGTTTTGATCTTTTCATCATTGCTTTTCCTGACTTTTTATTTTCTTAGGAAGAGGAAATTAACAAGTTCAGTAACGGTCTATCGAAGCAACAGGATCATTGTAATTTCTGCTTTTTTATTATTTTTAGGTTTGTTACTTACCCGGCCTTCGGTAAGTGGTTCTTCCTGGATATTTTATTTACATCCCTTTGATAATGCCGGTAAAATATTCACGGAAGCCTATTACGATTCCATTTTGGTGTTCATGTTGCTGTCCTTGTTTCTGATCCTTTCTTTTCTTTTTAGGAATTACAATAAAATTCAAATGGGAATCGCAATCTCCTGTTCTGTTTTGTGCCTGCTCGTTTTTAGTATCGGAATATTAAATATTCGCGTTGTGGAATTGTTAGGGAAGCCCTTTACTTACCAATGGTTGTATTATTCGGATTTTTTAAAAAGCGCAGATGCCAAAGCCGCTGTTTCTGCGAATGTTTCATCGGATTACCTATTGAATTTTGTATGCATACTCCTTTCCTTTTTTTTCCTGGGAATGTTGTTGATTGGTATCAGTGGCATTATCAGGATCCGGCCTGTACACAAAAAAGTCATTCTTTCCTTCTGCAGTATTTTAATTTTCGGATATTTATTTTATTCAGGAACCACGATCAGAAGTCAGAATGTGGATTATAGTAAACTGGCAAATCCCGTTGTTGAATTCGCGGCCTCTGTCAATCCATTCTCCTTCGGACCATCACTGTTTACGATGGAGGTAGAGGATAGTTTGAAATTCCAATTGAATACTTCCAGCAGGAAGGAGCCTGGCCATCCTGCTGCCGGAATTAAAAATGTGATCTTTTTTGTTCTTGAATCAACACCTGCTGAATATATCTCAGCGTACGGGAGTAAATATAACGTGACTCCGGAATTGGACGCTTACCTGTCATCATCTGTTAAATTCAATAATGTATATGCGCATGCTCCGGCCACTAACAATTCGATGGTTTCGATACTCGCTTCGGTCTATCCCTGGATCTCCTATTCTACGATCACACAGGAACATCCCGGCATCAACTTACCAACGATCAGTTCAGAGTTGAAGCATCGTGGATATCGAACCGGATTTTTTAATTCAGCGGACAACAGGTTTCAGAAGGCCGATGAATTTCTATCAGTCAGGAAATTTGATAAGATCAACGATTGCAGAGCTCATTCTTGTGAAGCCCCCGGTTTTATCATAAAGGATGAGAACTGGGAGTTTCTAAATGGAAAGGATGATGAATGCACTCAGAATGAAATGGTAGATTGGATCTTCATGGATCCCGCAAAACCTTTCTTTGCAATGATGTGGACCTACCAGACTCACTATCCATATTTTGTTTCGGGTACTTCCGTTTTATATGAAGGATCGGATTCTACCTTGAACAAATATTTAAATGCAGTTCATCACAGCGACCTTGTTTTTGGAAAGATGATGAAGAGTCTGAAAGAAAAGGGCATTCTGGATTCAACTCTGGTTGTTGTAGTGGGTGATCATGGTGAAGCATTCGGCAGACACGATCAAATCACGCATGCGTCTAAGATCTATGAAGAGAATCTTCATGTGCCATGTATGTTCATCCATCCTTCTTTTAAAGGAGAAACCAGTTCATCCATTGGAGGACTTATCGATATTTCTCCGACTGTTCTGGATTTGCTGGGTATAGATCCTCCGAAGGAATGGCAAGGTAAAAGTCTCTTCAACAGAACGGAAAATGACAGGGTGTACTTTTTTGCTCCCTGGTCAGATTATCTATTTGGGTACCGTGAAAAAAACTATAAATACATTTACAATGCGACCCGAAATGAAACAGAAATTTATGATCTGAATACAGATCCTATGGAAGAAAGGAAGATCAACGTCAGTTCCGAACAGGAACGGATTTGTCATCAGAGAATGGCCTCATGGGCACAATATGTTAACGGTTCCATGGATAAACTTTTTTCTTCACAAGCCAAGCACTGATATTATTTCTTTACATAAAAGGGGGTATTCGCTGTTGCCATATGATTTTTACCATCATAGGCTGTGACGAACAAACGATACGGACCTTCTTTATCAGGTGCTTTAAACGAAAGAGCTTTTCCTTTTCCGTTCAGGATCAGCTCCGGTAAAGGAGCAGGTTTCTCTTCTCGGTCTCCACCTTCTTTTTGTTCTCTGCTCTCATGGTAGATCTCCCAGTAATAATAAATTTCGTCATTATCCGGATCTTTAGCTTCTGTATAAGCCATGTGAGCTGATCCCGGTTTCAGGTATACTCCTTTGTGAGTGGCTTCATTGTCAATTCCAACAGGGACAATAACCGGTGCCCGATTGGCTCTTTCTTTCCCATTCCATTCTTTGTAAATTACATCGAGTATTCCGCTTTCTTGTCCTTCTTCTGAAAAAATACTCAGTAGCGTATGTGTTCTTGCCTGTTTCCAACCCCAGTAAAAAATGTATGAGCCGATACAACGATCACTGTTTTCTGAAATTCCTTTTTTGTACCGCTCTGCACAAACTTCTGCTTTTTGCGTACTCGTTTCTTCTATAAACGTTCCCCAAGGCACTTTGTCTGATTCCCAATACCCTGAAGGGCCCCATTCTCCGATCATATATGGACCTGTCCACCCCGCCGCCGTGATGTCTTTCCTTACCGGTTCGATCCATTTAAAAGCATTGATGGAAAGAATATCAAGATCGGGGCAACGTTTTTTAATTTCTTTTACATGTTTAGCGGGTACTCCAGCTAGCATGGTAGTGGTCGGATGTTTTGGATCTGTTTCGTGAATGAATTTTGCAATATCGTTAACAGCGTTCCATACATTGTAATTCGTTGCAAACTGATCAACTTCATTACCAACTCCCCACATGATCAGTGCAGGGTGATCCTTGAATTCAAGGACCTCCTTTTTCACTCTGTCAAATTGTTCTTTTACTGCTTTTTTATCGCTGTAATTAAAACCTTTTCTTTCATGGCCCAGGTCTATCCCCAATGTAACAGTAAGCCCGAGTGCATGAGCTTTATCCATGTATTCCTTCGCATTGTCAGTGCTCCACAATCTTACAGAGTTGCCACCTACCTCTTTAATTTTTTCATAATGTTTATACCCACCGGCTCCCTGGATATAATACGGTTCGCCGTTCTTGTACAATTTGAATTTTCCGTTTTCTTCTTTAATGGTTACAGTTGGGGATTCAGATCTGTTGAAGTTCCTTACTGGTACAAAAGAACAACTGAAGACAGACAGGATGAGCAGGAGTTGAATTTTTTTCATCGTATAGGTTTTAACGTTTATACTTTCCAATACCGGCGTATCCATATAATTGATCGAATGGAGATCAATGAATACAGAACGCCGTGTTCCATTTGTGAACATTGGAATGATCACAAACGGAGTACCTATTAAAGAAAGTTCGTCTTAGCTTGTTAGCAGCGGAAAAGAAGGATGGATGGCCAGCAAGTCAATCTGTACACGGGGAGAATGGTCTACATTCAGCAGGAGATTAAACCGGCAAATAAATATCGAAGCGGGCTCCTTTATTAATCGTTCCGGAAGCAGTCATGACGCCCCTGTGATTTTCAATGATCCTTTTGCATATAGCGAGGCCGATTCCCGTTCCTTTAAATTCCTCGTAGGAATGGAGACGTTGAAAAACTTCGAAGATCCTTTCATTGTATTGGGGATCAAATCCGATCCCATTGTCAGTGTACACCACATGGCAGTAATCGTACTTAGGAGAAAGACCAGAGGTCTTCAGTTTACTCCCTTTTACGATCGTACTTTGAATCGTTATGAGCAGAGGTTTCTCCGGGTCTGAAAACTTAAGGGAATTGCTGATCAGGTTCTGAAATACCTGACGGAACTGAAATGGAATTATATTCACCGTTCCGAGAGTGGCTTTCATTTTAACTTTTTTCTGAAGGAATACTTCTTTGAAAGAGGATCTTACTTCGCGAAGCAGAACATTTAAATCGGTTTTTTCAAATTCTAACTTTGTGTTTTTTGTGCGTGAATAGGCTAGCAGATCTTCAATTAGCAGTTGCATGCGTTTTGAAGTTTCCTGAATTTTCTTAAAGTGACCCTTCCCTTCTGCACTTAGGTGTTTCTCTTCTTTCTTAATAATATAGGTTACAAAATTCTGGATTTTTCGTAAAGGCTCCTGAAGATCATGACTGGATACATAAGTAAAAGTGGTCAGGTCTTTATTGGCTCTCTCCAGTTCAACATTTTTTTGCAATAACTGCCGGGTTCTTCGGTTTACAGCGCGTTCGAGTTCACGTTTATCCTCCTCATGTAAACGGATATCGGTTTTAAGCCGGTCTTTTTCATTCTGTTGTTGCATGACTCTTTCGGTAACGTCCTCAATAGCTAATAAGATGAGTTTTTCCCTGTGTGTTTTTTGAATGATACGGTTTACATTGAACAACATCACTTTTTTTCCCATTCCGGCAAACTCGTGTGAGATCTCCATGTTTTCGAAACTCATATTTTTTGAAATGATCTTTTCCAGCAGATTCTGTAACTCCGGAATATTCCATTGATTGTTACTGAGCTCGAAGAAAGGATGTGATTCTGTATTCTCTTTGTTTGTAAGAAATCTTTTATAATATGCTTTGTTGGCGGACTTCACATGAAGATCTGAGTCAAGGATGATCATGGGCTCATGGATAGTGTCGATGATGGTTTGAGAATAATTATATGACTCGGCCAGCAACTCATTGTGCATTTTTAGCTCATGGTTGGTAGAGATCAGCTCCTCGTTGGTTGCTTCCGTTTCTTCTTTTGATGTTTCCAGCTCTTCATTCAGTGTCTGGAATTCTTCGCTGGTGGAAACGATCTCTTCATTCGCGGCCTGCACCTTCTCATAAGCTTCTTCTTGTGATGCTATAATGGATTGCATTTCAGTTCTTGCGCTGCTAAGCTCTTCGATGAGCTTTTTGATCCGGCGGTCCTTTTGGGTGGAATTGTTTTTTCTGCCGCCTGCTATTTCATTGTATTTTTCTACTTCTTCCAGTACCGTAAAGACAATCAGAAACAGTGGCTCTTCTCCTTCAATGTTAACAGGCGAAACTTCCAGGGTCATGTTTTTATACACAGGTCCAATTTTTATTTCGATGCCTGTTTTCGTCACTACACGGTTAGTCTTCTTTGATTTATGAATGGCATTCCTTAGTTCGAAGCCAAATTCAGGCCTCATCATTTTCAGAATATTGAGGCTTGCCTTTCCGGAAGAATGTGAAAGAAACAAGGAGGTAGTTCCCCTGAACTGGATGATCTCCATATCCTTGTTGATTAAAGCGCAGGCAGGCATATAGCGCGATAGCAGCATCGAATCAATTTTGTTGTCCAGTTCGGTTGAGTCAACTGCCAGGTGTTTTTTAAAGGCCGGAACTATCTTCTTTTCATAAAGTGCTTTATACGAGTGCCTTGCGGACAATTCAGGAACTTTAGGAATACCCATGATCTTTTTTCGGGAATAGATCTTCAACTTGTTGTTGACCTGCCCGAACAGCACTGAAGTGGATCCAACAGTTTCTGATTTGCCAAGCATCAGGTAGCCACCATCGGTTAATCCGAAGTGAAATGTGGCCATTACCTTCTTTTGTGCCGCTGCATCGAAATAAATCAGCAGGTTGCAGCAGGTAATGAGGTCCATTCTTGAAAAGGGTGGATCCTGTAAAATATTGTGTGGTGCGAATACACACATCTCCCGGATCGCTTTAATAACCTGATAAGAGTCACCAACCTTTTTTAAAAAACGCTTTTGACGGGTCAGCGAAATGTTGTCGATCTCGCTTTTTTTATACAATCCTTGTCGTGCCTCCTTTATGGCCTCATCACTCAGGTCAGTGGCGAAGATCTGGATGGGTATTTTTTTTGTTTTTGAATCCTGAAGCTCAGTCAGGAGCATGGCAATGGAATAAGCCTCCTGTCCTGTGGAGCAGGCTGCCACCCAGATTCTGAGTGATTCACCCTCTTTTTTTTTCTTGAGCAACTTTGTCAGGAGAGTGCTTTTGAGATAACGGAATGTTTCTTTTTCCCTGAAAAAACTGGTTACATTGATGAGCAGATCCTTGTGCAGCAG